>JAQWKM010000016.1 GCA_029247845.1 Paracoccaceae bacterium | reverse complement strand
TCAAAAGTAAGAATAGGCTTATGAATAATAATGCTCCGCCTTGGAAAAAATAGTATTCCAAGGTGGTGCCAAAAAATCCAAATTCAATAAGTGTTACCCAAAACGGCGTCATGAATGTATAGGCTGTCATATTTCCGCTGTGCAGCTGGGATGAGGCAAAGGTCAGCAGGGTAAAAGTGATAATGGTTGCACAGACGCCTAGATATATAATTGAGAGATAAACTTCTTTCGGTAGATTTAGCCAATCTGTTGCCGAGATCTGGACAGGAAAAATTAACAATATAAGTCCGCTGGCCGCCAGCATGCTGGCAAAAGAGATAAAAATTGCCGGTTCTTGCCTGCGGACTTTGGGGATGAGTATGGCAAATGCGGCATGTGCAATTGTCCCGGAAAAGAATGTCATCTCACCATAGGACATATTGAGGTTTATCAATTGTTCCCAAGATCCTTTGAAAACAATAATAAGCGTTCCCAGAGCACCGGTAAGAAGTAAAAAGATCATTCGTTGACGGGTTTGAACACCAAAAAAGAGCCGATCCAGGCAGACACTCATGAAGGGCATAAGCGTGAAAATTGTAGATGTTGAAATTGGTGACGCTGTTTTGAGTGCCTCGAACATGCAGATAAAGTAAGTGGCAAACAAACCGCCAATAACCATATAGCGCCAGAACTTTACAAAATATGCGGCCTTTAACTCTTTTTTGAGCAGAAGAAAAATACTAATTAAAACAGTGGCAAGGCAAAATCTGGCAAATGTCAACGCAATTGGATCTATGTACCCAGAGATCCGCGCACCGATTGGAAATGATCCTGCAACCAGTGCAGAAAATGTCAGCATCCCAAAATGGGCTAGGCCTTTTTTACTGTAAGTCATGCTGTTTCCATTTAAAGACACCGTCCTTTAACGCCATTTCATACCTCATCTAGGAAAGTAAACCATGATTAATTTTACCAATTGATAAAATTTTTGTTTTATGGCAAACTCTAAATTACTGGAAAACTCAGGAGCTAAATGTGTCGCAGCCAAACCCAGGATCCGGTGTTGTTTCTGCTCGTTTGAAAACAGGCGAGTATCAGGATAACTTTTCAGATTTACACCCGCCCCTTGATCCCCATGAGGCATTAGTTGCCGCGGACCGTTGTTACTTTTGTTACGACGCGCCTTGCGTAACGTCTTGCCCGACGGATATCGATATCCCCTTGTTTATTCGCCAAATTGCCACCGGTACACCAGAAGCATCCGCAAAAACAATTCTGTCACAGAATATCTTAGGCGGGATGTGTGCGCGCGTCTGCCCAACCGAGACTCTTTGTGAGGAGGCCTGTGTGCGCGAAAAAGCGGAAGGCCAGCCTGTTGATATCGGAGGGTTGCAACGCTTTGCGACAGATACGCTCATGCAAAAAGGAGAGCATCCATTTGATCGTAATGCTGAGACTGGTAAGACAGTTGCCGTTGTCGGCGCCGGACCAGCAGGTTTGGCGTGCGCTCACCGTCTTGCAATGCATGGACACTCAGTACGTATTTTTGACTCCAACCTCAAAGCAGGTGGACTAAATGAATTTGGAATTGCAGCCTACAAAACCACAAATGAGTTTGCAGCTGCAGAGGTTGACTGGCTCTTAAAAATAGGTGGTATCGAACTAGAGCTTGGCAAGTCTTTGGGAAAAGAAATCCATCTTAAGGGTTTGTTGGATGATTTTGATGCCATTTTTCTAGGTATGGGTCTTGGTGGCGTGAATGCGCTTGGCCTTGCTGGTGAGGAAAAGGATCATGTTCTTGACGCTGTAGCGTTCATTCATGATCTGCGTCAGGCAAAGGATCTATCCACTCTGCCCGTAGGACGCCATGTCGTCGTGATAGGAGGCGGAATGACAGCCGTTGATGCTGCGGTACAGTCCAAACTTCTCGGAGCTCAAAACGTGCATCTTGTGTATCGCAGAGGTCGCGAGCAGATGAATGCGTCAAAATATGAGCAAGATATTGCAGCCTCGCGCGGGGTCAATATTATTACAAATGCAGAGCCAATTGGGATCATCGGCTACGGTGCCGTTCAGGAAATCGAATTTGCCTACACGATTGATGGGCAGTCTGGATTGCAGCGCACAGATGACACGTTTCGTCTTCAGGCAGATCAGGCTTTCAAAGCCATAGGGCAAAACCTAACTGGTGTGCCGAGCCTTTTGAAGATTGAGGGGCGAAAGATTGCCGTCAGTGAAAATGGCAAAACATCCCATGCCAATATTTGGGCCGGCGGCGACTGTGCAAGTGATGGTGACGATCTAACTGTTACAGCCGTTGCAGAAGGCCGCGACGCAGCCGAAGATATCCATCGTACATTGATGTCCTGAAGGTCAGCTTCCCTATGAAGAAAGGTTAATTGAAATGGCAACTCTACAAAGCAATTTTCTCGGAATTAAATCTCCCAACCCCTTCTGGCTGGCATCTGCGCCGCCCACAGATAAGGAATACAATGTCCGCCGCGCTTTTGAGGCGGGTTGGGGCGGTGTCGTATGGAAAACGCTTGGCTCGGAAGGCCCACCAATTGTGAACGTGAATGGGCCGCGATATGGGGCAATTTGGGGGGCAGATCGACGCCTTTTGGGTCTAAATAATATTGAGCTTATCACGGATCGCCCTCTCGAAATCAACCTGCGCGAGATCAAGGCTGTGAAACGGGACTATCCTGACCGCGCCGTTGTTGCGTCTTTGATGGTGCCTTGTGAAGAGGGGGCTTGGAAAACTATTTTACCGCTGGTCGAAGAGACCGAAGCAGACGGTGTGGAACTAAATTTTGGGTGCCCACATGGGATGGCTGAACGCGGTATGGGCTCTGCCGTTGGGCAGGTGCCGGAATATGTGGAAATGGTGACGCGTTGGGTTAAAGAAACAACGCGTATGCCTTGCATTGTTAAGCTAACGCCTAATATTTCTGATATCTGTCAGCCGGCACATGCGGCCCTGAAGGGTGGTGCGGACGCGGTAAGCTTAATCAATACGATCACATCCGTAACTGGAGTGGACCTTGACTTAATGGCCCCTACGCCAACAATTGACGGAAAAGGAACGCATGGCGGTTATTGTGGACCGGCTGTTAAACCCATAGCACTGAACATGGTTGCGCAGATCGCTCGTAACCCCATTACGTGCGATATTCCGATTTCCGGCATCGGCGGTGTCACCGACTGGCGCGACGCTGCGGAATTCATGGCTCTTGGCGCGGGCAATGTTCAAGTCTGTACCGCTGCAATGACCTATGGATTTAAGATCGTTCAAGAAATGATTTCTGGGCTTTCAGAGTGGATGGACGAAAAACAATATACATCCATAGATCAATTTATTGGTGGCGCTGTTCCCAATGTGACGGACTGGCAATATCTCAATTTGAATCATGTCACTAAAGCACGCATTAATCAGGATGATTGCATTAAATGTGGTCGATGCTATGCGGCCTGTGAAGATACCAGTCATCAGGCCATTTCGATGACGCCAGACCGTATCTTGAGGTCAAAGACGATGAATGCGTTGCCTGTAACCTCTGCGTTAATGTCTGCCCGGTAGAAGGGTGTATTACCATGGAAACGTTACCAGTCGGAGCAATGGATGAGCGCACTGGTATTCCTGTTGCCGCAGAACATGGAGATTGGACAACGCATCCCAACAACCCATCGGCGCAAGCAGCGGAATAGGCTATATTAAGGTGCTAGGATTTTTCTAAACACGCTCTCGACAAATTCCTCAGCGCCGTCGTGAGAGTCCGTTATCTGATCTGCTCGCACCATGCGAATCTGTGCGTCAAAATCGGCATAATGCTGGGTCATCGCCCAAATGGAAAAGATTAGGTGATAGGGATCAAGACGCGCAAGTTTACCGTCGTCCATCCAAGTGCGAATTACTTTTGCTTGTTCGTCTAGTAAGCTTTTTAGGTCGTTTTTTAAAAAGCCCTCTATTCGCGGAGCGCCTTGAACGATTTCATTCGCAAATAGGCGGCTTTCTCTGGGGAAATTTCGGGAGAGTTCGAGTTTTCTACGTACATAAGCCATCAATTCTACTTGAGCATCACCCTGCGGGTCCATTTCTCTTAAAGGTGCCAACCACACATCCAGTAATTCACTCAGCAATTGCACGTGGATTGCCTGTTTACTATTAAAATAATAGAGTAGGTTTGGTTTTGATATACCTGCAGCTTGAGAAATTTGATCGAGCGTTGACCCACGAAAACCATTTGCCGAAAATACCTCGAGCGCAGCATCCATGATGGCAGCGATATTTTGTTTTTGTATTCGCGTGCGCGGTTTGGTTTTTTCTAAAGGCATATCTAACTGACTTACCAAAGCTGGTGGATCAACGCTAGTGTATTCCACGAGTTAAGCACTGTCATGTTTCCGATATATCAATGTTGACTGCTAAGGCTTCTGTGCTAGGCTGAACTTTACCGAATGGTAAAATTTTTTCTGGATCGACATGTCTGGATGGGATTTCAATGTAAAGGGATGCAAACAGCGTGAAGGGATGCAAACAGCTTGAAATGGCATAGTCTTTAAGGAAAAAGCTTCTTTTTATAGTAACAACAGCTTAGGGGTAAAAGCTGAATATAGCCAAAGGAGATCGCTATGGCGGCGCTGGGAGAGAACCTAAGAATTAACGGGGATAGGCTCTGGGATAGCCTGATGGAAATGGCCAAAATTGGGCCAGGTGTTGCTGGGGGTAATAACCGTCAGACTTTGACAGACGAAGACGGAGAAGGCCGTGCGTTGTTTCAATCTTGGTGCGAAGCTGCAGGCTGTGAAATGGGTCTGGATCAAATGGGCAATATGTTTGCCCGCCGGGAAGGAGCTGATCCTGATGCGTTGCCCGTTTATGTTGGATCCCATCTAGATACCCAGCCAACTGGCGGTAAATATGACGGTGTATTGGGTGTATTGGGTGGGTTAGAAATCCTGCGAAGTCTCAATGATATGTGTATCAAAACACGTCATCCCATCGTCGTAACCAATTTCAGCAATGAAGAGGGCACGCGCTACGCCCCGCCGATGTTATCGTCGGGTGTTTTTGCTGGGGTACATGATAAGGACTGGGCGTATCAACGAGTTGATGCAGACGGTAAAGCCTTTGGCGACGAACTCAAACGGATCGGCTGGCGCGGTGACGAAGAAACTGGTGCACGAAAGATGCGCGCATTTTTCGAACTCCACATCGAGCAGGGTCCTATATTAGAGGCAGAGGGTAAAGACGTCGGCGTGGTCACACATGGACAAGGCCTTAGCTGGACGCAAGTGACAATCACCGGCAATGACTCCCACACTGGATCGACACCGATGCCCATGCGCAAAAATGCAGGTCTCGGGATGGCCAAAGTCCTAAACCTTGTGGATGAGATCGCCTGGAGTCATAAACCGCACGCCGTTGGTGCGGCTGGCCAAATCGATGTATACCCCAATTCCCGCAATGTCATTCCCGGCAAAGTCGTATTTACCGTAGATTTTCGTAGTCCTGATCTGTCTGTCATTCAAGACATGGAAACTCGATTGCACGCAGATGCAAAGAAGATCTGTGATGATATGGGGTTAGGCATCGAATTCGAAAAAGTTGGAGGCTTTGATCCCGTTACATTTGACGAGGACTGTGTCAGCACCGTCAGAGATGCGGCTGAACGGCTTGGCTATTCGCACCGAAACATTATTTCAGGTGCAGGACACGATGCCTGTTGGATTAACAAAGTTGCACCAACGGCCATGATAATGTGTCCTTGTGTAGACGGGCTTAGCCACAATGAGGCTGAGGATATCTCCAAGGAATGGTCCACCGCTGGCGCGGAGGTCCTGTTCCATGCCGTGGTGGAAACAGCAGTTATTTTAGATTAGAGTATAGAACTTAGGCAACTGACGAGGAGGATCGAGATGAGCAAAGTAATTAAAGGTGGTATGGTTTGTACGGCTGATCGTACGTGGAAAGCAGATGTCCTAATCGAAGGAGAAGTTATCAAACAAATTGGGGCAGACCTGACGGGTGATGAATATATCGATGCTGAAGGTGCCTATGTCATACCGGGTGGTATTGATCCTCATACCCATCTTGAGATGCCCTTTATGGGAACCACGGCGGCTGAAACCTTTGAGACTGGAACTTGGGCTGCTGCAGCTGGCGGTACGACAATGATTGTCGATTTTTGTTTACCTGGAGAAGATGGCTCGATCAAGAATGCAATCAATGAATGGCATCGCAAGTCTGCGCCTCAAATTTGTTCCGATGTCGGCTATCATATGGCGATCACTGGTTGGAATGAGGATGTGTTCAACGGCATGAAAGACGCCGTTGATATGGGTGTGAACTCTTTCAAACACTTCATGGCCTATAAGGGCGCTCTTATGGTTGAAGATGATGAAATGTTTGCAAGCTTTAAGCGCTGCCGCGACATTGGTGGTCTGCCTATGGTCCATGCTGAAAACGGAGACTTGGTTGCGGATATGCAGCAACAGATGTTGGAGCAGGGGATCACTGGACCAGAAGGGCATGCTTATTCGCGCCCGCCTGAATTTGAAGGTGAAGCTGCAAACCGCGCGATTACGATTGCTGATGCGGCAGGGGTACCTTTGTATATAGTTCATGTAAGCTGTGAGCAGTCCCATGAAGCCATTCGACGGGCTCGTCAAAAAGGTATGCGGGTCTATGGTGAACCGCTAGCGCAATTCCTCACGCTGGATGAAAGCGAATACTTCAAAGGCGACTGGATGCATTCCGCCCGCCGAGTTATGTCGCCCCCATTCCGCAATAAAGAGCATCAAGCAAGTCTTTGGGCTGGTCTTCAATCGGGATCGTTGCAAGTGGTTGCCACGGATCATGCGGCCTTTACGAGCGAACAAAAACTGATGGGCAAAGATAACTTCTGCTATATCCCGAACGGGTCGAACGGATTGGAAGAGCGGTTGGCAGTTTTGTGGACTGAAGGCGTAGAAACGGGCCGTCTGACGCCAAACGAATTCGTTGCCGTAACTAGCACAAATATCGCCAAAATCCTGAATATCTATCCTAAGAAAGGCGCAATAGTTGAAGGTGCCGATGCTGATATTGTGGTTTGGGATCCCAAAATCTCAAAATCTATCAGCGTTTCCAACCATCATTCTATTCTGGATTACAACGTTTTTGAAGGTTTTGATGTAACTGCCCAGTCGCGTTATACAGTCAGCCGAGGAGATGTGATTTGGGCATGGGGGCAAAATAGTCAGCCCAATCCGGGTCGTGGCCGCTTTGTACCTCGCCCGGCTTTTCCATCGCCCAATTTAGCACTCAGTAAATGGAAAGAACTCACCGCACCTAAACAGATAAACAGAGACCCGATGAATATCCCTGCGGGTATCTGATGGATAGATAATCCATAGCCAGCTTAAAACCTACGAAAGCCAATAACGTCAATGAATACAACGCCAGTAATTTCTGCGACAGATCTGTCTTTGACGTTTCAGACAGAGGATGGTCCTGTTCATGCACTCAATGAAATAAACCTAAATATAAAAAGGGGTGAATTTGTCAGTTTTATTGGGCCATCGGGATGTGGAAAAACAACTTTTCTGCGTGTAATGGCTGATCTGGAGGCGCCCACAGGTGGGAATATTCTTGTGAATGGAATGTCTGCGGCCGAGGCACGTAAAACACGCGCATATGGCTACGTATTTCAGGCAGCTGGGCTTTATCCTTGGCGTACCATTAGCGGTAACATCCGTCTTCCACTCGAGATCATGGGTGCAAGCAAAAAAGACCAGAGTGACCGCGTAAAGCGTGTTCTTGAACTCGTAGATTTGATAGATTTTGAAAAGAAATACCCGTGGCAGCTTTCTGGTGGTATGCAGCAGAGAGCCTCGATTGCCCGAGCTCTAGCTTTTGATGCCGATATCTTATTGATGGATGAGCCGTTTGGGGCGCTTGATGAAATCGTCCGGGACCATTTGAACGAACAGCTTTTAGATCTTTGGAAGCGGACCAATAAGACGATTTGCTTCGTAACGCATTCCATCCCAGAGGCCGTTTATCTATCCACAAAAATTGTGGTTATGTCGCCCCGTCCAGGTCGCATCACGGATGTTATTGAAAGTACATTGTCAGATGAGCGTCCTTTGGAAATCCGCGACTCGAAAGAATTTATCTCAATCGCGCAAAGAGTGCGTGAAGGCCTGCGCGAAGGTCATGGGCATGCTTAGAGGCTCGATACGTTCATTGGTCAATACCAAAAGCTGTTATGGAGGCGGTAAATGCGCTCTGTGATCCCAGTTTTGACAATTATTTTTATACTGATTGTCGTCTGGTACGGGTCTGCTGTCGCATTAAACTCAGCATGGGCTTATGACAAAGCCAAACGCGCCAATATTGAGTTAAGCCTTCAAGATATGGTGGCCGATACTTGGTCGCAGGAAAAACCCAAATTGCCTGCGCCGCATCAAGTTGGGGCAGAAATTTGGAAGACTACCGTACTGAAAAAGATTACGTCCAAGCGGAGCCTCGTCCATCATGGTTTGATCACTCTTTCCTCCACGCTGCTTGGGTTTATGATAGGCACGACACTTGGAATTTTACTCGCCGTGGGAATTGTGCACAATAGGGCCATGAACATGAGCGTGATGCCATGGGCGATTGCTTCGCAGACTATACCTATTTTGGCCATTGCGCCGATGATCATAGTAGTTTTGAACGCTGTTGGGATATCTGGTCTGCTCCCAAAGGCGTTCATTTCAGCTTATCTATCGTTCTTTCCAGTCGTGGTGAGCATGGTCAAAGGGTTGCGTAGCCCTGACCAAATGCAAATCGATTTGATGCACACCTATAACGCAGGAAAGAGCGCAATATTTTGGAAATTGCGTGCGCCGTCTTCGATGCCGTACTTTTTTGTATCTTTAAAAATTGCTATGGCCGCTAGTCTGGTTGGGGCCATTGTTGGTGAGTTGCCTACAGGCGCAGTTGCAGGGCTCGGAGCGCGGCTTTTGGCAGGAAGCTATTATGGTCAGACCATTCAAATTTGGTCTGCTTTGATCTCAGCAGCAACGCTTGCAGCTATTTTAGTGTATTTGATCGGTGTCATGCAAAAGATCGTTTTGGACAAGATGGGGCTGCAAAGATGATATTCGTGATCGCCGCATTGTTCGTTTGGGCTGCCGGATGGTGGCTGAATGTGATCCTTGCCACAAAACCAGATTTCAAAGCAGGGCCAGTTTTGGCACCGATCAATTTTGGTATTGTTTTGATTATCATGTGGGAACTCTTGGTCAAAGGGCTCGAAGTGTCTCCAGTCATTCTGCCACCACCTACGGCCATCGCAGTCACCTTTGTTGAACGGTTTGATATTCTGAAAGTGGACTTTATTCAAACGTTTGTTAAGGGCGCTCTAAGTGGGTACTTGATTGGATGCGCCAGTGCTGTTTTGATTGCGATCGCCATCGACAAATCCTCCTTTTTGCAGCGTGGGCTTTTGCCAGTAGGCAATTTTATGGCAGCGTTGCCAATTATTGGGATCGCACCGATTTTGGTCATGTGGTTTGGTTTTGATTGGCACTCAAAGGCGGCTGTTGTTGTCGCCATGGTGTTTTTCCCCATGCTAGTAAACACAGTTCAGGGTCTTCAAGCCACTTCTGTGATGCAACGCGATTTAATGCAGACCTATGCTGCTGGTTATTTTCAATCGTTGCTTAAGCTGAGGTTGCCCGCAGCCATGCCGTTCATTTTTAATGGTTTAAAAACTACGACAACGTTGGCTTTAATTGGTGCCATTGTGGCAGAATTTTTTGGGAGCCCGATCAAAGGCATGGGATTTCGGATTTCGACAGAAGTTGGAAGATTGGCTCTAGACATGGTTTGGGCCGAAATAACAGTTGCTGCAATGGCCGGATCGGCTTTTTATGGGACCGTGGCAATGATTGAGAAGATGGTGACCTTTTGGCACCCATCCCAACGAGGATGAGCAGAGTTAAAACCGAAAACTAACTTGGAGAAAATACATGAAACATTTACTGACTACAGTCCTTGCTTTGTCATTTGGCATGGCGGCGGGCACGATACATGCTGCTGATAAAGTTGCCTTACAACTCAAGTGGGTAACTCAATCACAATTTGCAGGATACTATGTTGCTAAAGACAAAGGCTTTTATGATGCTGAAGGGCTTGAAGTGGACATTAAGCCTGGCGGACCCGATGTAGCACCTGCTCAGGTGCTTGCTGGTGGTGGCGCAGATGTAATGATAGATTGGATGCCATCCGCATTGGCTAGCCGAGAAAAAGGCCTTCCCATTGTAAATATCGCACAAACATTCAAATCATCTGGGTTGATGCTCTCTTGCCGCAAAGATTCAGGTATTACCACTCCGAGTGACTTGCGCGGGAAAACTATTGGTGTTTGGTTCTTTGGTAATGAATATCCATTTTTGAGCTGGATGAGCCAACTGAGTATTTCGACAGACGGATCGGAAAATGCCGTTACTGTGTTGAAACAAGGTTGGGGCATCGAACCAATCCTACAGGGTCAGGCTGATTGTGTTTCAACAATGACCTATAACGAATATTGGCAAATAATTGATGCAGGGCTTACACCAGATGATTTGGTAGTCTTCAAATATGAAGAACAGGGCGTTGCTACTCTTGAAGATGGCCTTTACGTTCATGAAGATAATCTTGGGGATGCGGCATTTGTTGACAGAATGGTACGTTTTGTTCGTGCTTCAATGAAGGGATGGAAATATGCAGAGAACAATCCAGACGAAGCAGCTGAGATTGTCCTTGATAATGATGCCAGTGGTGCGCAAAGTGAAGAACACATGAAGCGTATGATGGGCGAAATTGCAAAATTGACTGCAGGGTCAAACGGTGCGCTGGATCCAGCAGATTATGAGCGTACAGTTGCAACGCTTATGGGTGGTGGTTCTGATCCGGTTATTACTAAAAAACCTGAAGGCGCTTGGACACATGCGATCACGGACGCTGCGCTTAATTAATTAGCCAGTATGTGATGACTAATGCCGCTTCATGCGATAAATAAAGAGAAACCTGCCAAATATTTGGCAGGTTTTTTCGTTTTCGATCTCTGTCTCTTGAAGACAGAGAATTACATGTAGTGTGCCTATGTTGGGTCCTGACTTTTCTTTTGAAGCTGATTTGCATGCCCAAGGGTTTGAAATTATCGCAGGTGTGGACGAAGTTGGTCGAGGACCTTTGGCCGGACCTGTAACGGCTGCTGCAGTGATCCTTGATCCGAACAATATTCCCACCGGTCTAAATGATTCAAAAGCCTTGTCCGTTAAAAAACGCGAAGTGCTGTATGATTTAATCTTACAACATAGCAGTGTCAGTGTAGTGCATGTCTCAGTCGAAGAGATTGATCGGATTAATATCTTTCAGGCCAGTTTGCTCGCCATGAGGCAAGCCATTACCCAACTTGATCCGGGCCCTTCATTTGTTATCATTGATGGCAACCGCATTCCGGCCGAGTTGCCAGTCCCTTCTCAGGCTATTGTCAAAGGTGACGCCAAATCAGTGTCGATTGCAGCTGCCTCAATTGTTGCAAAAATAACACGAGATCGCCTTATGACTGATCTCGCAAGACAAAATCCTGGGTATGGATGGGATAAAAATGCCGGATATCCGACAAAAGAGCATCAATTAGCTTTGCAACATCTTGGAGTGAGCCCTCATCATAGACGTTCGTTTAAACCAGTACACAATATCTTGTGTGGCGCAAAATAAATTAACTTATTGATTCAAAAAAATAAATTGACGCCGAATCGACTTTGACTCATCTTAGGGTGAACAAGAGAGCGCAAAATGCGCCGGTAAATGAGGCAGACATGACGACACGATTAAAAGACCAGGGCTCCCGGGTTCTTCCATTGAATCAAATTATCGACAACGACTGTGTCGATGCAATGAATGCGCTTCCTGAGGCAAGTGTTGATCTCATTTTTGCAGATCCGCCTTACAATCTTCAGCTCAAAGGCGACTTACATCGACCCGATAACAGCCGCGTGGATGCGGTTGATGACAGCTGGGATCAGTTTTCTTCATTTGCGGCCTATGACAAATTTACCAATGAATGGCTCAAAGCAGCGCGTCGTATTCTCAAACCTGATGGTGCAATTTGGGTAATAGGTTCATATCACAATATCTTTCGTGTTGGGGCGGCTTTACAAAATCACGGTTATTGGATTTTGAACGATGTCGTATGGCGCAAATCCAACCCGATGCCAAACTTCCGTGGTATGCGCCTGACCAATGCTCACGAGACTATGATCTGGGCCTCAAAATCTGAAGGAGCAAAATATACCTTCAACTACGAGGCGTTAAAGGCGCTGAATGAAGGCATCCAAATGCGCAGTGACTGGGTGCTTCCGATCTGTACGGGTCATGAGAGATTAAAGGATAGCAATGGTGAAAAAGCCCATCCGACGCAAAAGCCGCAAAGCTTGCTGCACCGCGTTTTGGTAGGGACTACCAAACCTGGTGACGTCGTGCTTGATCCATTTTTTGGAACTGGAACAACGGGTGCGGTTGCCAAGATGCTTGGACGGGACTTTATAGGAATTGAGCGTGAGGCGGCTTACCGCGAAGTTGCGCAGAACCGCATTGATAAAATACGCAAATTTGATTGGGCTTCATTAGAAGTCTCAGTCAGCAAACGCACAGAACCACGTGTACCCTTTGGGCAATTGGTGGAACGGGGTATGTTGCGGCCAGGTGAAGAGCTTTTTAGCATGAATGGCCGCTACAAAGCTAAAGTGCGGGCTGACGGTACTTTGATCGGAAGTGATGTCCGAGGCTCAATCCACCAAGTGGGTGCGGCTATGGAAGGTGCTCCAAGTTGCAATGGATGGACGTATTGGTGTTTTCAGAGGGAGGGCAAAGTTATTCCCATTGATATCCTGAGACAACAGATTCGTTCGGAAATGAAAGAACACCCTAACTAATTTCACAGAAATACGTCCAACGGGATCGCAAAATTTGCCTGCGGCCTAAAACTGCAAAACTTGATGCCCACCAGTTTTTGGTGGGCTTTTTTCTGTGGATAAGACGCTTTGTGGTTACGCCCTTCTTGGAGCAGGGTTGCTCGCTTTGTTGTATTTACTCCAGTCTTGGATTTCTGGATAATACATCTCTCGCCATTTACGGACCTTCGGGTTCATCGTTTTGCGCCATACACTTGGAAATAGTGCAATTGCTGACATTACGGGATAGCCAAACGGTAGTTGTGGGGCATCTGCCGATGAATAATTTTGTAGCAATGGAAACCGCCTGTTTGGCTTAAAGTGATGATCTGAATGGCGTTGCAGGTTGATCAAAAGCCAGTTCGTCGCTGTATGGGCTGAATTCCATGAATGGTGTGGCTTAATGTGTTCGTATTTGCCGTTGCCAAAATGTTTGCGGGTAAGGCCGTAGTGTTCAATATAATTGATAATTTCCAGAGAACAGATCGCGACAATCGCCTGCCAAGAAAATAAGGCCAGACCGCTCCAGCCTCCCAATGAAAATGCTAGTAACACCATACCGAGCTGAAGGACAACATATAGGAGAAAGGGATTTTTGCCATCATACCAGGGTAGATTTTTGCGCGCTAACTTAGCTTTCTCAGCGCGAAATCCGGATAGCCAACATTCTTTTATGATACGTAGAAAAAACCTGTAAAAGCCCTCTCCGTAGCGGGCAGTTACTGCATCACGTGGTGTTCCAATAAATGTGTGATGGACCAAAAGATGTTCAGATCGGAAATGCGAATATAAGACCATAGACAATAAAATATCGGCCATAGCCCGCTCCTTGCGGTTGGATTGATGCATCAACTCATGAGAGTAATTAATGCCAATCGTACCCGTTATGACCCCAACCGAAAAGAAGAGGCCAAACTTTTCTAGCCCGCTAAGGCCTGAATGTGCACAGTACCAAATCACGCCAAAAAGCGTGATAAACTGTAAAGGTACCCAGATAACCGTCAAAAGTTTGTGCCAAAAAATTAAAGCACCATCTTCCTCAGGATCCGCATTTTCCAAATTCAGGCCCAAAACTGCGTCTAGGGCTGAAAATAGAAACCAAGATGCCAGTATGACGATTAAAAACGACCAGCCGCCCCAAATGGCAGCGATCCAGATCAGTGGTATCAAAGTCAGAGATAACCAAAATGGAGATATTGTTCCAAAAGACATATTATGTTTAGAATTTAGCATCGCGTAATTACCTTTGCCCTTATTCCACAACGTTAAAATTATAGCCTGATTAGGTTGATTTCACCAGATCAAAGACTTTTCGCATCACAGTTGGCAATTCAGACGGATTAAACTTTGATTTTGCAACGAATTCGCCGCGTTGTGGAACACATCCGGGGCTGACTGAGGCTGTCATAATTGATAATTGTAAATGAAAATGGGTAAAAGTGTGGCGAACTTGTGATTTTATTGGGTGCCAACTGGCCTGAACGGGAGCGTTCTCCTCAGGCGCTTCGGACCAGTCAGATCCAGGCCATCCCAGCATACCCCCCAAGAGGCCTTTGTCAGGGCGTCTTTCCAACAGCATTGCATCGTCTTCACGCTGGACAAAATATACAAAACCGTAACGCGTAGGTTTCTGTTTTTTTGGTATTTTCTTTGGTAGCTCTAAGGCGGTTCCTGATTTGCGGCCAACACAATTATTGGTCCACGGACACAACCCGCATGCGGGCCGTTTAGGCGTGCAGATGGTCGCGCCAAGATCCATCACAGCCTGTGCATAATCTCCGGGTCTGGTCGCCGGGGTCAAGGTATCCGCCCGATGGGTCAATTCATTCTTTGAGAGAGGTAGAGGCGTATGTATATTAAAAAGGCGTGACATCACGCGCTCTACATTGCCATCGACAACTGTTTCCGGGTGATCAAAAGCAATCGCTACGACGGCAGAGGCTGTGTATGGCCCAACACCTGGAAGCCGAATGAGATCTTCGTAGCGGGACGGAAATATTGCGTCCATTTCATCAGTTATCATCCGAGCACATTTTAGCAAATTGCGCGCACGCGCATAATAGCCCAAGCCAGCCCATTCACCCATTACATCCGCATCTTTGGCCTCTGCAAGAGCCCTGACATTGGGCCAGCGGGCTGTGAAACGTTCAAAATATGCTTTCACCGCCGCCACTGTGGTTTGTTGCAACATTATCTCGGACAGCCATACACGATAAGGGTCGGGTTCCCTGCCGTCTTTTCGATCTTGGGGAGGTATCCGCCACGGCATTACCCGTGCGTGGCGGTCGTACCAAGCCAATAAATCGTCCGAAGATGGGATATCACACAATTTTGACCTCTTTTCTGTTGCTCATCTGTCGATGCGGATTAAGGTTATCATTAAGTACAAACCTGCAGGATACAATAGATGGCCGACCGCCGCAGTTCTACAAAAGGCTTTAAGCAGACATCTTCCTTGCTGACATCACGCATCCGCGATGCAAGTGAATCCCGTGGCTTTTCGCAATCGCGCATTTTAACTCATTGGGAAGAGATTGCCGGAAAAGATATCGCCCGCATCGCGCAACCCGTGAATGTATCTTACAGCAAACATGGATTTGGTGCGACACTGACTGTCCTGAGTACGGGCGCAAACGCCCCAATTCTTGAAATGGAAAAAGAAAAAATTCGGACAAAAGTAAACGCAGTCTATGGATATAATGCGATAACCCGCATTAAAATTACCCAGACTGCCACCCGTGGTTTTGCTGAAGCGCAAGTAGTCTTTTCCCAAAAATTTGGGCCAAATGATAAAACCCTGGCACCTGCAATTACAGCAGAAGCACGTAGACTGGTCGAGTCAGTTAAGGATCCAACATTTGCACAAGCCCTTGAAGATCTTGCGCGAAATGTTTTAAGTAAATCAGATCGTAAATCCAGCCCATGAAAGGCTTTTAACATGCTGCGCAGATTTTCCCCTCTTTTGGCTGTTTTCGTTGTCGCTTTAGCAGTGGGATATTGGTTTATCCAAGCTGCTCCAACCTCTAAATTAGCAGAGTTTGATTTGCCTTTCGTGGCAAATGCTCAAAACTCAACTACTTCGGATACAGAAACCTCTATTCCAGAGATTATCGAGATGGTCTTGGGTTCAGAAGATGCTCCTATCACAGTGATTGAATATGCGTCTTTTACCTGTCCGCATTGTTCTAAATTTCATCAAGAAGTGTATAAGCCGCTTAAAAAGAATTATATCGACACCAATAAGGTAAAATTCATTTTCCGCGAAGTCTTCTTTGACAAATATGGAATGTGGGCGTCGCTTGTTGCGCGTTGCGCAGGCCCGGACAAGTTCTTTGGACTGACGGATATGATGCTGAAAACCCAAAACAAATGGGCGCGGGCGGATAATGATCTCGCAATCGTTGGTGAGCTTAGAAAAATAGGACGCCTCGCTGGTCTGGATAAGGAACAGCTGCAATCCTGTCTAGCGGATGGCGACAAGCTGCGAGCACTTGTTGGGTGGTACAAAGAGAATGCAACCCGTGATCAAATTAAGTCTACTCCGAGCTTTATAATAGATGGTGAGCCTTATGCGAACATGAGTTATGAAGAATTCTCAAAAATACTGGATGAAAAGCTGGGCTCGTAATGTCGTCGCCTCTTAATGGGTTAAAAGTCATTGAGCTGGCGCGCATTTTGGCGGGCCCTTGGGCTGGTCAAACATTGGCGGATCTGGGTGCCGAAGTTATCAAGGTAGAGGCTCCCCAAGGCGATGATACGCGACAATGGGGCCCACCTTTCATTGAGCGAGATGAGGACAAAACCGCTTCGTATTTTCATTCCTGCAATCGTGGTAAATCTAGTGTTGTCATCGATTTCCGCACTTCTGAGGGACAAGAGCGCCTTATCGAGCTCGTTAAAGATGCTGATATTTTGATCGAGAATTTCAAAGTTGGAGGTCTTGCCAAATATGGCTTAGATTACAAAAGCCTTGTGAAAATTAATCCCAAGCTGATCTATTGCTCGATTACTGGATTTGGCCAAACTGGGCCTTATGCGCACCGCGCAGGATATGATTATATTATCCAAGGAATGTCTGGTTTTATGTCCATTACTGGGGAACCAGACGGCGCACCCCAGCGGGCAGGGGTGGCCATTACTGATATATTCACGGGGGTTTACTCTACGACTGCTATTCTATCTGCATTGCACATGCGCAGCTCAACCGGATGTGGCCAACATATTGATATGTCGCTCTTTGATTGTGCTGTTTCAGTCATGGCAAATCAGGCTCTCAATTACCTTTCGACGGGAAACCCGCCACAGCGCACGGGAAATTACCACCCCAATTTAACTCCCTATCAAGTGTTTGAATGCAGCGATGGCCATATCATCATTGCGACGGGCAATGACGGACAATATCAGCGCCTTTGTGAGCTTTTAAACCTTGATGATATGGCGGCGGCCCCAGAGTTTCTAAAAAATGCAGACCGAGTTGCCAATCGAGAAATAATGATTGCGCAACTTATGGCGCGTACCCGCCGAATGACTAAATCAGATCTTTTGCTAGCCTGCGAGGCCAAAGGCGTTCCCGCGGGCCCGATCAATGAAATGGATGACGTCTTTGCCGATCCGCAGATCGTTCACAGGCAAATGCAAATTGATCTCGATGGGGTACCAAGCGTTAGATCTCCGTTTAATTTCTCAGATGCGCAACTTAACCTGAAAACGCCGTCTCCCAAACTTGGCAGCAGTAAAAAAGAATAGCTGTTTTTTTACGCTCAGTCAGGTTTGAGACTGCGGCTTATCAAATCCTTCATGGCGTTGGGCTGATTCAAGGTAAGTCTAACAGGCAAAGTGAGGACTTGACTGCGGAAATTGGTTGGAATGCGCGCTGCGTCTTTTTCAGTCGTTACCAACTGTGCGCCCTGCTTATCAGCAAGCGATTTCAAACGACCAAGGAGGGCAGATGATAGGTTTTCATGATCCCCAAGCGCTTCGCGATGCACAATTTTGGCCCCAAGGCTTTCCAATGTGGAAAAAAACTTCTCTGGGTGACCTATACCTGCAAAAGCTACATAGGCGCCCTCAGACCACGTCATCCCAGTTTCGAGCGGGCTGAGTTTAGCCGTAAAGTGCTTTATACTCGGTTTTTCCGCCCAATTGTCCATAAACCGAGATTGAGCCGCATGATCGCCTATAGAGAGAAGGATATCGGCGCGTTTCAGACCCTGTGAAACGGGTTCCCTCAAAGGACCGGCTGGCAGGCAAAGACCATTGCCAAAGCCTTTCTCTGCATCGACAACAACAACTGAGAGATTTTTTTCGACCGATGGGTCTTGATGTCCATCATCCAAAAGAATGATGTCGGGTTCTAAAACCATTGCGGCCAACACGCCTTTTGTGCGGTCGTTAGAGACGATTGTGGGAGCAAAAGTCGCAAGCAAAAGCGGTTCATCGCCCGTCTCTTTGGCCGTGTGTGTTTTGAGATCAACTTCAACTGGACCCTCGAGTGATCCTCGATAACCCCGCGATATAATACACACCCGGGCATCTAGGTTTTGGCATATTTGAGTGATCGCAATGACCGTGGGTGTTTTGCCAGTTCCGCCCGCATTCAAATTACCAATACATATAACTGGGCATTTGGCAGAGAGTGTTGGCGCCTTGGCCACGCGGTTTGCTGTAGCACGAGCGTAAAGCCATCCCAAAGGCGCCAACAGACGAGAGAAAATTTTTTGGTCGCTGCGGGAGCTATACCAATATTTTGGAGTGCGCATGCCTATAGCCCTGATCTGTCAAAGTGTTCGACAATTTGTTCGACCAACGTATCTGTCAATTCGGCACCTTCAGAAATGATATTCCAAGCGGCATAGGCCATACTGGCAGATTGCTCTGGATTTGTAATCTCAACAATTGCAGCGCCAAGGCTTTCAACATCCTTGACAATTTGGGCCGCGCCCTGCTCGGTTAGCCGAGAATATCGACCCATAAACGAAGTCACATCTGGCCCATGTAGCAAAGCACAGCCAAAAGCGGCCGGTGGATAAGGATCAAGGCCACCTTTTTTTTTCGAGGATAGGGATTGGCCTAAGAATGCTACTGGTGCGATGGCATACCATGCGTAAAGATCCTTTTGTGAGGCACAGATAAAGGCCTGAGTATTTGAATCTGGAACTTCTCTGGCGCTCTGGACGCTGTAAGATAGGCCCAAATCTTGTACCATTTGGACTATATCTGGTTCACTCTCGGGCGACTCTGGGACTAGTATGAGCAGGCTTCTATGTGATTGGCTCATGACCAAGCAATGCGCTTGCAAAACGATTTGTGCTTCGTTCTTTGTGACAGCGGCTGCAAGCCACAACATCCGGCCCATACATGCGGCGGTAAGATCTTGGTCTAGTTCTCTCGTCAGGAATGGGATGGGGGTGGCCTGCTGGAGGGGGCCCTTTATTTCGATCTTACTCGGAACGACACCCATGCGGTTAAGCTGATCGGCCCCAGAGGTGTCCACAGCATAATAGCGGGAGAACGCCCTTAAAGCCCGACGATTAGCATCTGGTAAAAACCGTAGCCGTTGTGTGGGGAAATCAGTGATCCTGATATTGGCAAGGATCATGATGATGCCGCGCATCGCACTTGCCCTGAGCAAAGATGTCCTTAAGCCTCCACCGGACCAGATCAGAAAATTAGGCTGGTATTCATTGAGAAAAGACTGAACCGCCGCCTGTGTTTCAATGGGTGGCTCGATGACTGTAAGCTCGGCAAATTCTGCTTCTTTTGTTCGCAGGCTGCTCTCTGGTAAAGGCGACGTTATCACTGTTCGTGCCTCTATACCTGACTGCAAAAGGCGATGCGATAGAAACTCCAACGAGGCGAAATTAGGCTGATCGTTTGCGTGCATCCAAATAACGGGTATTTGGCTGGGGGTGCCTTTCTCTGATAAGGTTATGGATGTCATAAATTTTGCATATCTATTGCACTATAGTCCAAACTTGTGGGCGATCTTAAATGCGTTTAGACCTGAGGTATCCCAAAAACAATAGTGGGGCTGTTCAATCGGTTTTCTGTCACAAACCCGATGACGTCGTCGCATATTTATGCCACCTTTGCATTTTTTCCCGAGCCTACCCTAAAAGACCTCTAAAGATAAACTATCGATAAGGTTTTTTTATTTTCAATATGCTCTAAAACAAAAACGCCACGTGTGAATTTGTGGCGCTTAATGTTCGAATATGGGCAGATCTGTTTAGAATCCGAGGCCTTCGTATTTCTTTTTAAACTTAGACACACGCCCACCAGTATCCAAAAGACGGCCGCCGCCACCCGTCCACGCTGGATGCGCAGAAGGATCGATATCCAAAGTCATGGTGTCGCCTTCTTTGCCCCAAGTAGAGCGAGTCTTGATAATGGTGCCATCGATCATTTTAACGTCGATGAAGTGATAATCAGGATGAATGTCTTTTCTCATCACGGTCTCCTTATGCGTCTTTACCAGCGCTTGGAGCGCGGTAGTTTGTCTGTTCGACGATACGTGCCGATTTACCGCGACGCGCACGAAGAAAGTAAAGCTTCGCACGACGTACTCGACCACGTCTCACAACAGTGATGGAATCAATATTTGTCGAATGGAGAGGGAATACCCGCTCAACACCTTCGCCAAATGAAATCTTACGCACGGTAAAAGAGCCTGCGATGCCTTTGCCATTGTTTCGGGCTATGCAAACACCTTCATAGTTCTGAACACGGCTGCGTGTTCCCTCTGTCACTTTATATCCAACGCGGATTGTATCTCCGGCTTTAAAGTCGGGAATTTCATGCCCAAGCGAGGCAATGTGTTCCGCCTCTATCTGTGCGATCATATCCATCGCATATCTCCTTTGCTTACGGTTGGCCCCGTAAAGTTGTTCACGTCCCAGAGCTCTTGGTCTTTTTTCGGATCCCTATCAGATGATAAGCCCGCCAGAGGGTTCGTTCGTCATTTCTATTCTTTAACTGCATGTTCTGACAAAGACCAATGGAATCAAAGAAAATTCCGCCTCATCAGACTAGCCGCCTATAACAGATGATTTACTCATATTTCAAGGAGTTTCTTTTGAGCCAAGAGGGCGTCGACCCTTTAATGCAAACCTTAGGTTTTTTTCGCCCACAAATCGGGTCTTCGCTCACGAGTGAGTTCTTCGGATTGAGCACGGCGCCAGTCAGCAATTTTCTGGTGGTTACCAGATTGAAGAACATCTGGGATGTCCTTTCCGTTCCACTCGACCGGGCGAGTGTATTGCGGGTATTCGAGAAGGCCATTCGAATGGCTTTCCTGCTCCACAGAAGCATTATTTCCAAGTACTCCGGGCAGAAATCTGACTGTTGCATCAATCATTGCCTGAGCTGCGATTTCGCCTCCAGTCATCACGAAATCCCCAAGCGAGGCTTCTTCAATCTCATAGTGATCAAGTACGCGCTGGTCGATCCCTTCAAAGCGGCCACACAGCATAATCACGCCTGTCCCCTCTGACCAAGTTTTGGCCATATCTTGGTCAAAAGGGCGGCCACGTGGCGACAAACAGATGAGCGGCTTATCTTTTGTTTGTGCCTGGCCAAGCGCGCTGTCTATGGCTTTGCTGACGATATCGGCCCGTAGTACCATTCCGGCGCCGCCACCTGATGGCGTATCGTCCACATTCTTATGCTTGCCCTCGCCAAAGGAGCGTAGATCGATGGTTTCGAAGGACCATTTGCCCTCTTCGAGCGCGCGCCCTGTCAAGCTATGCTCTAAGACACCGGGAAAGCAGTGGGGGAAAAGTGTAATGATCTGGGCTGTCCAGACATTGGCTAGCTTTGGTTTGGGTTCCACTAGGGCCCTTGGCGTCAGACTGGAGCTGATGGATTTCCTGCCGTGCGATTTAGTCGGGCCGCTCATGAAAGATCTTCAAACAACCCGTCTGGGGGGTCAATGATTATCCGGGAGGCCTTTGTGTCTACTTTAGGGACGTTCTTGCGAGTGAAGGGTAAGAGCACTGTCGAGCTAGTACCGGGCTGTGAAATCTCAAGAATATCGGACGCGCCATGATTTTGGACAGAATGTACCTTGCCTATTTGAGTTCCACCGGCGTCGAAGACACCAAGGTCGATGAGTTCGGCGTAATAATATTCGTCGTCTGGCAATTGAGGGAATTTGCCTCGCGGCACAAAAAGCTGGAGACCCCGTAAAGCGTCGGCGTCTTCTTTTGTTTGCACACCAGAAAGCTTTGCACTCAGGGCATTTTTGAGGTGACCAGTGAGCGAGACATTAAACGATCTCGTTCCGTCGTCAGTAAAAACTGGCCCATACTCAGCGATCGATTCGGGTTTGGACGTAAAGCTTTTAAGGCGGACTTCGCCTTTCACGCCGAAAGCCCCGGCAATTGCACCTACAAAAATCATTTCATTGCTCATGATTTACCTCTCGCAAAAGCCATTAAGCATCTTGCCGCCGATCAACTGGCACTCTTCGCTCACGGACTGTCGTTCGTATATAATGCCAGCAACAAAAGTGATGCCAAGAAAAATCAACATCTTGATGGGCCGAAAAACCATCATTTTATCTTTCTAATGGTACAGGACATGCAAAGAATGCGTGAAAGCGGTTTTAAATGCCACCGCTTTCGCGCAAGGCTTGGCAGAATACATGCTAAAGTGAAAGACAAGCCACGCATTCTTATCCTTGATGCCTTTTATTCAGTCTTGTCTACAGTTTCTTCCGCAGTTGGTTCATCTGCTGCTAGTGCTTTTGCAACGGCTTATTCTGCCACAGGCTCTTCTACAATGGGCTCAGGAGCTTTTTCAGCCTCAGCGGATTCGGCTGCTTTAACAGCCTTCTCTTCCGCGCGCTCGGTTGCTTTTTGACCCGGCTTGCCTTTGTTTGGATTGTTGCGCTGTTTCTTTTCCATAACGCCCGCTGCTTCGAGCATGCGCGTCACCCGATCTGTTGCTTGAGCGCCTTGACCAAGCCAATATTGAACGCGCTCAGCATCCATTTTTACACGCTCTTCACTGTCTTTTGGAAGCAACGGGTTATATGTTCCGAGCTTTTCGATATAGCGACCATCGCGGGGCATACGGCTATCTGCCGCAACGATGCGGTAAAACGGACGCTTTTTGTTGCCGCCGCGGGCAAGTCTGATTTTCATGGCCATTTGGGTTTCTCCTTTTGAATGGCGGTCGGGGGGTTAGCCCTAAGATTGGTGTTGTTTGTGATGTTGGATAACTTCCTGAATAATGAAGTTCAGAAATTTCTTGGCAAATTTAGGATCAAGATTGGCCTGATTTGCAAGCTCTTCCAGCCGCGCAATCTGCGCCGCTTCGCGGGTCGGGTCGGAAGGGGGCAGATCGTGCTCTGCCTTTAGCTTTCCAACTGCTTGTGTGTGTTTAAAACGCTCGCCCAGCGTGTAGACGAGGATCGCATCCAGCCTATCGATGCTATTGCGGTGTTCCTTCAAAAGTTCTGTGGCACGTTCTGTCGCATCCGTCATGGTTGACCTCTGGCGCTTGCCACCGGAATGCAACCGATGGGGGGATGATATTTTGACGTAAATGAAATGAGAATTCCTTTGACTTGTTGGTCCCATAATCGGGTCACAATTAGCATTTTTTTATCGTTTGAAAGCTTGCGGATACTTGTGACAGCACGTGCTCTGGTCCTGGATGCCTGTAAAGCATGCCCTCGCCCATATTGGGATTTGAATAAGTGCGCTCATACGTGGCGCCCATCCGCTCGGCCAGTTTGATCGAGCGGGTATTGCCGGGAATAATATTGCTGGTCAGTGTGGTCATAGAAAGTACTTCATAGGCCCAAAGGCGCGCTCTAAGAGCGGCTTCATACGCAATGCTGCGCCCCTCAAAACCCGCGTAGACAACCCAGCCGACTTCGGGTTCGGGCCAGCCTTCGGGGTTCCAGATACCGCTTATTCCAGCGACGTCGCCAGTCTTGGTCTCAATTGTAAAATAGCCATAGCCATGAATATGCCAATGACCGATATTTGACGCAAACCAGCGCCAAGCTTCATCGCGTTTTAGACTGCCCCCAAAGCCCGCGGCGCGCGGCACATCTGCATAAAACTGTGCAATAGGCTCAAAGTCGCATATTTCTGGACCACGTAGGATGAGGTTTTGACTTTCCAGAATTGGAGAATTTGTCAATCTCATCGTACCAGCCCTATTACGTGACGGTAGGCAGTTGTATCCCTTTTAGCCTCGCCATCCGGACGCGCGGCTTCTGGGTCTGGGAGGGCGCCAAGTCTCTCTGTGACCGTAATTGATCGCAGATTTTGCGGGTCGATGTAGCCTACCAATGTCTTTGGCTGAAGACTGCGTCGCACCCAGTCAAGTATCGCAGTCGCGCTTTGGCGTGCGTACCCTTTGCCTTTGGCACGTTCTAAAAAGATCCGGCATATTTCAAGCTTGGGGAAATGATGCTGCTTGTTCACCCCGATCTGTCTAAAGAACTCACCCGTATCGCACTGTTTCACACCCCCGCTGCCCATTCTCTTCAAAGACCCCCTGCCCATTTCTGGGTCAATCCAATACCAGCTTTTCCTACGTGAAAAAGGCCCGCACATAAATTGCGCCTGATTGCTTTCAAGCAACGCATAAGGTGGCTCGAAATCGGTCATCACGTGATGCCGCGGGATCAATTGGTACATCGTTATGGAGGGGGCTATTGTCACTTATTTTTTCTTTCCAAAACCGCTGAGACCGGGGGGCAGACCCATGCCGCCACCCAAACCTGGTAGCCCACCGGGGAGGCTGCCTTTTGCACCCAGCTGCTTTGCGGCTGCTTCAAGGGCTTTTGGGTCCATCTGCGACGGATCCAAACCCGCCGGCATGCCGCCCTTACCAAACATACCCTGCATGGCTTGTTTCAGCATTCCGCCTTTGCCCATTTTGCCCATCTTTTTCATCATGTCCGACATTTGACGGTGCATTTTGAGCAATTTGTTCAATTCGCTCACTTCTAGGCCCGCACCTTTTGCTATGCGCTTCTTGCGACTGGCTTGAAGGATTTGGGGATTAGCCCGTTCTTTCTTGGTCATGGATTGGATCAATGCGATCTGCTGCTTAAAGACGCCGTCATCCATACCTGCACTAGAGGCTTGTTTGGCCATTTTACCCATGCCGGGCATCATACCCATGATGCTTTCCATGCCGCCCATTTTCATCATTTGTTCAAGCTGCATCTTTAGGTCGTTCATGTTGAACTGACCTTTCTGGAAGCGCTTCATCATCCTCTCAGCCTGTTCGGCCTCAATGGTCTCTTGCGCTTTTTCAACGAGGGCGACGATATCGCCCATGCCGAGTATGCGCCCGGCAATTCTGTCTGGTTCAAACGTTTCCAGCGCATCCATCTTTTCGCCTAGGCCGACAAAGCGGATGGGCTTGCCCGTTACTGCGCGCATAGACAGAGCCGCACCGCCGCGGCCATCGCCATCCATACGAGTAAGTACAACGCCGCTGACGCCAATTTTGTCGTCAAATTCAGTTGCGACATTCACTGCGTCTTGACCCGTGAGCCCGTCAACAACAAGAAGTGTTTCGCGCGGGTTAGCTACGTCGCGTACAGCGGCAGCTTGCGCTATCAGTTCCTGATCGATGTGAAGGCGGCCAGCAGTATCCAGCACATAGACATCATAACCGCCAAGGCTGGCTTGAGTTTTGGCTCGTTTTGCGATGGCGACTGGATCTTCGCCTTTCACGATAGGAAGCGTGTCCACCCCGATCTGAACGCCCAAAATCTGTAGCTGTTCCATTGCGGCGGGGCGGTTCACATCAAGCGAGGCCATCAACACGCGTTTTCCCTCGCGTTCCTTCAAGCGTTTTGCCAGTTTTGCCGTTGTCGTGGTTTTACCAGACCCCTGCAAACCAACCATCAAAATGGGGGCAGGGGCGCTGTCTATCTTTAGGGCACCTGGATCGTCTTCACCTGTCAGAACATGGATCAACTCGTCATGGACGATCTTAACGACTTGCTGGCCGGGAGTGACTGATTTTGTAACCGCTTGGCCCGTTGCTTTGGTTTGCACTGCATTCACAAAGTCGCGGGCAACGGCAATCGAAACATCGGCCTCAAGAAGCGCAACGCGCACTTCTCGTAAGGCCGTTTTTACATTATCTTCGGAAAGCGCGCCTTGTTTGGTCAGCCGGTCAAAAACATTAGAAAGACGTTCAGAGAGGTTTTCAAACATGTACTGCTTCCTTTTCGAGCGTTTCTATTGCGACCGATGCAAGCAAGCCGATCCCAAAAGCTAATGCCCCCGTGGGCGAAACCTCGCTGACGGGGGGCGATCCTTGCACAAGCAACAGGACCGGAAGCGCAAAACTTCCGTTGTGATAATTGCCTGATACAGCGGCGTTTTTGAGGAGTCAAGGTTTGACTAAATGGATTGTGCAAACGGCTATCATGCATCGTCGCGCATTCTAATAAGCGTTTTCGACTGTCAGCTTGGAATTTTTGATCTAATGGGATCTTATTTTTCACCAAGTTCTCCAGTCTGTTCCAAAATCAGAAGCTTGCTTCAGGATGAAACTCAGCCCTCGATCACCGAAGCAGTTAGAGCCTTGTTTCGCGCGCCTTATATCGCGATCATGGATAATGAATATTGCGGAAGAAACTAGTCTGAAGCTGTTATCAAAATTGCAGATTTAAATATCCGCTTTTGTCTCTGGCGCAACGCTGAATAAAGATGGAGTATTTTAGCAAAACATTTCAGCTGCCGCTCGTTTTGATTAGCTCATAAGATTTGAGCTTCACTGCTGAGCAAGTTAAATCTATGTTTGTACTGCAAAATCTTTTAAGTATCAGTACAAGTAATAAATCCAATTGTTTAATAGCTTCGTTTAGTGTTTCGATCGTAAAGTCGTAATGCAATGTTGATGCCATGGCTTGACTGATATCGATTAGATCGAACGGCAGTATTTTTTCGCCATTGGTCCACACATTCTGCTTTGGCAAGATTTTGTCGTTTGGTCCCAACTGTGCGTGTCTACAAACAAATTGTTCAAGAGAAATTGCTTTATCAGTTAGCAGGACAAAAACTTTATCACTGGCGTTTTTCGATTTGAAAATATTTCATGGTGTTTTCTGTCAAAATGCGGGAGCGGTTTGAAACGGTAATTTTAATATTTCAAGAACGGAAAGTTTTTCTGGTATTGGCCGTAGAAATAATACCTACTGACACAGCCTGTACTGTCCCTCTAACAATAACTCACTCACACTTTAAGTTAAATTTGATTGTGTATTTACTCGCGATCTGTGTGTGGCTCTTTGAGCCACGTTGTTTTATATCATGGTAATCTTGCATGGGTGTTCCACTATTTGCAGATGCCGCAACGTTATTGGCAATAAAATAAATGAGATTCACAGCATTTTTCCCTATATCCCTTACATTAATCTGGGTGCTCGTTGTAAGGCCGGCCAAAAGATTGTTTCTACTGCCTATATGTAGGTTTTCCAAAACTGTTTGGACCTTGCTGGAGCGCAATATAATGCCTTACTGTAAAGAGCTGGATTTACTCAATGAACAAAAGTGTAAACCTACTTTTATCGGTACGCAAACTGTATTAGTCATTCCTACAGCACCATCATTTTTGCCCGAATGCTTCTGTAGAAATTCATTCAAATATGGCGTTGAAACGTATGAACCACACTAAGTTGCGCGACCTTTTTAAAGTCTGGGGGAAAATTGGCTTTATGTCTTTCGGTGGGCCCGCGGGACAGATTGCTTTGATGCATCGTGTGCTCGTTGAGGAAAAAAAGTGGTTGAGCGAAAAAGAGTACCTCAATGCGTTGTCTTTTTGCATGCTTTTGCCGGGGCCTGAGGCGATGCAATTGGCCACCTACTCAGGATGGCGGTTGCGCGGCGTACTTGGAGGTTTGATCAGTGGACTTTTATTCGTTTTGCCTGGGGCAACCATTGTACTCGTCCTAGCCATAATCTACGCCCTTTATGGGAGTACACCTACGCTAGCAGCCTTTTTTTTAGGAATAAAGGCCGCAGTGCTGGTGATCGTGCTAGACGCACTGGGCAAAGTTGCAAGAAAAAACTTAAAAACCAAAGCGAGTTGGATGATAGCGGGGCTTTCGTTTTTTACTTTGTTTTTCCTAAGTTTACCTTTTCCGCTAATCATTGTTCTCGCAGCGCTTTACGGCTTTTTGATGCCCTCTGAAGCTGAGATGCAAAAACAGAAAGCTGTTTTGTCTGTCCCCGTCTCCCAAACCCTGAAAACAGCTGTTCTCTGGCTCACTCTTTGGATCCTCCCACTGGCACTAGTCGCCTTACTAGGCGGAGAAGTAGTTTTAGGCCAGCTTGCGGCGTTCTTCTCCAAACTCGCTGCGGTAACATTTGGTGGGGCTTATTCGGTTCTTGCCTATATGGCACAGGATGCGGTGAACGCTAAAGGCTGGCTGAGTGCAGCGGAAATGATGGATGGCCTTGGGCTTGCTGAAACGACTCCGGGACCGCTCATTCTTGTTACCGAATTTGTCGGCTTTCTGGCTGCGGCGCGGACAGATGGCAGCTTTCACCTTGGTCTAGGGCTTTTAGGGGCGGCGGTCACGCTCTGGGCCACCTTTGCACCCTGCTTTCTCTGGGTTTTTGTGGGTGCACCCTACATTGACTGGATGTCCTCTAAACCGCGCCTGACAAAAGCGCTTGTCTCAATCTCGGCCGCGGTAGTCGGGGTGATTTTGAACTTGTCCTTGTGGTTTTCTCTGCATGTCCTTTTTAGAGAAGTGGTACATACAAATTTTGGTCCATTCACCCTTTGGATGCCAGCGGTCGCAAGTATCGATATCAATACTCTAAGTATGTCGCTTCTTGCAGCGATTATTATGTTGCGGTTTAAAAAAAGTGTTTTGCTCACATTGGTTGTTTGTGCAGTTCTTGGCTTTGCCCTTAGTTTGATTTCCTAAACCCTCGCATTACGGCAGTAGCATCAGGGATAGTGGGCCAAATAGCTAACCAATTGGCCATAGATTTGCGAATTCTGGTCATGTCTTTCGCGATATCATGATGATATTGTTTTTAAGAAGGCCTGATAACCAAACTCTAAGTCAACAAGGTTCTAGAAGGGATCAGGGGAAATCTGTAATTAGGACGTTTCTGTAGTGTCCTCTTCTAATTCTTGATCCAGAAATTTCTCGAAGGCGTCCAGATTAACCGCCTCAAATTGGCCAAAGCTTTGCATCCAGATGGTGGCGTCGCGCAGCGCGTCTGGTTCAATTTTGCACCATTTCACTCGCCCGCGCTTTTCCTGACTTATTAACCCCGCGCGCATCAGAATACCAAGATGTTTTGAGATGGCTGCAAGTGACATTTCAAACGGCTCTGCGACATCTGTTACAGCCATATCATCTTCCAACAGCATGATCAGGATTGTACGTCTGCTTGGGTCAGCAAGCGCAGCAAAGATTTCATCGAGGTGTTTGTCCATACGCGCATTAAGACGAACTCTTCCAAACCGTCAACCATTTGGTTGAATATGCGATTTTGGCTGTTTTGCTCAAAACAGGGATGAGACCGCATTTTCAAAAGAGCCAATGTTAAAATATATATATTAAAAACAATGTGTTAAATTTCAAGCTAAGAGTGTAAGTCGTGGTTGACTTGGGTCCAAAGCCATATTACCACAAAACTAACGATTCAACGAGGCTTCGGTATGCCTGATCCGGCTGGGAAAGGCCCACTTAACGATCTGGATACACGTATCAAGGCCGCTAAAATGGCATCTGATCCGTTGCGCAAGATGGACGATCATCATTCGGGTGCCCATTTGGCTTGGAGAATGGTGATAGAACTTGTCGCGGGCATCGCGATTGGGTTTGGCATCGGGTACGGGATGGATGTTCTGTTTGGAACACTGCCTATCTTCTTGGTGTTATTTATATTATTGGGCTTCGTCGCTGGGGTAAAAACCATGCTAAGAACGGCACAAGAAGTTCAGGTACGAGAAACGGCGAAAGCCGACGAAAAAAAAGAGGACTAGCCCGTGGCAAGTGAGGCAAATTCTGAAGGAACAGGACTGGTATTCCACCCTATGGACCAGTTCATTGTCAAACCATTGTTCGGTGATGGACCGGTCATGTGGTATACTGTGACCAACGTGACGCTTTGGATGGCTTTTTCAGTCGCGGCGGTTGTCTTATTGTTGGTTGTCGGCACCTCGCGTCGCGCCATTGTGCCAAGTCGGAGCCAGTCAATCGGTGAACTGGCCTACGGATTTGTGTACAAAATGGTTGAAGACGTGGCTGGAAAAGATGCAGTTGGCTACTTCCCCTATATTATGACGTTGTTCATGTTTATTGTCTGCGCCAACTTCTTGGGCCTGGTTCCGATGTCTTTCACGACAACTTCTCATATTGCTGTGACGGCGGTTATGGCTATGGGTGTGTTCCTGACGGTCACCGTGATCGGCTTTTTCAAGCATGGGTTTTCGTTCCTGTCGTTATTTTGGATTTCGTCTGCGCCACTGCCACTACGGCCTATTTTAGCGCTGATTGAGATTATATCATATTTCGTGCGACCAGTTAGCCATTCAATTCGTTTGGCAGGCAATATGATGGCTGGTCACGCAGTCATAAAGGTTTTTGCGGCGTTTGCCGGTATTGCAGTGATTGCACCGCTATCGGTTCTCGCTATAACAGCGATTTACGCGCTTGAGATACTAGTGTCCTTTATTCAGGCGTATGTATTTGCGATCTTGACTTGCGTCTATCTAAAAGACGCTCTTCATCCTCATCACTAATAACTTAATCAAACACTAACGAAGATCTAAGGAGAAAGCCAATGGAAGGCGATATCGTACAAATGGGAGCTTATATCGGTGCAGGACTGGCATGTACAGGAATGGGCGGAGCAGCAGTAGGTGTGGGCCACGTGGTCGGCAACTTTCTGTCAGGCGCATTGAGAAACCCGTCAGCCGCGGCAGGCCAAACCGCGACCATGTTTATTGGTATCGCGTTCGCAGAAGCGCTGGGCATCTTCTCGTTCTTGGTTGCTCTGCTGCTGATGTTCGCCGTGTAAACCCTCACCGGGGTTTAATTCGATGGGCGGGCAGTCCAGACCAATGACACGCTCGCACCCCAAGGTTCTTACGGAGGACGAAATGGCATCAAATTCATCCCAAGCAGCTGAAACTGCAAGCCCGGGAATGCCGCAATTGGATTTCTCGAGTTTTGGAAATCAGATATTCTGGCTAGTTGTGACACTTGTCGTGATCTATGTGATCCTGACCCGTGTGGCACTGCCAAGAATTGCAGACGTACTCGCCGAACGGCGTGAAAGTATCAGCAACGATATTGCGGCTGCCGAAGATCTAAAGCTGAAAGCAGTTGCAGCTGAAGAAACGTACGACAAAGCCCTTGCTGACGCACGCGCAGAGGCGGGCAACATTGTTGAAGGTGCCAAGGCTGAAATGAAAGCTGAGCTGGCCACGGCAATTAGTAAGGCTGACGCCGAGATTGCAGAAAAAATTGTAGAAGGCGAAAAGATCATCCAAGAAATTCGATCGAACGCACTAGAGAGCGTTGAAGAAGTTGCTAAGAGCACGGCGACGGCCATTATCGAGGCGTTGGGCGGTAAGGATGATTCCAAATTTGTCGATAAAGCAGTTTCTAGCGAGATGAAAGGTTAGTCTATTGAGATATTTCACTTCACTCATCGTCCTCATTGTGGCAAGCCCAGCCCTTGCAGCTTCTGGTCCGTTTATATCGCTCAAGAACACTGACTTTATTGTTCTCCTTGCCTTCCTTCTTTTTATCGGTGTGTTATTCTACTTTAAAGTGCCAACACTTATTGCCGGTTTACTGGACAAACGCGCGGACACGATCCGTTCGGAGCTTTCAGAAGCACGTACTCTACGCGAAGAAGCGCAGAGTATTCTTGCGAGTTTTGAACGGCGTCAAAAAGAAGTTCAAGAACAGGCTGAGCGCATCATTGAAGCTGCACGACAAGATGCCGAAGTTGAAGCAGTTGCAGCTAGAGAAGCACTCTTTGCGACTGTCGAAAGACGTCTTGCCGCAGCACACGAACAAATCGCATCTGCCCAGGCGGCTGCAGAGCGTGATGTGCGCGACCAGGCGATAAAAGTCGCTATCGCTGCGGCACAATCGGTCATATCTGCTCAGATGACGGCTGCGAGTGCTAACAAGCTTATCGATACATCCATTTTAGAGGTCGAAGCCAAGCTGCACTAAAAGGCGCAATGTTTAAAGGTCCGCGATCTTGATTGTGGGCTTTTTTATTTGATTGATAGCGTTGATCTAGAGTATGGTAAGGGTCTTTTGTAATTACTTCGATTTAACATTTTTGATTATGTAATCCGCACGCCACTCTTTTATATTGGGCAAATAAGTATATACTAATTTTCACTGATCAGGACACTCAACTGTTGAAGGGTTCTTCTTGCGGCCAGTAAATTGGCCGTGCGAACGCTTAAATTCCCTGATAGTATAGCTGATATGGGAAATGTGAAATCTGAACCGGTCGCGCGTCTAAATACTACAATTCCATTATTGTCGGTCATAATGAACCTGCAGAAGGTTAGGGAAATAACCTTTGAGGATAAGTTAAAGCCACGTGGCCCGCAAATGTTCATTAGATCAATCGTTATGATCTCTCTGTGGGTTTACATCTGCCTCCGAGAGGCTCTCCTGCAACAGCTTTGTGATGTTTGATGTGATAATCATTTTCCAAAAAATGTGAGTGGGACCAAAGCCTTTAACTCTACCGATTATATATTTTGTAAAAGGTAGAAGATGGTTTGACAACAATAGCGTCCGTTGACCTCTTCTTTAGGATTTTTGAAACTCCTATTTAACGATAAAAGAACCTAGGTTACTTGTGTTTATTTTATAACAGCTGCAAGACGCCAAAGCTGCAAGCGTCAGAGATAAAAAATATGCTTCATCTGATTTCCGCGTTTCGAGCGATTGATGATCCAACGGACTTGGGTGGTTAGGCTTTGGGATAAAGCGAATTTAGTTTCTGAATCCCTATCTCTTGCCATAATATAGGCCGACCACATGTTCGGCTTGCGCAAAAAAGAGCCAGCGTGACACAAACAAACCTGCGGTATGGGCAAGAACTGCAATCAGAACAAGAAAAATATTTGCATTCATCGATAGGATAAGCACAGGGGTTCCAATCATCAGGGTCAGGGAGATTATCCGAAGTTTTGCTGCATGTTTGCGACCCACAACATGGACAAACTCACGCAGTAGATAATTTGTTCCGGTGTGAGGTGGTTCAAATGCACGCACACTTCCTTGACCGCCTAGGCCAGTTGCCGAGGCCATATTCGTACCACTTTTTTCAAGCGCCTGATCTCCCCAGATCCAGTAGGCCACCTGAACGATACCTGCGCCAACCAAAAGGGCCAAGGCTATTGGTACCTGACCTGCTAAGAGCCCCCCCCCCGCCAGTGAAAGGATGACGAACAACAGTGAGGTCAAAGGAGTATTCCATCGCGGAATAGTCTTTAATTGAGCATAGATCATTGATGTTGCGTATACAGTTGCCAAAGACAAAAATGCCCCAAGCCAGCCCAGAGGCGCTACAGCGATGCCATAAAAGACAAGTCCCGCACCATAGAGAGCCATGACGATCAAAGCGGCTACGGCAAGCCAAGCTTCGCGGCTAAGCCAACTGGTCTTCCATTGCGAAAATGCCTTGAGCGCCCGTTCTGGGTGCCCAAGATGAAACGTTGACGCCATCAGCCCGCCAACTGCAAGGGCATAGGCCAGCGCGAAAAAGATAAATGCGATGACACCCATTGGTGCAGGTAAGCCAAAACCCAGAAAGATCAAAAGGCCAAACCCAAGCCCGGAAACTGATGTGAAGATAATGACGGAAGGTGCCGGATGCATCAGACTTTCTCCAGAGTCTTATCTAGCCAGGCCATAAAGCCTTTGGGCTCAACTGCAATAGGGGTGAGCAACGGCGCTAGAATTTCAATTTCCTCCATTTTGTCTTTTGGACGTGGAGGCAGATATTTGTTCACAGGCTTAGTCCCTTGCTCGGGCATTAGATCCATACCACCCCGTTCGGCAGTTAGCTTGCTGACATGGCTGTCCGGATCAGCGAAATCGCCAAAGTGGCGCGCTCCAGCTGGGCAAGTGCGCACGCAGGCGGGTTCTCGATCTTCTTCGGGTAAGTTTTCATTGTAAATTCGATCGACACACAGTGTACATTTCTTCATTACCCCTTCCGCTGCATCAAGCTCGCGCGCGCCATAAGGGCATGCCCAGGCGCAAAGGCCACATCCAATGCAGTCGCTTTCATTGACCAGAACAATGCCGTCCTCAACGCGCTTGTAACTGGCTCCTGTGGGACAAACCGTCACACAGGGTGCATCTTCACAATGGAGACAGGATTTTGGAAAATGGATAAGCTGTGCAGCACCCTCTTCGGGTTGCACTTCGTAGGAATGCACGCGGTTCAAAAACGTGCCTGAAGGATTTCCACCATAGGCACTTTGGTCGCTAAGTGGTGCGCCATAGTTTTCTGTATTCCAGCCTTTACAACTGATCACACAGGCATGACATCCCACGCATGTATCCAGATCAATGACCAGACCCAGCTTTCGGTCAGTACTTGTGGGGAGTTGGGTCATTTTCCTACCTTCCATGTAAGTTCTGACGGGCCTTGACCGACAGGAGATTTGATCGTTGCAAAATTTGGCTGGCTTTCAGTTGGCGTAGTCGTTTTTTCGATTTTGACGCGAAGATCAAACCAGGCGGCTTGACCGGTGACAGGATCAGAATTTGCCCATCTAAGACCATCGCCTTTTGGCGGTTGCAGCTCATGAATGAGATGGTTCAAAAGAAAGCCTTTTGTCGCCTCTGGTGCGTTTTCGTCCAGTGCCCAGGCTCCTTTGCGCTTGCCGATAGCATTCCATGTCCAAACAGTATTTTCGTTCAGAGCGGCCATCTCTGCCACTGGAACGACGATCGATCCGTGCGCGGATGTTACTTTAGCCCAGTCTCCGTCCTTGAATGTATTTTTCTGCATAACCTTGGTTGGCAGATAAAGTGGGTTCACCCCATGGATCTGACGAAGCCAGGCATTTTGCGTCCCCCAACTATGATACATCGCCATAGGTCTTTGGGTGAGCGCATGCATGGGAAATTCATTTTCATCGATCTGAGTATCCTCAAAAGTTGGGTACCAGAACGGTAGAGGATCGAGTGTTAGTTTTATCCGCTCCCGCAAGTGTTCGGGTGGTTGACGCTTGCCGTGACCCTCCGCCGCCCGCTGAAATTTGCGCATTGGCTCCACATAAAGCTGGAACAGATAGGGTTGTGGACTGTCAAAAAGTCCCATTTTTACAGCCCAATCTTGATAGACTGCATTCCAAGGTTTGTAATAATTTGCACCAGCTGGAATATGCTCCACAAAGAAGCCGCCGTTTTCGATATAGCGATCGAGTTGTTTGGGGTTTACGTCACCTCGTCCCGAATTTGTCCCATCACCGCGAAACCCTGCCAGAGGCCCGATACCGGGCTTTCGGACATGATTGACAATATAATCGGCATAATCGGTATATTTTTGGCTGCCATCCTTGTTTACAAAACCTGGAAGATCTAGTTTTGCACCTAGTTCGCATAGCACAGATTGAAAGCCCCGGACATTACGGTCTGGTTCAATGACTGGCCAGCGGATCGCATCTGCTGCGGCATCGGCTTCACAAATTGGGCGATCCAACAGGCTTATACAATCGTGCCGTTCAAGGAATGTGGTGTCTGGCAGGATAAGATCGGCATAAGCGATCATTTCTGATGAATATGCATCTGAATAGATGATCTGCGGAATTACATAGTCACCATTTTCATCCTTGTCCGTGAGCATATCGATGACGCCTTTGGTGTTCATCGAACTATTCCATGACATATTGGCCATGTACATAAACAGCGTATCGATTTTATAAGGATCGCCGGCATATGCGTTTGAAATAACCATATGCATCAACCCATGGGCTGACATGGGATTTTCCCAAGTAAAGGCTTTGTCAATGCGTGCGGGGCTACCATCTTCTTTAAGGGCCAAATCGTCAGGGCCGTGCACAAACCCAAGGTGGGGACCATCAAGCGGCGCACCTGGGGTTACTTTACAGTGAGGTTTGGGATGAATTTCAGAGGGTTTGGGGTAGGGCGGTTTGAACCTGAAACCACCTGGAACTTCGACGGTCCCTAGAAAAATCTGGAGCACATGCAGCGCGCGGCAGGTCTGGAAGCCGTTGGAATGGGCTGAAATCCCCCGCATTGAATGGAAACTCACTGGGCGCCCAACCATTTTTGTATGGTGCTCACCGCGGAAATCGGTCCATTCCTGATCAAGCTCAAACGCTTCGTCAAATGCAACGCGGGCAAGCTCGGCTGCAATTGCCCGGATCCTGCCAGCAGAGATCCCAACCTTCTCAGCTACGGCATCGGGTGCGTATTCAGCACTTAAATACCGTTCGACCATCGAGTGGAATACAGTCTTGTGAACCAGTCCGTCGGCTGAATGGTTACCCTTTAGATCGGGGCTAACGCCTTTTTGGTCAAACGCTGTAAGCTTGCCAGTTGCGCGATCAATAACCAGCTGTTTGCCGTCTTCATTGCGCATTAAAAGGCCAGTTTCAGCATCTAATAGAACTGGTGCATTGGTGTATTGTGCCAGATAGTGAAGATCAATCTTACCGGCTTTGAGAAGTTCGTGCACCATTGCCAGAATTAATAGACCATCAGTCCCGGGTGTGATACCAACCCATTCGTCTGCGACGGCATTATAGCCTGTCCGGATTGGGTTGACACCAATGATTTTCGCGCCCCGTGCTTTTATTTTGCCAATACCCATTTTGATTGGATTACTGTCGTGGTCTTCGGCCACCCCAAAAATCATGAACAATTTGGTATAATCCCAGTCTGGCTGGCCAAACTCCCAGAAGGCACCGCCCATTGTGTAAATACCGGCAGCGGCCATGTTCACACTGCAAAACCCACCATGGGCAGCATAATTGGGAGTACCATAATTCTGGGCCCAGAAACTTGTAAAGGACTGAGATTGATCGCGACCTGTAAAAAAAGCCAGTTTCTCAGGATTTTTCTCACGGATCGGTTTAAGCCAGCTGACAGCCAAATCTAGGGCCTCGTCCCAACTGATTTCTTCAAATTCACCAGATCCGCGCGGACCAACCCGCTTTAAGGGGGCTTGCAGACGCGAGGGCGCATTGACTTGCATAATCCCAGCGCTGCCTTTGGCACAAAGCACGCCCTGGTTCACTGGATGATCTTTGTTCCCTTCGATATAAGCGACTTGCCCATCTTTTAGATGGACATCAATTCCACATCTACACGCACACATGTAACATGTGGTCTTGCGTACTTCATCAGATACCTCTGGCGAGGTATCGAGGAAAGGTTGGTCTTTCATCGCAAACTCCCTTGCTGATCTGTCTATTTAGCAGCGGCTGAAAGGATAGACCATTCAAAAATCTCAAAATTTGGAATAAATTTCTAATTTCAGATGTAACGCTGAACTATTATTTCTAGTTTGTGTTCATAACGATACGCTAGACAGGCTCTGGCCTGTCCTTGACATTTACATAAGGACGCATTTCAGGCCCGTTATAAAGCGTCAATGGACGGATCAGAATATTGCCACGCAGTTGTTCTAGGCACTGGATAATCCAGCCTGGCATGCGGCCAATGGCAAATATCGGTACATACAATTCCATCGGAATAGCGTGTAGTTGATAGATAACGCCTGAATAAAAGTCAACATTTACGTTCAAACCGTGGCGTGAATACGGCTTCATCGCCTCTACGACGGCTTGCAAAATTTCATACCATTCCGGCGCACCCATTTCTTCGCCCAGCTTTTTGACACCGTCGCGCATGTGGCGTGCGCGCGGGTCTTCGGCTCTGTAAACACGATGGCCAAAGCCAGTGACCGCCTCGCGGGCGGCGCGCTTGGCTTTAACATAGTCGGCAGCTTTATTGGCCGAGCCGATCTCGGTGACCATTTTCATAACATCTTCAGCCGCTCCGCCATGGGCAGGTCCAGCTAACGTTGCCAGAGCTGTGACAATTGCTCCGTGCAGGTTTGCCTCAGTGCCAACTGTGACCCGCGCGGCAAAGCTTGATGCGTTGCTACCATGTTCGGCATGCAGAATAAAATCGACATCTGCCAGTTTGGCGGCATCTTCGGACGGTTTCTCACCTTTCAGCATCCAGAGCCAGTTTGCCGCATGGCTGAGGTCTGGATCAGCCGGGATTGGATCGCGGCCCTGTCTTATGTTGTGGTGTGCGGCGATGACCATCGGCACTTGCGCCATGAGGCGGATCCCATTTTCTAAAAATGCTGGTTCGCTTACGGTTTGACTTGCAGCTTCCAATGCGGCAAGGGCTGAAACAGCGGTGCGTAAAACATCCATCGGATGACCGTGTTGTGCTGCGCGGATAATATCAAATACCGGTTGTGGCAATTGACGCGCTGATTTGAGAGCCTGATCGAATGCGCTCAGTTGCTCTGCCGTTGGAAGTTCGCCGTAAATGAGCAGATATGAGACCTCCTCAAAGGTTGATTTGCCGGCAAGGTCGTGAATGGAATAGCCGCGATAGCTTAACTCGCCCTTAGAGCCGTCTATGTGGCTCACGCTTGAGCGCTCAAAATATATGTTCTTAAGCCCCCGATTGATCTTGACGTCACTACTCATTATGAGCTCCTTTCACCATACACGGAGGCATACATGTCAGTCATGCAAAAAATATTAAGAAACGTGCGGTTGACGAAAGCGCGCGTGGTCCTGCCAGAACTTGATGATCCTAGGATCAAAGCGGCAGCAGACCGTCTGATAACAGACGAGATAGCCGAGCCGATTGCTCTTATGGAGCCAGACGCCGATATGGTTGATGCTTTGGTCCAGATCCGTGGCCTGAAAGAAAACATTGCCAAACGCATGCTTGCCAAGCCTTTGATCCGCGCCTCTGCGATGGTTGCAACCGGCAGGGCTGACACAATGGTTGCAGGCGTTGATAATCCCACGAAACGTGTGATTGAAGCCGCAAGCCTTGCGATTGGACTAAAGGACGGTATCCGCGCGCCCTCGTCGTTTTTTCTAATGCTGTTTCCCGATGGGCGGGAAATGATTTTTGCGGATTGTGCTGTCAATGTAGCGCCAAATGCAGACGAGCTTGCCGGAATTGCAATAGCATCCGCCATCTCCGCAAATGCGCTTTTAGGGGAGTGTGAGGTCGCGCTATTATCTTTTTCCACGGGCACTTCAGGCGCGGGAAGCAGCGTCGACGTGGTGAAAGAGGCATCAGAATTATCTGGCTTTCTCGGTCCGCTACAGGTTGATGCCGCATTGAACTCAACAATCGCCGAAAAAAAAGGGCTCGGAAAGGGGCGCGCGAATGTGCTAATTTTCCCCGACCTAAATGCTGGTAATATTGCATACAAGCTTGTCCAAGAGCTCGCAGGGGCACAAGCCATAGGACCAATTTTGCAGGGCTTTCGTAAGCCAGTCTGTGATTTAAGCCGCGGCGCAACTGTCGATGATATCGTCGCTGCCACGGCAGTCACGCTTGCGCTGGTCTGAGGCATCACCCTACTTCCATTAGTGTCAAAGCATCTGCGGCAATCATTTCTTCTTCTTTAGCTGGAATAACCCATACCGCTACTTTGGAGGTTTGGGCATGTAAGCGAGCTTTGCCACTGTGGTTAGCATCCGGGTTCATGCGCACGCCGGTCCATTCCAAAGCGCGCAGAATACGCGCGCGCACGCCAATCGCATTCTCTCCTATTCCCCCGGTAAAGGCGATGGCATCTAGCCCTTCCATAGTTGCGATCAAAGACCCTGCGTGGCGCAGCGACCAGTAACAAAAATGCTCGATGGCGAAAGCGCTGTCCGCGCTGGGATCGAGCATCAAATTGCGCATATCGGATTTGCCACCCGACAGGCCAAGCAAGCCGCTTTCATGGTTTAAAATGGCCTTGGTCCGTTCAAGACCATTTTCCTCGACTAGACGCAGCACTGCATTGGCATCAATACCGCCAGATCGGGTTCCCATGGTCAATCCATCAAGCGGTGAATATCCCATTGTGGTCGCAATCGACTGTCCATTTAGGATGGCACATAGGCTCGCGCCGTTGCCAAGATGAAAGGCCAATAGCCGCGAGGGAAGCTTTTTGCCTGAAATAATGGGGAGATGTTTCACCAGAGACGCGTAGGACAGACCGTGAAATCCGTATCGGCGGATCCCTTTTGTTTCCATCATACGCGGAATTGCATAGCGCGTGGCAACCTCTGGGTTGGTAGCGTGAAAGGACGTGTCAAAGCTTGCATATTGCGCTAACTCAGGCGCCATCTGCGAAAGCGCATGGATCGCTGCAAGGTTATGGGGGTTGTGCAGTGGCGCCAGTGGCGTACAGCTAGAAATTTCTGCCCGCACTTCTTCTGTAATGCGAATTGGAGCGGTCAGCTTTCGACCGCCATGCACCACGCGATGGGCAACCGCGCGGTAGTCGTTTAAACCATAACCGCGGTCTAACAAAGCCGTAAGAACTGAGCTCAAAGCTGATCTGTGATCAATAAAGGGTGTCTCGGTGACAGTTTCTGCCACGGTCAGACTCGAGGCACCGCCGATATTTTCAGCAATTCCTACAATGTCCTCGCTCAAATCCTCGGAATATATCGCAAATTTAATTGAGGATGACCCAGCGTTAAGTACTAGAATTTTTGTGTTTTTGCTAGGTCTGATCATAGGTTAAACGGTCTGAGGTTTCATGTCATCTATACTAATACCCGCCACTGCGACCGGGTTTTTCATAGCGTCGCGCCTGAAGGGTTCTCCCAATTCCTGATTGATCATCGCTTCAATCAAGGTCGTTGTGTTGTTTTTCATTTGATCAATGATGGCCTTATCGAGAACGTCTCTAAGCTCTTCCATCGTTTTGGCCTGTACGCCTTTGAGGCCACATGCTTGTGCTATACCTGCATAAGACACAGATGTGTCAAGCTCGGTACCAATAAAGTTGTCCTCATACCAGAGCGTTGAGTTCCGTTTTTCCGCACCCCACTGGTAGTTGCGAAAGACGATCATTGTAATAGGTGGCCATTCTTCGCGGCCAATTGCTGTCAGTTCGGTGACTGCGATCCCAAAGGCCCCGTCACCTGCAAAGCCGACAACCGGAGTATTTGGGCAACCGATCTTTGCTCCAATGATCGAAGGAAGCCCATATCCGCAGGGGCCAAAAAGTCCTGGCGCGAGGTATTTTCGGCCTTTTTCAAAAGTTGGATAGGCATTACCGATTGCACAGTTATTACCAATGTCAGAGCTGATGATAGCATCTTTGGGCAGCGCACTTTGAATGGCACGCCAAGCCATGCGGGGGCTCATCCAACCGGGCTTATCAGCACGTGCGCGTTCGTTCCACGATGTTCCCGGATCATCATCTTCATGGTCCATACTAGAAAGTTGTTGGGCCCATTGCGATTTTGTTTGACTAATCTTGGTTTTTCGATCTGCGCGTCCCTCATCCCCCGCAGAGCCAGAAAGTTTGTCTAAAAGCGCGTTTGCAACTTTTTTTGCATCACCGATAATACCGACGGCCACTTTTTTGGTTAGGCCGATACGGTCGGGGTTGATATCAACCTGGATGATCTTTGCATCTTCAGGCCAGTAATCCATGCCGTACCCAGGCAGAGTTGAGAACGGGTTTAGGCGGGTCCCCAAGCAGAGTACAACATCTGCCTCTGAAATAAGCTGCATGCCTGCCTTTGAGCCGTTATAGCCCAAAGGCCCTGCAAATAATGGGTGTGAGCCTGGAAATGCATCATTGTGCTGGTAACCAACGCAAACTGGCGCATCAAGACGTTCGGCAAGTTTTATAGAGGCAGGTATAGCGTCAGCAAGGACAACACCAGCGCCATTGAGAATGACGGGTGATTTTGCTTTGTTCAACATCTTGGCTGCTCTTTCCAGCGCATCTTCTCCGCCAGATGGACGCTCAAATTCGACCATTTCAGGCAGATCGATATCTATCACTTGCGTCCAAAAATCGCGCGGCATGTTTATCTGAGCAGGGGCAGAGTGGCGCTTGGCGTTCAAAATAACGCGGTTAAGCACTTCCGCCACGCGTGACGCATCCCGAACTTCTTCCTGATATGCGACCATATCTTGAAACAAGGCCATTTGTTCGACTTCTTGAAAGCCGCCCTGACCGATGGTTTTATTCGCCGCCTGAGGTGTGACCAGCAATAAAGGCGTATGGTTCCAATAGGCCGTTTTCACAGCCGTCACAAAGTTTGTGATCCCGGGGCCATTCTGAGCAATCATCATGCTCATTTTACCGCTGGCGCGGGTGTATCCGTCAGCCATCATGCCGCCAGACCCTTCGTGGGCACAATCCCAGAACATAATGCCTGCTTGAGGAAATAAGTCTGAAATTGGCATAAAAGCAGATCCTATAATTCCAAAAGCATGTTCTATTCCGTGCATTTGAAGGGTTTTAACAAAGGCCTCTTCGGTGGTCATTTTCATTGCTTGGGCTCTCCTAAGGGTAGGCTATGTGTCGCCAGAACAGCCGACAACTTTGTATTACTGATACGCATTAAGAGCTGATTGTTATAGGGCCAGATTTTTGTACACAATATAGCCAGGTTGGCAGTATCGTAGTCAGAAAATAAGACTTTCAATCTAATGCTTGCGCGATGTTCTCGATCCCTTGTTCAATCTTATCTGTCGGAATGGAAGAATAAGCCAACCTATAATACTCTGTAGGGCGGTTATTACCAAAGAAAAAAGGCTTGCCGTGTTCTATGAAAGTACTTTTACTTTTGAGGCGCATAGCGAGTTTTTGCGTGTCGGTACCAGACCGTGCACGCATCCAGAAAGACGACCCTCCGTGAGATTCTTTACCAGCGATCTGCAGTCCTGATTTGATGATTGCGGCCTCCATAACCTGACGGCGTTCCTGATAAGTCCGGCCAAGACGCCGAACGAGGGCATCATAATGACCCAGGCCTAAAAAATATGCGGCGGTGCGCTGAAGATGTCCTGGTGGATGGCGCAGTACACTGGCCCGCAAGGCACGCGCTTCTTTTATGAAGGGGGCAGACCCTACTAAATATCCCAAACGCAGACCTGGAAAAAGTGATTTTGAGAAAGAGCCAACATAAATCACCCGCCCATCCCGGTCGAGCGATTTGAGTGAAGGCGAGGGCGTTGCGAGAAAGGACATTTCGAATTCGTAATCGTCTTCCACGATCAATGCGTCGATGTCTTGGGCTTTTTGTAATAGAGCCCGTCTTCGCTCCATAGGTAAAGTTGATGCCGTTGGGCATTGATGGCTGGGCGTGGTGAAAATGACATTGGCTCGGTCGGTTATTAAATTGGGCTGCAGTCCAAGATCGTCCACGTCAACAGTTGTAATATGACATCGCGATTGTCCTAGAATATCACGCAGCGCTGGATAGGATGGGTTTTCGATGACGGCTGTGCGTCTTTGAGTCAAAAGAACCTGAGTGGCAAGCCAAAGGGCATTCTGGGCCCCAAGAGTGACAAGAATTTCGTCTGCACCCGCCACTATCCCACGTCTTGGTAGTGTATTGCGTGCGATAAATTCAATCAGCTGTGGATCGTCCTGATCAAAGTAATCGGCTGTTAGAGTTGTGAAATCCTTTGTTCCCAAAGCTTGTAATGCGCAGAGGCGCCAATTGGCATGATCAAAAAGCGTTGGATCGGTTTGCCCGTAGATGAAACAGTATTTATAACTTGCCCAATCGATTGGCTTTTCCATTTGTATGTTTTCAGAAAACCTTTGTCCGATAGCTTTGGACCAATCTATGCGATCTTCGCCTTGTTTGTTTTCTTTAATATCCAGAGGCTCAGGCGCATTTAGGGAAACGTAATAACCGGACCTACCTTTAGAGCTAAGATAATCGTTCGATAGTAATTCCGTATAGGCGAGTGTGACCGTGATTCGACTAATGCCGAGATGGTCGGCAAGCTTACGCGAAGAGGGCAATTTTTCCCCCTTAAGAAATCTACCTGATAAAATACCAGCAGTAATGATCTGTTGAATCCTAGATTGTAGGGTGCCTTGTATGTCTGGGTCTAGAAAAAATGATTCAACAGGAATAGCCATGAACGAATGTCTACACTGGCTATATAGCCAGAGTAAACTGGCATTATAGCTTAAATCTCTTGTTGCATGCATAAAAAATTGAATGGAAATACTTATTCAGTTGTTTTCTAGTCTGTTAAAATACATGCTTTGATTGTTTCGAATTAAAATTCAAATCTAAATGTCTCTCATAAACATGAGTAATTTTCCAGCATCGAAATTTATCCAACCAAAGTGGCAATACTCTCTAAATGTGATTTTGCATGTTATCTATTTGTCAGATGGTAAAAGCGGGCGGGCCTATCAACTTAAGTGGATTTATCTATCGCCCGCCTTTTTAGTCTAAGAGAACACCCGACCAAGTGCCTGATCAACGGCATCGGTAATGTGATCAATGTCATCGGCTGTTGCAATAAGGGCAGGGCTAAAACATAGGGTATTGTTTAGTCCTGGTAGCGACCTGTTCGTCGCGCCGATCACAACGCCTTGCGTCATACAGTCGGCAACAACTGCTTGCACTAATTTTTCCTTGGCGGGATCCTTTGTCGTTCTGTCTTGCACAAGTTCTGCACCACAGAATAAACCTGCTCCCCGGACTTCTCCAATCACGGAATGCTTTTCTGATAACGTATTCAGATTGTTAATCATGCGTTCACCCATATCCAATGTATTTTGAAGTAGATTTTCCTCTTCAATAATCCGCATATTTTCAATTGCGGCGGCCGGGCCTGCTGTGCATCCGCCAAATGTCGATATATCACGGAAGTAATTCATCGGATCGCTTGGATCGTCTTTGAACATGTCAAAGACATCTTCGGTTGTTACAAGACAGGCGATTGCGGCATAGCCAGAAGCCACACCCTTAGCCATGGTTACCATATCTGGTTTTACACCATAGTTTTGATATCCAAACCACGTTCCGGTCCGACCGAGGCCACAAACTACTTCGTCGATATGAAGAAGGACATCATACTTTTTACAGATCTCTTGAACGCGTTCCCAATAGCCCAGTGGTGGCGTGATTACACCTCCGCCGGCAGTGACGGGTTCAAGACACAGTGCGCCGACTGTATCGGGCCCTTCGGCAAGAATAACTTCCTCGATCGAATCCGCAGCGCGTTTACCATAGGCCTCGCCGCTTAGGTCCCACTGAGCACGATATTCAAGGCAATGAGGGACGCGTACAAAACCCGGTGCAAAAGGACCGTACTGAGCATTTCTCTCATCTTGGCCGCCCGCTGAAAGCGTACCAATGGTCGTACCGTGATAATCGCGTTCGCGATAGAGAATTTTATGCTTCTTGTCGCCAAAACGCTTATGGGCGATCTGGCGCACCATTTTAAAAGCCTTCTCGTTGGCCTCAGAGCCAGAGTTACAATAATAAACCCGGCTCATTCCGGGCATTTTGTCGATAAGCTTTTCTGCAAAAATAGCGCCGGGTATAGATCCCGCCGCGCCTGCGAAAAAGTTAAGCTTAACTAGTTGATCGCGCACTGCGTTTGCAATGCTCTCACGCCCGTAACCAACATTGACCGTCCAGACACCGCCAGACACACCATCGATGTGTTCTTTTCCGTTCTGATCCCAGACCTTCATACCCTTGCCTTCGACAATAATTCTGGGTTCGCCAGTTTCAAAAGGCTTGTGCTGAATAAGGTGATGCCAGATATGCGCCCGATCTAGGTCGACAATTCTGGATATGTCATTTTCGCGAATACCGCCGTCCATTTTGTTTCCTTTGCTTAAAGTTTGTGTGCGCAACTGTGACTACAAACATCATTATCCTATTTCATCCAAATTGTCTGAAAATCTATAGGGCCAGTTTCTTTCTGCGGTTAAGTCCAAAAGGGTAGTTTTTTAGTGTTAATTTTATGAATATCCATCCTAAATTTATGTATTATAACGATAAAAATTCTGACTGAGTGGATTGACATAATTGGGTCAGTATTGGATCATAACGTCCTGTTAGGAAAAACCTTGATCCGAGGAATGAATTCGGGTGGGAATGACGACTCGACGAGGCCTTGTTTAAAGAATCTGCCCAATGTAGTATCTGGGCGTCAGTAAAAAAATTAAAACGGGAGATATTTATGACAATAAAGTCCAGGCTATTGGGTACCATTGGCGCGGCAAGCGTCGCGTTAAGCGCACAAGCTGCCGTTGCGGGTGGACATGGTGAAATAACGGTCGCTTATTTCCTCGAATGGCCGATGCCATTTGAGTATGCCAAACAAATGGGTACATACGACGAAGAACTTGGCGTGAAAGTAAACTGGGTTAGCTTTGAATCTGGTGTGAAAATGTCTGCTGCTATGGCATCGGGCGATGTACACCTTTCTGTTAGCCAAGGTGTGCCACCTTTCGTTGTTGCCGCATCCGCCGGTCAGGATCTTCAAATCCTAGACGTTGCTGTAAGCTATGCTGATAATGATAACTGCGTCGTAAAAAGTGATTTGGAAATCGACAAAGACAGTGCGGCAGAACTTGCGGGCAAAAAAGTAGCCGTGCCGTTGGGAACAGCAGCGCATTACGGTTTCCTCAAACAAATGAGCCATTTTGGTGTTGATGTTGGCAGCATGGAAGTTGTTGACATGGATCCACCGGATGGTGCCGCTGCGATCGCGCAGGGTGCTGTTGATATGTTCTGTGGATGGGGTGGTTCGTTGCGTCGTGCAAAAGAACACGGTAATATTCTTCTTACAGGCGCCGAGAAAACAGATTTGGGTATCTTGGTATTTGACGTCACTTCCGGCCCTGCAGGCTGGGTTGCTGAAAACAGTGAGTTGGTCGCCAAGTTCCTAAAAATAACAGCAGACGCCAATGCAATGTGGGCAGATACTTCAAACCATACCAAAATGTTGCCTGCGATTGCCAAAGACGCTGGCATGGACGAAACGGCCACAGCTGAAACTATGTCGACATTTGTCTTTCCAAACGTAGATGACCAATTGTCTGCGACTTGGCTGGGAGGTGGAGCTCAGGAATTCATGAAGGGTGTTGCTGATGTGTTTGTGGCTGCGAAAAGCATTGACTCAGCCTTGGGCAGTTATGCCGGTAACGTAAATACAGGTCCATTGGCCTCTGCCAACGACATGTAAGTAAAATTTGTGGGCCGGTTCACTGGCCCGCAAACTATTTGAGATGCGGATCTGAATTCAACAAAAATTAGAAAGTGAAAGACGGCCATGTCTGGACTGTCCATTCAAAATATTTCTATGAGCTTTGACTTGCCAAATGGCGGTAGTGTTCAGGCCCTAAAAGATGTCACTTTGAACTTGAAAGCTGGCGAGCTTTTGTCAGTGCTGGGACCATCTGGCTGCGGCAAGACAACTTTGCTTAATATTGTTGCTGGATTTCTTGTGCCGACCAAAGGTGAGATACTCTTGCACGGCAACAAAGTCACAGGGCCAAGCGCCGAGCGTGGTATGGTCTTTCAACAGGGCGCTCTGTTTGAATGGATGAACGTTCGTGAAAACGTAGGTTTTGGACCAAGAATGAAAGGCGTGAGCACTGCGCGGGCACGCGAAAAGGTCGACCACCTTCTCGATGTTGTCGGACTTCAAGATTTCAAAGAAAAGGCAATTTATGAATTGTCAGGCGGTATGCAGCAGCGTGTGGCTTTGGCCCGCTGTCTTGCCAATGATCCTGATGTGATCTTGATGGACGAACCATTGGGCGCATTAGATGCTTTGACACGTGAAAAAATGCAATCTCTCGTCCTCAATTTGTGGAAAGAGACAGGGAAAACGATTGTCTTGATTACTCACTCGGTAGAGGAGGCACTTTTGCTCGGAGAGCGGCTTTTGGTGATGGCGCCCCGTCCTGGTAGAATCCACAAGGAATACCGTCTGCCCTTTGCCGATTTAGGTGTAGATGCGGATTTGAGGGAAATTAAAAAACACGATGATTATGGGGATAAACGGGAAGAAATTTTGGAAATGATCTGGAATATGGAAGAAGAGATCATGGGTAGAACAGAGGTGGCAGGTTAATGGGTCTCTTATCTAGCCTCTTTGAAGAGTTGGTCATAATTCTGACAACCTTATTTTTGGCTATCCCTTACGTCGCTGGATACGTGGGTTTTATTCTGGCAACATTATTCATATGGCGATTGGTGAAGACTAGCCTGACGCCTAAAAGTGATTTGGGATCATTAAAAACTGTGACATTTGGTGATGAAAGTGCCGTGACATCTAATTTGTCGGCATCTATTGTGTCTATCCTCATGGTCTTTTTGATCTGGGGGTCATTTACGGGAAGCTCTACCCTCCCGTCATTTCTTCATATGCCTGGCGCTTTTGAGGGAGATGCAGCTTTACCTATACTGTGGAAAATCAAGCTGGAGAACGCGATGACGCCGACGTGCAGGTTATTGTGCATGGTACGGGGGTAGAGGTTACTCTGCCAGAGATAGAATCTGGTTCGGGGTTTGCCAAGAATGATGTGCTTGCGGTGAAAGCCTATCGCACCAAGCTATTGAAGTGGGATGCAAATGACAGTGAGACTCGCAAGGGCGGCGCAAAAATAGTTGCTGTTAACGGACAGCTGATTGTTTTTGGTACAGATGTTGATGCTGGAGATCTCAAAATAGCGCTAACCCAGAAAGGTACTTTGAACGTCAAGCCAAATAAGGGCATTCAGATGGAACCTATCTGGCTTCCTGCTCCGGAAGATGTCTGGAACAGGTTGAAAGAAATTTCAACTTCGGGCTTTAAAAATTATACTCTTGCGGAACACTTGGGATTTTCACTGTTTCGCGTTGTCATCGGTTTTTTCTTAGGCGCACTAGTTGGCATTCCTTTGGGATATGCAATGGGACTGTCTGACTGGTTTCGCGGTTGGTTTGACCCGATTGTAGAATTTATGCGTCCAGTGCCACCGCTAGCGCTGATCCCTCTTGTAATCATCTGGGCAGGAATTGGCGAAGTTGGCAAAACAATTTTGCTGTTTTTGGCAGCTCTTTGGATTATGGCGATCGCGTCTCGGGCAGGTGTCTCTGGTGTCAGAATTTCAAAAGTACACGCCGCTTATTCTCTGGGCGCCAGTAAGTGGCAGATTATGCGCTATGTGATTGTGCCCAACAGTCTGCCTGAAATATTTACAGGCGCACGCGTTGCTATGGGAGTTTGCTGGGGAACTGTTGTCGCCGCAGAGCTTGTTGCGGCGGAAAAAGGTGCTGGTATGATGATTATGGTGGCTTCGAAATTCCAACAAACCGATATCGTTATATTGGGAATTATCTTGATTGGTATTATTGGGTTTGGGATAGATATGCTGATGCGTTGGGCTGAGCGCATTCTTGTTCCATGGAAGGGCCGCGGGTAAGAAAATTTCTTATCCGCGCCTTTGCAAGAAATCTTTACAGCATGCAATTTTGACCGTCTGGATATTTTAGGTAAACTTATTATTTCTTGGGAAGCCACGCGGTGCCATGCGTCCAGCGGAGGCACGTTTGGCAATCCATTCGGCCAGTTCAGTCTCCGTACGGGTTCTGCCGGCAGGATCAAGCCAGCTCAGCCCTTCAGCAAGGTTAAAGGTGGTCACATCGTTAAGGCCGCCATCTTTATATTTTTGCAACCTTACACCCTTGCCGCGGCCAAGTTCGGGAAGTTCTTCGATCGGAAAAATCAATACTTTACGGTTTTCACCAACGACGGCGATATGATCGCCATAAACTGGACGACATGTTTGCGCTTTGACATCGCCGCGTACGTTTATAATTTGTTTTCCTGTCCTCGTCTGTGCCAACACGCTGCGTTCAGCGACGATAAAGCCGTCGCCCGCGCTAGAGGCTACGAGTAATTTTCCATCCTGTTTATGGATGAAAATATCTATAATATTTGCGTCATTTGGAAGGTCGACCATAAGGCGCAATGGTTCGCCCATGCCGCGTCCTCCCGGTAGGTTGGAGGCTGACAAAGTATAAAAACGCCCGTTACTGGCGAATACCAAAAGTCTGTCTGTGGTCTCTGCATGAAATAGGAACTTTGGCCCATCGCCGTCCTTGAATTTCAACTCACGCGTAAGGTCGATATGCCCAGTCATTACTCGTATCCACCCCATTTCTGAGCAGACGAGTGTCACAGGTTCTCGGTCAATCATTGCTTCGAGGGGTACGTCTTCAATGGTGGTTGCCACGGCAAACCCAGTTCTGCGCGCACCGCATTCGTAGTCTTTCCCAAACTTCTTCTTAGTCTCTCGGATCTGCTCGGAAAGTTTATTCCGCTGCAGGTCTTCATGGTCCAGAATATCCTGCAAACCCCTGCGTTCTGACGTCAGCGCATCCCGCTCGTGTATCAATTCCATTTCTTCCAGTCGCCGCAATGAGCGCAAACGCATGTTCAAAATAGCTTCGACTTGAATTTCGCTAAGTTCGCTGACCCTGGATTTATCTGGTTCGATATAGTCAACTTCGGACATCGCGCGGGCATACGTCTTTGACCAGTCTTCTGCCAAAAGCGCGACTTTTGGCTCTTCATCATAGCGAATGATGTCGATCACCCGATCTAAATTCAAAAATGCAATGAGCAGACCGCCCAGCACTTCGAGGCGATGATCAATTTTGTCGATCCGATGCTGGCTTCGGCGCAACAAAACTTCGCGTCTGTGATCTAGAAATGCGCGAAGCACTTCTTTAAGGCTGCAAACCTTTGGCGTTACGCCATCAATCAATACGTTCATGTTCAAAGAAAACCGGACTTCCAGATCTGAGTTGCGAAACATCATGCCCATGAGAACTTCTGGATCAACATTTTTTGATCTGGGTTCTAAAATTAGCCTGATATCATCGGCACTCTCGTCGCGAATATCAGCAAGAATTGGAATTTTCTTGTTTTGAATAACTTCTGCGATTTTCTCAATCAGCTTAGATTTTTGAACCTGATAGGGAATTTCAGTCACAACGATCTGCCATTGGCCGCGGCCTAGATCTTCGACCTCCCAATTTGATCGTAATCGAATTGATCCGCGTCCCGTGCGGTAGGCCTCTGCTATCGCTTCTGGGCTTTCAACAATCGTTCCGCCAGTGGGAAAATCTGGTCCTGGAATATAATTTAGCAGCGTCTCTTCGCGTGCATCAGGTGTTTTAATCAGATGTAGGCAGGCGTCACAGAGTTCAACGATATTGTGCGGTGGGATGTTTGTGGCCATACCCACCGCGATACCGCTTGATCCGTTGGCCAGAAGATTGGGAAAGCCGGCTGGCAAAACGATGGGCTCGGACAAAGTACCATCGTAGTTTTCTCGGTAATCAACGGCATCCTCAGTCAGACCCTCTAAAAGGGCCTCGGCAACGACAGTCATACGCGCTTCGGTATATCGGCTTGCCGCCGGGTTATCTCCGTCGATATTCCCAAAATTGCCTTGTCCATCGACCAGCGGATAGCGAACGTTAAAGTCTTGCGCCAAACGGGCCATGGCGTCATAAATTGCCGCCTCGCCATGTGGGTGATAGTTTCCCATTACATCGCCGCTTATCTTAGCTGACTTTCGAAAGCCCCCGCCCGAATTTAAGCGGAGCTCAAGCATGGCGTAAAGAATGCGACGATGGACTGGTTTTAGACCGTCCCGCGCGTCAGGAAGGGCACGGTGCATAATAGTTGACAGCGCATAGGTTAGATACCTTTCGCCTATGGCACGTCTAAGAGGTTCGGCAGAGATACCGCCCATATTGGGGTCATCGATCAAATCATTCATAGATGATGTGATACTCGGTGTCATGCATCAGGTAAAGCCGCCAAGCGCATCAAAATTGCGCAAACTGGAGAGATCAATAGATTGTATCACTTTGATCTCCATGCAATGACTGTTTGGATAATTAGGGCGAGGCAAAGATGGATCAAAAAACAATACTTATTACCGGGTGTTCGTCAGGGATTGGTTATGATGCCGCCTTTGGTCTTCGAGAACGTGGCTGGCGGGTCTTTGCCACATGCCGACAACAAAAGGATGCTGATGCGTTGATCGCTAAGGGGTTTGAGTCTTTTCCGCTAGATTATGCGGATGAGGCCAGTATTGAAACGGCTTTATCCAATGTCTTGCGTACCACTGGTGGGCGGCTTGATGCCCTCTTTAATAATGGAGCTTTTGCCTGTCCTGGTGCAGTTGAGGATTTACCGCGCGACGCACTACGCTCTGTTTTTGAGACCAATTTTTTTGGGTACCATGATCTTATTCAAAAAGTCATTCCTATCATGCGTAAGCAGGGGTTTGGACGGATTATCAACTGCTCGTCGGTTTTGGGAATGGTCGTATTGCCTTGGCGAGGGGCGTATACTGCAAGTAAATTCGCTCTAGAGGGGTTGACCCACACTTTAAGGATCGAGATGCGGGATACACCGATCCATGTTATTCTTATTCAGCCAGGGCCAGTTACGACAAAAATTCGTGAAAATGCTATTCCTCATTTTGAAAAATGGATTGACTGGAAAACATCGCACCGCGCGGCGCAATATGAGAAAATCTATTTGAAGAGATTGTATGAGGATCGAGGAAAAGATCGCTTCGAGCTTCCGCCATCGGCGGTCACTAAGAAACTTATAAACTCTTTGGAGGCTAAAAATCCGCGCCCCTGTTATTATGTTACAGTGCCGACATATTTTATGGATATTTTAAGGCGGATATTGCCAACGCGTGCTCTGGACTGGGTGATGAGCAAAGGATAAGGCGTCATTTAGCCTCTATTGCAGGATTGGGGTTCGACTTTGCGAAAACGACCACTAGTTACATCATTTAATTAAGAGGAGTAAATTGATGGCCAGTGATCCACTTTTCGTTTTGGTTGTTGTGGTAATGGCTGCAGTTGCGATCATTTTAATGATAGGTATTGGTGGTTTTGGTAAAGGTGGTGAGTTCAATCGCAAATATGCCAACAAATTAATGCGGATGCGTATTCTGGCTCAATTTGTTGCAGTCTTATTAATACTTTTATTTGTGTTTATAACGCGTGGAGAAAAATGACATGGTCGTCCTGAATAAAATTTACACTAAAACTGGAGATTCGGGTGAAACCGCTCTTGGGAATGGGGCTCGGGTTGCGAAGCACTCGTTGCGCGTAAGTGCCTATGGCACATCTGATGAATTAAACTCTACCGTTGGGGTTGCGCGGCTTCATTCGCAAGGTGATATTGACCATCTCTTATCTCTTATCCAAAACGATTTGTTTGATCTTGGTGCTGATTTATGCCGGCCAGATATGGAGCGGGACGCGAATGCCGAATATCCCCCTTTGCGCATGATTGCCTCTCAGACCACACGGCTTGAGACTGAAATTGACCGTATGAATGAGAACCTTGAACCCCTGAGAAGCTTTATCCTGCCTGGAGGTTCTGCGCTGTCGGCACATTTGCACATTTGCCGTACTGTGGCTCGAAGAGCGGAAAGGCTCTGCGTAGAACTAACTTTGGCTGAGCAGATTAATGCGGATGCGGTGAAATACCTTAATCGTTTAAGCGATTGGTTTTTCGTTGCCGCCAGAACAGCCAATAATGATGGGAAAGATGACGTTTTGTGGATCCCTGGTGCAAATCGATAATAAAAGCTACTTTTTTAGCGCAACGCGACGTCCTTAGAGCCTTGTGTGACGATTTTACTCTGTTGTCGGTCAAAACAAACCTTTATCACAACAAACAAAGTTAAGTATGACTCGCGTGTCGAGAAGATACAAAGGAGAAAATCGCAAATGAAGATTCTTGTGCCGGTCAAGCGTGTGATCGATTATAATGTGAAAGTCCGTGTAAAAGCGGATGGCACCGGGGTCGACCTCGCCAATGTAAAAATGTCTATGAATCCATTTGATGAAATTTCCGTCGAAGAGGCCATTCGGCTGAAAGAAGCAGGGAAAGCGGATGAGATTGTTGCCGTTTCCATTGGAGTGGAAAAGGCCCAGGAAACACTTCGTACCGCATTGGCTATGGGAGCGGACCGCGCCATTCTAGTGGTTGCTGCAGACGATGTTCAAACGGATATTGAACCGTTGACAGTTGCAAAGATTTTAAAAGCCATTGTCGATGAAGAGCAACCGGGGCTAGTCCTTTGCGGAAAGCAGGCAATTGATAACGACATGAATGCCACTGGCCAGATGTTATCAGGTCTTTTGGGTTGGTCGCAAGCTACATTCGCATCTGAGCTGAACGTCAAAGGAGATCACGCCATCGTGACCCGAGAAGTCGACGGTGGTTTACAGACGATCAAAGTAAATATGCCCGCAATTGTTACAGTTGACTTGCGTTTGAATGAGCCACGCTATGCTTCTTTGCCAAACATCATGAAAGCTAAGAAAAAACCAATGGAACATAAAACCGCTGCGGATTACGGCATAGACCCAAGCCCACGTTTGACCGTGGTAAAAACTGGAGAGCCCGACTCTAGGGTAGCTGGTATTAAAGTAGGCTCTGTTGACGAGCTTGTAGCAAAACTCAAAGAAGTGGGAGCAGTTTAATGGCAGTTCTTCTTTTAGCAGAAGTAAACGGGGCAGACCTCGCGCTTGACGCAACAGCGAAAGCAGTCACAGCGGCAAAATCTCTTGGCGATGTGATAGTTCTATGTGCATCATCTGGCTATTCCGGCGCCGCAGAGGCGGCGGCAAAAATAGATGGTGTTTCAAAAGTCCTACATGCAGATGATCCAGCATACGGAAACGGGATTGCAGAACCAATCGCTAATCTCATAGTGTCGTTAGCAGGAGATTATGAGCATATTATCGCGCCTGCCACAAATTCGGCCAAGAATATACTGCCACGGGTAGCAGCCCTGTTGGATGTAATGATGATTTCTGACATTACTGCGGTGATTGACGCAAACACGTTTGAGCGCCCAATTTATGCCGGTAATGCTATCCAGACTGTTCAGTCATCGGATGCGAAAAAGGTTGTTACTGTGCGTACTGCCAACTTTGACGCAGCAGGAGAGGGCGGATCAGCGTCTATTGAGTCCATCGGCGCTGCCGGCGACCCGGGGCTTTCTTCATGGGTAGAGGATAAAGTTGCTGCAAGTGATCGCCCCGAGCTGACATCGGCCGGTGTTGTTGTGTCCGGTGGGCGCGGTGTTGGCAGTGAGGAAGATTTTGCTGTTATCGAAAAACTTGCCGATGCCTTAAATGCAGCAGTGGGCGCATCGCGGGCTGCAGTTGACAGCGGCTATGCGCCAAACGATTGGCAAGTTGGTCAAACTGGTAAAGTGGTAGCACCTGATTTATATGTAGCGGTCGGTATCTCAGGTGCTAT
>JAQWKM010000122.1 GCA_029247845.1 Paracoccaceae bacterium | reverse complement strand
ATCGTTGTGACTGGTGTTGGTGGAACCGGTGTTGTTACAATTGGTGCAGTCTTGGCTCAGGCTGCTCAAATAGATGGTAAGGGGGCCGGTATGATGGAAATGGCAGGCCTTGCTCAAAAAGGTGGTGCCGTGCATATTCACTGCAGGCTGGCGGAAACACCTCAAGATATCAGTGCGATCCGCGTGGCAACTGGCGAATGTGACGCCCTCATAGGTGGTGATCTCGTCGTATCTTCTGGGGCTAAAACAATTGGGTTGACCAGTTCGGGGAGGACGGGAGCCGTCGTTAATAATCATGAAACAGTCACTGGTGAGTTCACTAGAAACGCCGAATTTAAAATTCCCCAAGATCAACTTTTAGTGGTTTTACAGGCGCGCATAAAAGACAGACTTAGCCTGTTTGACGCGACCGAACTCGCAACAGAGTTGATGGGAGATTCTATATTTTCTAACATGATGGTGTTCGGTGCTGCTTGGCAGCAGGGTTTGGTCCCCGTCAGCCACGCGGCAATTTTTGCAGCCATCGAGCTTAACGGTGCCGCAGTTGACAAAAATAAGCGCGCTTTTGAACTTGGGCGCTGGTCGGTCTTATACCCGGAGAAAGCGCTTGAGATGACGACACCGACGGTTGTTGGTCTGCCAAAATCGCTTGAAGAAAAAATAAAATTCCGTGCGGAGCATCTCGTCAGGTATCAAAGTCGCAGGCTTGCTAAGAAATATCGTAAATTCCTGCAGCCAATTGAGGATGAGCAACTTAAAGAAGCGGTCGCAAAAGGCTACCATAAACTGCTGGCATATAAAGACGAATATGAAGTAGCCCGACTTCATTTAAAGACGCGTGCGATGGCCGAAAAGCATTTCGATGGCGTAGACAGTATGAGCTATCATCTTGCGCCGCCACTCTTTTCCAAAATTGGGTCGGACGGACGCCCTAAAAAGCGCCAGTTTGGCGCCATCATGGATCGTGGTTTTACAGTTCTTTCTAAGCTGAAAATGTTGCGCGGTACACCGCTGGATATTTTTGGATATTCATCTGAACGCAAAATGGAACGAAATCTCATACGACAATACGAGATTGACATCCCCAAACTTATGCCTTTGCTTTCAAAGGAAACCAAAGAAATAATTATTTCTCTTGCTGAATTGCCAATGACTATTCGTGGTTTTGGTCCAGTAAAGTTGATCAATGAGCAAAAAGCGGCCAAAAGGCGTGAAGACTTACTGCAGTTGCTGTATTATCCCAAAAAAACGTTGGACTATGCCGCCGAGTGATGTGAATCCCTATTTGCATGATCTGCGCAAACTTATGGACTTTCTGCGACAAAAGACATACCAACTCGGCCCAGAGCCGCTTGACGCTTGTAGAGATGTTTACGAATTCGACGAACGACATCGCGCCTGAGAAGGGTTTTATTATGGCAGTAGGTATTTTTGATTCAGGTCTGGGCGGTCTGACGGTGTTTGATAAGATAAATCTTAGTTTACCCGACTTGCCACTGGTTTATTTCGCTGATAGCGCGCATGCACCTTACGGGGTCCGCGATGCGGACGACATTTACGATTTGACAACATCGGCTGTTTCTCAGCTCTGGAACCAAGGGTGTGATTTGATTTTATTGGCCTGTAACACGGCCTCTGCGGCAGCTTTGCGCAGAATGCAGGAAAATTTCATTCCATCAAACAAGCGAGTGCTTGGGGTTTTTGTGCCACTCATCGAAGCGTTGACTGAGCGAAATTGGGGAGATAATTCGCCGCCTCGCGAAGTTGCTGTAAAAAATGTGGCTCTTTTTGCCACTCCCGCAACAATTGCCAGCCGCGCATTTCAGCGAGAGCTTGCCTTTCGTGCGATTGGTGTCGATGTCGAAGCTCAGTCATGCGGTGGCATTGTCGACGCGATTGAAGAGGGTGATCTTATCCTTGCGGAGGCGCTTGTGCGCAGCCATGTCTCGGCTCTTCTTCGAAAAATGCCAAAACCCCAGTCTGCTATTTTGGGCTGCACGCACTATCCATTGCTTGAAAACATTTTCCAAGAAGCGTTGGGAGCAGATGTGACAGTATCTTCTCAGGCAAACCTTGTAGCGGATAGCCTTTCGGATTACCTTAGTCGTCACCCCAATATGTATGGAGTGGGCGAAGTATCGAAATTCTTTACAACTGGCCAAGCACAGAATGTTTCTGAACGCGCAACTCAGTTTCTGCGGCGAAAAATAATTTTTGAAGCCTTGTGAGCTTTTGAAAAACCTAAATTTGAGAGTATGATGACACATAAAATTGCGATTATTGGGGCCTCAGGTTATACTGGGGCAGAGCTTATTAGACTTATTGCAACGCATCCCACATTTGAACTTGCCGCTCTTGTTGCGCATACGAAAGCAGGGCGGGCGATGTCGGACGTTTTCCCTCATCTCACGCATCTTGACCTGCCCGAGCTGGTGCGGCTAGAAAAAGTGGAATTTAAGGATATTGATCTGTGTTTTTGTGCATTGCCGCATAATACTTCGCAAAAAGTGATCGCAACACTTCCAAAATCACTTCGAATTGTGGATTTAAGCGCCGATTTTCGACTTCGTGATGCCCAAGCCTACGAAAAGTGGTACCAGACGCCACATACGGCATTAGAGACCCAAAAAGATGCCGTTTATGGACTTACGGAATTTTATAGGGATCAAATAGCAACGGCCAGGCTGGTGGCGGGAACTGGCTGTAATGCGGCCACTGGCCAATATATGTTACGACCGCTTGTGCAAAATCAGGTGATTGATACAGATGAGATCATTCTGGACATGAAATGTGCCGTCTCGGGGGCAGGGCGTTTATTAAAGGAAAACCTGTTACATGCAGAGTTGTCCGAAGGCTACAATGCCTATGCCGTAGGAGGCACGCATCGTCATCTGGGTGAGTTTGATCAAGAATTTAGTGCCTTGGCTGGTAAGCCAGTCAAAATCCAGTTCACGCCACATCTCATGCCAGTGAATAGGGGTATTTTGGCGACTGGCTATGTGAAAGGAGAGCCTCAAATGGTTCATGAGACACTGATGTCTGCCTATCAAAACGAGCCGTTTATATTCGTGTTACCTTTTGGCCGAACGCCAAGCACGCATCATGTCCGCGGGTCTAATTTTTGTCATATTGGGGTGACTGGTGATCGCATTGATGGCCGGGCGATTGTGATTTGCGCTATAGATAATCTGACAAAAGGCAGTAGTGGACAGGCTTTGCAAAATGCCAATATAATGCTGGGGCAAGACGAGGCGGCTGGCCTTATGATGGCCCCGCTTTTTCCCTGAATATTAAGGCCTTACAATGAGAAGCCTGCGCAAAAAAAGACGCATACAGATTATTGTTTTAAGCTTTGTGGCTTTGGCCGTCTCCACTGCTTTGGTCGGTTATGCAATGCGTGATGGGATCAATTATTTCAGATCTCCGAGCGATCTAGCTGAGAGCCCTCCGAAATCAGGTGAGATTTTCCGGTTGGGTGGTTTGGTACAAGAAGGATCACTGCGCAAGAAAAACGATGGTGAAATTCTATTTCGAGTGACCGACGGAGGCGCCACCACAGAGGTAACATTTAACGGTGTGCTTCCCGATCTCTTTGCAGAGAACCAAGGTATGATTGGCATGGGCAGTCTTGTTGGCGAGGTTTTTGTTGCTTCTGAGATATTGGCCAAACATGATGAAAGCTATATGCCAAAGGAAGTTATGGACGCTCTGAAAGCGCAAGGCGTTTATCAAGATAGTGATAATTAGACGAACAGTTTTTTTGATTAAAAATCACCCTCTTGTTTGAGCATTGTCTCGCTCACAGGAGACATATTTTGCAAAATCTTAAAGAGTTAGCCAAGATCTTCGTTGCCCTAGAAGGTAGATTTAGCGATGATCCGGATGATCTGGGCGGCGTGACTAAATACGGCGTCACACTTGCCACATTAGAATGACTGGGCATGGATATTACACAAGATGGCAGATCCGATCTGGTTTGCATCCCGCATACAAGAACTCGCACTTATGCTTGGATCGCTGTGGTGGCTTCTTGGAGCTGTTGTTAGGTTCAATTCTGGCGTGCGGCAACGCGTAAAAGGGCAGGACTTTCAAAAAAAATATAGCCTCTGCAATGGCATATGCGCCTGAAATTATCGGCAACCTTCAGACGCTTTCGGCCATTAAAAAAAGCGAGGGCAATTTTTCATTCGTTGAAATAGAAGATCAAGACAGAGGACTTGAGCTAAATCAAACTGAACAAAACCCCGCCTTAGAAGATTAACAAAACAACCGCTTCCGCGACAAATAGACCACATTTGGGGATGGTCAGGACGGATTTTGCGCCTATAAGTGATGAATGATTACTGAGATTGGACACTTTGCACTTACGCTTACTTTTTTTGTGGCCCTTTTACAATCGACTGTGCCCTTAATTGGGGCGCATATAAATCATTACGGATTAATGGCCTTTGCGCGGTT
>JAQWKM010000015.1 GCA_029247845.1 Paracoccaceae bacterium | reverse complement strand
TCTCGCACCAAGCGTTTTTTCGGAGTTGCGCCGTGCAAACTGACAAAGGAAGGACAAAAGCCTTTGACACAGCTAAAGTCTTTGTTGCAAGCCGATTGGTCAATTGCCCGCTTCCTGCCAAACTCAGTCTCAACAGGTGTCAATGCAACACAATTAGATTGTACTCCACAATCGCCACATCCCTCGCAAACATCTGTATTGATGAAAATTCGCTGATCAGGGTCGGGAAACTGGTCGCGTTTACGACGACGGCGCTTTTCTGCAGCACATGTTTGGACATAGACAATACATGAAACACCTTTGATCTTGGAATAGCTCTCTTGGACATCCATCAAGTCTTCGCGCTCATGCTTAATGATATTTTTGGGAAAGGCCTGAAGGTCCAAGTCTTCTTTGTCGTCATAAACTAGCGCCAGGTTTTCAACCCCCATCGCCAGTAGTTCGCGGGTGATCCGCAATGCTGAGAGCCCACCTTCATTTCCCTGACCACCCGTCATGGCTACAGCATCATTAAAGAGAATTTTGTAAGTTATGTTTGTTCCGGCGGCCAAGGCTGCGCGAATTGCCTGAATGCCAGAATGGTTATAAGTGCCATCCCCCAGGTTTTGAAAAACGTGATCGCGCTTCGAGAATTTAGCTTCTCCAATCCAATTTGCCCCCTCACCGCCCATGTGAGTGTAACCTAAGGTTTCTCGATCCATCCACTGCGCCATGAAATGGCAGCCAATGCCAGCATAAGCGCGCGATCCATCTGGTACTTTGGTCGAACTATTATGCGGACACCCCGCACAAAAATAAGGAATACGTGAAGCAATATCAGATGCATTATCAGCTCGACGCGCTTTCGCTATATCTAATATGCCGCCCTCGATCAATGCATTGCTGCAGCCCTCTTCAACGAGAATATGGCCGAGCATTTCTGCAATCAAGTTAGGGTCAAGGGCACCTTTTGACGGGAATAATATTTCCCCGGAAGACCCCTTTAAGCCACCATAAACACGCCGACCCTGTAAATTATCAAAGAGCGCATCTTTTACCTGGCTTTCGATGAGCTTTCGCTTTTCTTCAACGACCACAATAAGATCAAGACCCTCTGCCCATTCAGAAAATGTCTGCCGGTCCAGTGGCCAAGTCTGCGCCACTTTATAGGTTGTCACTCCAAGGTGTTTGGCCTGTTCCCCGTCTATATTTAAAAGGGATAAGGCATGCGCAAGATCAAGCCAGTTTTTACCAGCCGCAACAAAACCGATCTTGGCCCCTTTCTGCCCTAAAACTCGTTTATCCATCCTATTAGCTCTTGCGAAGGCCTCGGCCGCACTAACTTTGTAATCCAACAATCTGGTTTCCTGAAGGGTGGCTGTATCGACGAGCCTAATGTTTAGCCCATCCTCGGGCAAGGTTATATCAGGACGGACAAAGGTCAAACGATGCGGATCTGCATCTACAACAGAGGTAACCTCAATCGTATCCTTCATTGTTTTCAGGCCCACCCAAAGACCCGAAAATCGGGAGAGTTCGAACCCATAATGGCCAAAATCAAGAATTTCTTGAACTCCGGCCGGACTGACGATCGGCATTTGAGCATCAACCATGGCTAAATCAGACTGGTGAAGCGTTGTCGAGCTTTCCCCTGTGTGATCATCGCCCATTGCCATAATGACACCGCCTTTAGCGCTGCTGCCCGCCATATTCGCATGGCGCATGGCATCTCCGCTACGGTCTACGCCCGGACCTTTTCCGTACCAAAGGCCAAAAACGCCGTCATATTTACCCTCGCCGCGCAATTCTGCCTGTTGGGTCCCCCATAAGGCAGTCGCTGCCAAATCTTCGTTAAGACCTTCCTGAAAGGTGACCGAAGCCGCCATCAGCGCGCACTTTGCGCGGCGCATCTGAAAATCTACCGCACCCAAAGGAGATCCGCGATATCCAGTTACATATCCCGCAGTATCCCAGCCGATAAAAGTATCGCGTTCTTTTTGTGCAATCATCAATCTTACTAAAGCCTGAGTTCCGTTTAACAAAACTTGATGTTTTGAAATATCGAATTTATCTTCAAGCGATACATTCAGCATGACTAACCGTGCACTCCCCTGCCATAGAAAAATAGGTAAGTTAATATGACGCAAATATATTCTAAAAACTGGCTTTTACCAGCATTAAATTTAATTATCGTGGACTTAATTTAGAAAAGGGGCTTCTAAATTTCGTATATTTTCGTGTAAAGATTACAAAAAAAAGGAAGATTTCATGGACTGGGACAAATTGAGAATCTTTCATGCTGTTGCAGATGCCGGCAGCCTAACTCATGCGGGAGATACTCTGCGCCTATCTCAAAGTGCCGTGAGCCGCCAAATTCGAGCCTTAGAAGAAAGTCTAAATACCGTTCTATTCCACCGACATGCCAGAGGTTTGATCCTAACCGAACAGGGCGAGCTATTGTTTGACGCCACCAATACCATGAGCAAACGGATTGAAGCCGCAGCGGCCAGGATTAAAGATAGCGAGGAAGAGGTTTTTGGGGAATTACGTGTCACCACGACCACTGGAATCGGAACGCTTTGGTTGGCCCCTCGCCTTCGTAAACTTTACGAAAAATATCCTGACCTGAAGATAGATTTAATGATGGAAGAACGCGTTTTGGACTTGCCAATGCGCGAAGCTGATGTCGCAATTCGAATGAAGGAGCCAAGCCAGGCAGACCTGATAAGAAAGCGTCTGATGTTTGTAAGAGTGGGGCTTTACGCTACGCCTGAATATCTGCAGAAGAATGGGCATCCTGAAACAACAGAAGACATGAAAGATCACCGTCTGATCTGCCAAAACCCACGTTCACCGCAGGTTGCCGCTGGTCTCAACCTTGTACAGAAGCTGATGACTTTTAAAATTGGGTCTACTTTGACCGTGAACAATTACTTTGGTGTCCTGCAGGCCGTAAGCAACCATTTGGGCATTGGAGTTTTGCCAGATTATGTAAACAATGCCTTTGATGGTGTTGTTAAGGTCCTGCCCGAGATGGAAAGCGTAGATGTTCCAGTGTACCTAGCCTACCCAGAAGAGCTGCGACACTCCAAGCGCATCGAAGCATTCCGAGACTTTGTCCAATCTGAAATCATCGAAGATCGTCGCAAGTTGAGAAAAGAACAAAATAAGGTGGAATAAGCTCACTTTAGGCCATACTAAAAGTATATAGAGGATATGAGAATTACGCATACTTCTAACACTTGAATAAGAGATCTTATCTAGTCCCTTGAAAATGTTTTTTTCATTCCTCCCTGTTGGACTGAGGCCGAGCTAACCGCTCGGCCACTTTTTAAAAAAATACTGTTAGGCGGCATTTGATTATTGCTCGTTAAAGTTTGAAATACGTGGGTTATTGTACAATAATTTGTTGGCTTCTTAACCGTTAAACTATTGAGGACACCAACCTTCGCAAAATTAGCCAGTTCGTAATACCATGTATTAAATGACAACATCAAAGGCACAAGCTAATAATTTTTTTAACTACCCAAGACACCAAATGAGCTATGCAACATCTAACGGCGTAAAGGAGTCATTCCAATCAGGCTCAAATCCCAAAATAATCGTATCACCTGCAAGACCTGGGTTGAATAGATGATTATGCCACCATGTCGCCTGATATAGTGGGTTTTTTTTTGCTAACTTCCATACCTTACACTTAAGAGTAAATTCCTGATTATATGCCACAAACCTCAACTGGCAGTACTCAGATTTTCTAATTAGTGCAGCCCCGGGGGATCCTGCGGAAAAAGTAGAAGTTAGAATATCCGAAAACTCTTGCCGTTTCTGATAATACGCCTCTGAAAAAAAACGGATCGCTTTATCTCGTCTTATGGCTGGATCATTGGTTGATTTTGCGATCTGCCTCATTTCAGGTGTTTTGCTATGGACTGGATGCTTAGACATTACAGTAATAATTGTACCCATGGGCTGGTTTTTGCCTAATAACGTAAGGCTTGGCATAATACTATCGTCAGGTTGGCCCATAGCTTCGCGCATAACCATCAGGCGTACACGGCATTGCCAGCGCAAAAAAGCGTCTTGCCTTGGGTTTGAAGCATTTTTCAGACCAAGTATTTGATTTATTGAACTCATGGTTGACCCCATTTTTAAGAATTCGCAAGGCTTATTTCGTAGTCAGAATCATGTTTGAGGCTTGAGATTCGACTGCGGGCAGATTTGACAGCAGAGAGTTCAATTTTCCCAATTACAACTCTCGTATTTTCGCCACCATCAACTATAATATTTCCCCATGGATTAACTATTAGTGAGTGTCCATAAGATTCGCCGCCTCCCGAAACTGCGCCAACAGCACAAGGAGCTACCACGAAAGCCCCGTTCTCTACTGCCCTTGTACGGTTAAGCAAATGCCAGTGAGCCTGTCCTGTAGTTTTTGTGAATGCTGCTGGAACAACTATAATTTCCGCACCTGCCTTACACATTGCTCGGTAAAAATTTGGGAATCGAATGTCATAACAAATTGAATGTGCGATCACTCCAAAGGGCGTATTGACCAATACCGCCTTACCTCCTGGTACTACAAAATCACTTTCTCGGTAAACTTCGCGTTCTGATAGGTTAACGTCAAATAAATGGACTTTATCGTAGCGACTAACAATTGCTCCGTTTGAATCGATTAAAAATGAACGATTAAAGTATTTTCCTCTTCCAGCGGAAACAGCGATTGACCCAATTAAAACCCAAACGCTATTTTTAGTTGCAAATTCACGCATTACTTTTAGAAATTTGTGACTTTCTTCATTCGCATGCGGAGGTACAAACGCTCCATTTTTTGTCACCAAACCACCGCAATATTCAGGTAGAGCCAAAAACTTAGCTCCTGAAACTACAGCTTCGACACCAAGGTTTAGTGCTTCCTCGATAGCCATTTCGCAATCAGGCATAGGTCGAGTTTGTAGGCATGCGATTTGGATGGATCGGCTCATACTAGAATTTCATGTAAGCTTTCCGTAAGGATACTAGTGGGTTTCGATCTGACATCTGAAACTTCACCAAAAACTCACGCGCAACCATATCACGATCTTGCTGATTATCGGGTAAATCCACGCTAGACGGTACCCGGACCCACCCGTTTATATTTCTATCAAATACTGCGGGCATGCCCTCTTCGTATCCCATATGAACATCTTCCAACCAGTTGAGGTCATCCCAACCCATAATTTCCATATATTTCAAAAGAAAAGGGGTTATCTGGCAATAATCAGGCACCATATTTACGTCATACCTATAACCAATATGTTGACCGATCTCTATCTCACGTTCAGATTCCAGTCCTTCTGCGTCGTTAACAAATTGATCCACGTTCTTGATCTCAGATCCACGATATTGTGTTCCAGCCATCAGTGGCCTCCTATTTTTTAATTCTGGTAGGCGCGACTGCCTACCAGAAGGTCTTTAGAGATGGTGATAATCTTCAACGCCAACTGTATGGTTTGTCCCAGCTAAAGGAACACCAGCCATTGCAGAAGCTTCCATTGTCAAGGCCGCTAAGTCTTCTGGCTCTAAACTATGTAGGTTTGTTTTTCCACAGGCCCTGGCAAACAACTGTGCTTCAATGGTCAATGTATGCAAGAAATTGTAAACACGCTCAGCGGCTTCATCTGGGTCCAACCTTGCACGCAAAACAGGGTCTTGCGTAGCAACTCCAACAGGACATCTACCTGTATGGCAATTGTAGCAATATCCTGGCTCTGCACCAATTTCTTCGGGATAGTTAGCCTCGGGAATGTCTTTGTTACAATTCAATGCCATCATGACAGAGTGCCCAAGAGCAATAGCATCGGCTCCCAAAGCTATAGCCTTCGCTACGTCAGCCCCGTTTCTGATACCACCTGCGTAAACAAGTGAAATTTCACCCCTTTTGCCAAGATCATCAATCGCCTTACGGGCCTGACGTATTGCAGCAATACCGGGTATTCCTGTATCTTCTGTTGCAAGGTGTGGACCAGCACCTGTTCCGCCCTCCATTCCATCAATATAAATTGAATCTGGATCACATTTAACAGCCATGCGCACATCATCATAAACCCGTGCTGCACCTAGTTTAAGCTGTATTGGCACCATACCACCTGTTGCTTCACGAATTTCCTTGATTTTCAAGGAAAGATCGTCCGGGCCGAGCCAATCAGGATGCCGAGCAGGCGACCTTTGGTCAATTCCAGCGGGTAAGGATCGCATTTCGGCAACTTGATCGGTGACTTTTTGCCCCATTAAGTGACCTCCAAGACCAACTTTGCAACCCTGTCCAATAAAGAACTCAACACCGTCTGCTAAAACTAAATGATTGGGATTAAAGCCGTAACGTGATTGGATCACTTGATAAAACCATTTTGATGAATAACGGCGTTCATCTGGAATCATACCACCCTCGCCAGAACATGTGGCCGTTCCAGCCATGGTAGCACCACGCGCAAGGGCAGTTTTTGCCTCATAGGATAGTGCTCCAAAGGACATTCCAGTCACATAAACTGGGATATCCAATTCAAGAGGTCTTCCAGCACGAGGTCCAATGATAGTTTTTGTTTCACATTTTTCTCGGTAGCCCTCAATCACAAATCTGGTGAGAGTTCCCGGCATGAAAGTAAGATCATCCCAATGTGGGATTTTCTTAAAGAGCGAGAAACCCCGCATTCTATATCGGCCAAGCTCAGACTTAATATGAATATCATCCATCACTGCTGGCGGAAATACGAATGAGTTCCCTAGACGACTTACGTCACGAGCGAGTGCAGGTTTTTTTGGATAGCCTCCATCAGCCATAATTTTCTCCTTATCCCAAGCTGCGTATTTACAGAATGAGTTTCTTTTCATGAGGTTCGAGATTATCGTAGTTCCACAACTGTTTTCCAGCGACTACTTTAGTGAAGTGAGCAACGCCCCGGTCGGGCACAAGCCCATATTGCGTCAATTTTCGGGTAAGCCAAGCCTGATCTAAATCAGTCAATCCCGCCTCAACAGCATCTACTCCGAGAGACTGAATTTCACCACCTATATAAAGGATTCCATCATACATGGAGTCTCCCAAATTTTTACCAGCATTTCCACAGACAACCATTCGACCGCGTTGCATCATAAAACCAGACAATGCTCCAGTGTCACCGCCGACAATAATTGTACCGCCTTTCATATCAATGCCGGTACGAGAACCAACTGAACCACGACACACTAAGTCACCGCCACGAATAGCTGCACCAAATGTCGAACCAGCATTTTTTTCAATTAAGACTGTACCAGACATCATGTTTTCGCCGCATGACCATCCAACTCGACCATTTATTCTCACATTTGGGCCATCAATCAATCCGTTCGCAAAATACCCTGTGGAACCTTCGATAATTAAGTTCAACCTAGAAAGAATACCTACACCAATTGAATGTTTTCCACGCGGATTTTGGATGACGATAGTTCCATAACCTTCTGCCATTAGATCTCTAATTCGATTATTAACGCCAGTTGTATCATAATCGTCGGCATTGATTTCCGTACGTTTATTAAAATCGACATCCGGAGCCCAAGGGTAAGTATATCGCTCTTCTTCGCCCTCTTCGAACTCAATGTAAAGAGAACGTCCGGTGAGTTGCTCTGTGGTCATCCCCAAAGCTGCAGCTCGCTCTTCTTGAGTCATTTCTTTAAGTGCTGCTTCACTTAAGCTTGCCATACGCGTACCTCCTCATCGTAAGGGTCAGTTGTATCGATCTCATGTGGTAGGATAGCTCGAATGGCGACTTCCTCAGAAGCCATCGCAATCAAATCATCAGATTCATACAATACTAAGGGTTTTGCAGCCATCGTGTCCTTTGCCATCCCAAGTTGATTCTTCGTGGCTACTAGGTAGGTAAATACTCCGTCTATTTCTTCAATTGAACGACGCAAGCTATCTTCCAGTGATACTCCATTAGCAAGATTATCGGCAGTGTAGACCGCAAGTAATTCACTATCACAGTCAGACATAAATCTGTGACCTTTACGCTCCATTTGACGGCGCATTATCCAATAATTTGTTATCTGGCCATTATGAACCACTGAAACATCATTGTAAGGAAAGGCCCAATATGGATGTGCGGACCGAATATCTACATCAGACTCTGTTGCCATTCGAGTATGACCAATCGAGTGGGTACCTATAAAATCATTCAAACCATACTGTGCTGCGACTACTGATGCATCGCCTAAGTCTTTAATTAACTCAAGCGCACTACCCATCGAAAGAATTTCCACGCCGTCAACATCTTCAATATGACGCGCCATTTCCTCAGTATCACCATCATGATTGATAACAAAACGGTGGGCATAATCCGTAGCCGCGTCCCTCTTTTTTACAGTCGCACCATGAGCAGCAAGTCGCTCCTCGACTTCAACCAAACGTTTTGCCACAATCTGGCGCATGTCGTACCCTTTCGACATCGCCTCCTGTTCAGCCAAAATAAAACGCATGACGTAATCTCCGGGACTTTCGGTACCGTACACTGCATATCCAGTGCTATCCGGCCCTCTGTGCTTCAATGCTTGAAGCATCGAAGTCATTTCCCCACCAACGTTTGAACTTTTACCTTTATGAATTAGGCCTGCAATTCCACACATAGAAGATGCTTCCTTTTTACGAATTATTTATTTATCGGACACTAAAACAAATTGCCCAGGGTTCTATAGTCAAAGCTAATTATGGTAGACATTCCATATACATTTCATTGTCCCAATCAGTCGACGTGGACATAAATCGCGCCCATTCGTCATACTTGTATTCATGGAATAATCTATACATTTCGCCCGGCATTCCGCGGCGAACAACTTCATTGCCTTCTAAGTGTTCAAGCGCCTCACCTAATGACATGGGAAGCTTCTTCACTTGTTTTCCCTGTTTAATGGCCTCGTAAATATTTCGCTCCTCAGGTTTGCCTGGATCAACGTTGTTATCAATTCCATCGTCCATAGCAGCCAATAAGGTCGAACCCATTAAATATGGATTTACCATTGAGTCCACCGACCGGTACTCAAAGCGGCCTGGGGCAGAAACTCTAAGGCCAGTAGTTCTATTTTGAAACCCCCAGTCAGCAAAAACAGGAGCCCAGAAACCGGTATCCCAAAGCCTGCGATATGAATTTACCGTCGAACATCCGATTGCAGTCAAAGCTTGAAGGTTTTTAACGACACCACCGATTGCAACTAAACCCTCAGCACCGGGCATTTGAGGATCGTCATCGTCAGGCATAAATGTGTTTTCACCGCCTTTAACATACATATAATTTTCCCTCATTCCAGGAAGACTATCAGAGTCATTTCCACACCGAACAAATTCATCGCTGCCACCCCGCCACAGGGACATGTTGTGATGGCAACCTGATGCTGAAACGCCCATGAAGGGTTTGGTCATGAAACATGCAAAAATTCCAAACTCTCTAGCCACTTGCGCGCATATTTGGCGATAGGTAGTCAACCGATCTGCGTTGCGAAGAACATCATCATACATCCAGTTAAGTTCAAGCTGGCCAGGTGCGTCTTCATGGTCACCCTGGATCATATCCAGTCCCATTTTTCGCGTATATTCCATGACTTTCATGGTCACAGGTCTTAAGCTCTCAAATTGATCGATATGGTAACAATAGGGCTTCGAAAAACCATCTTTTGGCTTTCCGTCCTCGTCAAACTTAAGCCACATCATCTCAGGCTCTGTACCAATCCGTAGTTGCCGGCCGTGCTTCGTCTGGAAGTTTTCATGCATACGTCGCAAGTTACCCCGAGAATCTGCTGTCAAAAAACCGCCTGGATTTTCCTTTTCCTCTCTGTTGCGAAAAAGAGTAGAGTAAAACCGTCCTATTTTTGGCGCCCATGGTAACTGCATAAAGGTTTCCGGTTCCGGAATTCCAATAAGCTCTGCGGCCTCTGGCCCGTATCCAAGATACTCGCCAGCGCGGTTAGTGAAAAGATTTACTGTAGCTCCATAAACCAACTGGAAACCCTTTTGGGCCACACTCTCCCAATGGTCAGCGGGAATGCCCTTACCCATTATCTTGCCAGTCACAGAGACAAACTGGAGGTATAAATATTCAATGCCCATCTCATCGATCATTGAACGGACTTGTTTAATTTTTTCGTTGCGGCCAGGTGCATTTACGAATTTTTCTAGGTCAGTTTCGGCCATCAATATTCTCCCTCAGTTGGTAGTTAGTTCCTACTTAGGTTATCGCGACTGTGTGCCACGACTTGCAGACTCATTTTAATCGCTAATGGCCATTTCAAAAACCAGGCCTTTTTCTACGTGAAGAAGATTCGCACCAAAAGTCAACCTATATTAATCCAATTTAACGATTGTCCTTGTATTTTTCAAATTTTGGTTTACCTTTGGTTCACTTTCGGTTGATTAGAGGCTAAAACAAGATGAATGTACCAGAAAAACAAAGGTTAGGTGCGGCAGAAATCGCAGCAGAGCTAAAACGCCAAATTACACTTGGACATCTCAAAAATAAAGAGCGCCTCCCACCTGAACGACAGCTTGCAGACGGGTTTGGAGTTGCACGCGGTACTGTCCGAGAGGCGTTAAATCAACTGGTCGACATTGGATACGTCGAAATAAAAGCAAGCAGCGGGACTTATATCAGATACGAGTCTGATAAACTTGATTATTCTGTTATCGCCTCAGCAAACCCTCTTGAACTCATGGATGCGCGATTTGCTCTAGAACCTCATATTTGCCGTTTGGCTGTGATGAAGGGACGTCAAACCGATTTTTCACACCTTGAAAACCTATGCCTCAAAATGGAGCAGAATAATCACGATTCAACAATTTTTTCTGATACAGACACTGAGTTTCACCGCGCTTTATGCAGATGTTCGGGAAATACATTGTTGATCTGGATGCTGGATCAAATTACATCTGTGAGAAGTCACAGTGACTGGACCCGCATGCGGCACCTCACGCTAAACGAGACCATAATCACACAGTACAATTTGCAGCACCGGCGGCTTATAGAAGCAATAAGAGCAAGAGAGCCAGAATCCGCAGCGAACATTATGAAAGAGCATCTTGAAACCGCTCGACTCTCCTTGACACGTGCTGCAGAAACGTGACTTAGACTTTGGCCGCTGTTTGCAACCAGTTCATATAAAGACGCTCTGCTATTGTATTGAACGTCTCTATTTTGGCGTTGCACTCAGCTTCAAGCTTCGCCGCGCCACCTTGCCCCACCGCTGCATCTAACGCACCGGCATATTCTGGAATTTTGGCCCAATTTTGCACAGTATCCAGTTCTATTTCGACATGAAACTGTAGGGAATAGGCTCTAGGGCCCCACGACATGGCCTGAACTGCACAGGCCGGCGATGTTGCGAGAACCTGAGCACCTTCGGGCAAGCGTTTAACCTCTGCACTATGCCACTGCAAGCATTGAAACAAACTTGGAACATCATCAAAAAATACACCCGTTGCTCCCTTTTCGGTCAGTTGAATGTCCATAACCCCAACTTCAGGAAAGTCTAACTTTCCAACTTCTCCACCTAAGGCTTCAGCCAACAACTGATGTCCAAGATATAGGCCAAGAAAAGGCAAACCTTTAACGTTAACAGCTTGATTTATATATTTTTTCTCTAATTTCAACCAAGGGTATTTGTCCTCTTCCCAAACATCCATAGGCCCCCCCATAACCCAAAGGGCGTCAAAGCCTTCAATATCTGGTAATGCCTCCCCTTCATCAAGCTCAACCGCCTCCCAAGTGTGGCCATCTTCTTTAAGAAACTCTCTAAAAATTCCTGGATGTTCAACGCGTGCATGTTGCAAAACGAGTATGTGCATTTGGCGCTCCTAATTTCGCATCAAACTTGAAGAGCATTTTTGTAATTTGCAAGACCTCACCGAAATCCGGAGGGTGGTCTTCCAAAATATTGCGAAAACAAACTTGAAAAATGAGATGAGTTTGCAAAGCCTGACGCCAAGGCTATTTCAGTCAGCGGCAACGGAGAATTTGTCAGCAAATTTCGCGCCTTATCCAATCTAAGAACGCGATAATATCCCATCGTAGAGCAGCCAAGCTTATCCTTAAAAAGGCGATTTAACTGGCGCGGAGATATATCTGCTTTCTGCGCCAATTTGATCAGGGAAACCGGATCGGCAATATGGCTTTCCATTGTGCGTACGGCGTCTAGAATCACTCTGTTTGTAGATCCAACACGGGCAGCCAGCCCACTTCTCTGCGGCCCAATAGATGGTCTTATTTCGGTGTGCAAAAACCAATCACTGACAAGGTTAGCAAAGAGAGGGCCATGATGATCTCTAATGAGCCCAAGCATCAGATCAAGCGCTGCGGTGCCCCCAGCACAGGTTAATCGGTCACGGTCAATGACATAAAGTGTGCGCTCAATCATCAGATGTGGAAAAATTTCCGAAAGAGCTTCGGCATGATCCCAATGGACTGTCATGCGGCGCCCATCCATTAGACCGGCTTTTGCTAAAATAGCAGGTCCTGCCGATACCCCTCCCAAACGCGTTCCAAATCTCGACATCCGCGCAAGCCAGGAAAAAATCGCGTTATTTTCATAAATTACGGGATTGCCTCCGGCCACTACAAACAAATAATCGACTTCGATTTTTTCTTTAATAGTTGTTTGCGGAGACACACTACCAGCGCCAGAACTGGCAATTGGATAATCGTCCAAACCGATATTGATAACATCGTATAGCAGGCTATCACTCAATACATTCGCCGCACGAAAAGGCTCAACGGTTGAAGCATAGGCCATCAAAGCAAAACCCCTAAGAGGCAACACGCCAATCTTCCAACATTTCAAATCTAAACCAATTTTTTCCATTTTAGAATAATAAGTGACTATTTTAAAAAAGTATAGAACAGAGAATCTAATCACACTATACTATAGTTGAAGAGGGGTCCTATATGCAGTATTCTGGTTTCAAGGTTTTTCTCGAAGGACTACGGGGAAATAAGGGATGGACCCCTGCATGGCGCGAGCCTGACCCAAAGAGTGAGTATGATGTCATTATCATTGGAGCAGGCGGCCATGGTCTCTCGACAGCTTATTATCTGACCAAAGTGTTTGGCGTTAAAAATGTCGCTGTGCTTGAAAAAGGCTGGCTTGGCTCTGGAAATATTGGTCGCAACACTACCATCATCAGATCAAACTATATGCTGCCTGGCAATGAACTTTTTTATGAGTTTTCCTTAAAGCTTTGGGAAGGGCTTGAGCAGGATTTCAACTACAACGCCATGATCAGTCAACGCTCGATCCTGAACTTGTTTCATTCAGACTCTCAAAGAGATGTATTTGTACGTCGCGCTAATGCAATGATCTTGGCCGGCGCAGATGCTGAACTGGCAGATGAAGAGCAGTTAAGAAGAGAACTTCCCTTCTTGGACTTTTATAATGCACGTTTCCCAATTAAGGGCGGGCTTTATCAGCGACGTGGCGGTACTGTACGTCACGATGCAGTCGCTTGGGGGTATGCCCGTGGCGCAGATAGAAATGGCGTCGATATCATCCAAAACTGCGAAGTCACCGGCTTTCATATTGAAAATGGTATTTGCAAAGGGGTCCAGACGATAAAGGGCGCCATTGGTGGGAAGAAAGTTGCCGTGTGTGTTGCAGGCTCATCTGGCCGTGTCATGGCAATGGCAGGAATGCGCCTACCGATAGAAAGTCATGTCCTGCAAGCTTTTGTATCAGAGGGCTTAAAGCCAACTCTCCCAGGTGTGATTACCTTCGGGGCTGGCCATTTCTACGTCAGTCAATCCGATAAAGGTGGACTTGTTTTTGGCGGCGACTTGGATGGCTATAATAGCTACGCCCAGCGCGGCAACCTGCCCGTTGTTGAAGATGTTGCCGAAGGCGGCATGGCCATCATGCCTATGATTGGCCGCGCGCGATTACTGCGCAGCTGGGGAGGCATAATGGATATGTCTATGGACGGTTCACCATTTATCGATAAAACAGATATCAAAGGTCTCTATTTTAATGGAGGTTGGTGTTACGGAGGGTTTAAGGCAACGCCAGCTAGCGGTTATTGCTACGCACATCTTCTTGCCAAAGACGAGCCCCACCCTGTCGCAACAGAGATGCGTCTCGACCGGTTTAAACGTGGCCATTTAATCGATGAAAAAGGACAGGGCAACCAGCCTAATCTACATTGATATGACCTATTCAACTTACATATCTGACCGTTTGTCATCTACTGACTTTTTAAATCACAAAAGGATGGCACTATGATCATCAATCATCCTCTTCTTGGGCCCCGGGATGCGTCGGAATTTGTCTATTTAGGCGATGAAAGCCTGATTAATCGCCCAGATCCCAATAGCGAAGACGCAGACGATCGTTTTTATGAATACGGGTATCTGCGAGATAATCCGGCAGGTGACCTACGGGAATTATGGTACCATGAGCAGGGAGATCGTTCTTGGCTTGTAGTAACGCGCAACACTTTAACCCATGAGATCACGTCAGTTGAAATGGCACGCGATGTTGCCAAAGCAAAAGGACGGGACAAATGAGCGACCAATCCCATCGCATTGCAGGCGGCCTTATTGATCGTAGCGAAACTCTGGAGTTTACATTTAACGGCACCCCCATGCACGGTTACCTAGGCGACACATTAGCGTCGGCTCTTTTGGCAAATGGACAAAAACTCGTTGGGCGTAGTTTCAAATATCATCGCCCAAGAGGAATATTCTCTGCTGGCCCAGAAGAACCTAATGCTCTGGTTCAACTGCGTTCTGGAGCGCAACAAGAGCCAAACACCCGCGCGACTGTGGCTGAATTATTTGACGGGCTTACAGCGACAAGTCAAAACCACCTCGGCTCACTTGAATTTGATTTTATGTCAATAACAGATCTGCTAGCACCTTTTCTGAGTACTGGATTTTATTATAAAACATTCATGTGGCCCGCGGCGTTTTGGGAAAAAATCTACGAGCCTATTATCAGGAGTTCAGCAGGCTTAGGACGTCTCTCAATGGAGGCTGATCCAGACACTTATGACAAAGGTTTTTTGCACTGCGATCTGCTGATTATCGGGGCTGGCCCCTCTGGACTAGCAGCGGCGCTTGCCGCAGGGGCTAGTGGATTAAGGGTTATTCTTGCGGATGAAGATTTCAGTGTTGGAGGGCGATTAAACAGCGAGAGTTATAAAATTGATGGGGTTTCTGGTAGCTCTTGGGCCAAGCAGGCTCTAGCGGAGCTAAAATCTATGGATAAGGTGCGGGTCATGAACCGCACAACGGTTTATGGAGCCTACGATCATGGTATTTTTGGCGCATTAGAAAGACGCACCGATCATCAAAAGACATCGTTTGGAAAACCAAGACAAGTCTTGTGGCGAATTTACTCAAAGCGCTCTTTGCTCACAACAGGCGCCACCGAACGCCCTATAGCCTTTGGAAATAATGACCGTCCTGGTATCATGTTGGCAGGCGCGGTGCGCAGCTATGTAAATCGCTTTGGCGTCACTCCTGGCAAACAAGTAACGATCTTTACCAATAACGACGATGGCTGGCGTACGGCCACGGACCTAGTGGCAAAGGGTGTCAAAGTGACAGCCGTGATAGATGCCCGCAATAAATCAGCGTCAACACCAATCACCGGCGCAGAAATTATTCTGGGCGACCAGATAATCGATACTGCAGGTCGTAAAGGGCTACGGTCGATCACGCTTAAGTCTGGCAAGGTCATTCAAACAGACTGCTTGGCTGTATCGGGGGGCTGGAACCCAAATGTACACTTGACCTGCCATCAAAGGGGCAAGCCAGAATGGAATTCTGATATTCTGGCGTTTGTTCCCGGTGGAATATTACCCACAGGGATGAAGATTGCAGGGGCGGCGAATGGTAAACTGGGCCTCTCTACTGGCATGGTTGATGCTGTTGCAGTGGCCCAAAAAATTGTCCAAGATCTTGGGCAAAGGCCCGCTTCTTATGATATTCCAACATCCGAAGATGAACCCCAAAGCGGGGGAGCAATCTGGCACGTCAAGGACAGCAAAAAGCGCGCTTGGGTAGACCTTCAAAATGATGTGACCGTTAAAGACATTCAACTATCCTACCAAGAAGGGTTTCGTTCAGTTGAGCATCTGAAACGATATACAACACTTGGTATGGCCACAGATCAGGGAAAGACATCAAATATTGCTGGCTTGGCGATTATGGCCGAATGTTCAGGCAAAACTATTCCAGAAACGGGTACTACGATCTTCCGTCCTCCCTATACACCCATTCCAATAGGCGCGCTTGCAGGGCGTGCACGAGGAAAACATTTTCGCCCCTACCGTTTGACTCCAAGCCACAAATGGGCAGAAGAAAACGGTGCCACATTTGTAGAGACTGGTAACTGGCTAAGAGCTCAGTGGTTTGCCCGCCCCGGTGAAAAAGGCTGGCGCGACAGCGTAGACCGCGAAGTTGCGATGACGCGTGCCTCAGTGGGCATTTGTGATGTCACTACACTTGGCAAAATTGACATTCAGGGGAAAGATGTGGCTGAATTCCTGAACCATGTATATACCAATGCCTTCCTCAAACTTCCTATCGGCAAGGTTCGTTACGGATTAATGTTGCGCGAAGATGGCGTTGCTTACGATGACGGAACAACCGCACGTCTGGCAGAGAACCACTTTGTTATGACGACAACCACCGCCAATGCTGTTTTGGTATTCCGCCGGCTGGAGTTTGCGCGCCAATGCCTATGGCCAGGTCTTGATATCCACATGATCTCCACAACAGATGCCTGGGCTCAATTCGCAGTGGCGGGTCCAAATTCTCGCAAGCTGCTTTCAAAAATTGTCGATGCGCCATTTGATATGTCAAATGAAGCTTTCCCATTTATGGCATGTAGTGAGTTGACAATCTGCAGCGGAACCCCTGCCCGTCTATTCAGAATTTCTTTTTCCGGAGAAATAGCTTACGAAATCGCAGTCCCTGCAAAATACGGTAATTCGATGATGGGGGCACTTATGACAGCGGGGCAAGAATTTGATGCGGTTCCTTATGGCACCGAAGCGCTCGGTGTGATGCGGATTGAAAAAGGCCATGCCGCAGGCAACGAACTGAATGGTCAAACCACGGCACTCAACCTAGGCCTTGGTGGATTTATAAGTAAGAAAAAAGACTGCATCGGCAAAACGCTCTCACAAAGGCCTGAGTTAAACCGAGACGATGCGATACGTTTAGTCGGTTTCAAACCTGTAAAAAGTGACGATCTATTGTTGGCAGGATCACATTTCATCACCAGAGATGAAGAGGCCAATATGGCCAATGATCAAGGATGGATGTCCTCAGTTGCGTATTCTCCCACACTTGGCCATTCCATTGGCCTTGGCTTTATAAAAAAAGGGCATCAGCGCATGGGCGAGATTATTCGGGTAGTCAATCCATCACGCGGAGTGGAGATAGAGGCCGAGATTGTTTCGCCCCATTTCTACGATCCAGAGGGAGGGCTACAACGTGGGTGAGTTTACTTTGAAGGCCGAGCCTTTTCTTGACAGGTATGAACGCGACTTTGGGTCGGTCTCAATTAAAGAGTTGCATCAGCAGGCGATCGTCTCCTTTGCAATTCCAAACGGATGCGAAACCAAAGCCGAAAAAACGCTCAACAAGGTCTTTGGTGTTGCATGTCCAAAAGTTGGCAACTCAGTCTTATCAAAAGATGGCAGCGCGCGACTGATGCGCCTTGGAGCAGATCAGTTGTTTTGCCTGTTAAGTAATCAGCAAGACACGCACTCTGCCCACCTAGTTATGAACCAAAAATTTGGTCAAGATATCTATACGACAGATCAGAGCGATGTTTGGGTTTGCGTTGAAGTTTCGGGGACACAAACACGCAAGGCGCTTGAGCGTATTTGTGCAATTGATCTTCATCCAGACCATTTCACTATCGCCAGCATTGCGCGAACCACCATGGAACACTTGGGCACCATCATTCTACGCTCTGCAGAAAATACCTATGTTCTATTATCCGCCAGTTCTTCCGCAAATTCATTTTTGCACGCGCTGGAAACGTCCGTAGAGAATACCATGTAAAAATCGTCATGTAATTCCAGTTAGGACAAATAAGTCGAATTTTAGGAGACAGAGATGTATCTAAAAACGGTAAATCCTTCAGAAGATTTTAGTATAGAAATATCTGGAGGTCTGCGAAGCATCACGCGAGACTTTATTTTTGTGTCGCAGAACGACAAAACGCGATTTGCTGCAGAATCCTGTATTGATGTTTTACGTGCAGCCAATACTCTAATTGGGGAAGAACTTTACGTATGGTCCGATCACATTGCCAATGAACAAGAGTTTAACCTGGGCGAATGCAAACCCAATCACACGTTGGTACTTGCCGGTGGTATTTTTGAACCTTGGCTTGCTCCCAATGATCAACTTTCAAAGATAAGATCACATATGAGAACGGCCGCGCGGGTTTGCATAATCGGCGCGGCGATATTCATTCCTCTTTGCGTGGGTATTTTGAAAACCCAGAAAACATCTGTGCACCAACAATTCCGTGCCGCTGTAAAAGAACGCGGCTATATAAGCGATTTTCATGCCGAGAACATCTGTCACCACGCCTCGCTAAGTAGTGCTGTCAGTCCGAATGCAGCAATCGAAATGATGATACAGCTTATCGCCGCTCAGGACGGCGCTTTTATTGCGCCAGCGCTTCGCTCTCAATTGGGATTGACGTCAGATCAATCTATTTCCAGATCGCGCGAACATTGGCACTTTAAAAGACTGGCAGAAGGCAACTGGGTTGTCAGCGAAGCACTCGATATCATGCAAGATCATCTGGAGGACACACTGACCGTCGGTCAAATAGCAAAAGTTATGGATGTTTCGCCACGGAGACTAGAACGTAGTTTCGGTGAAAAAATTCAAAAATCTCCGTTGCAAGTCTATCGCTCTCTTCGTCTTGAGCAGGCAGAAAAACTGCTGATGCAAACAGAGTTGTCAATATCAGAAATTTCCATAGCCTGCGGATTTTCAAATGTCACTCTGCTGACAAAATGGTACCGCCAAAAATTTGGTGTTCAACCGTCATTGACGCGGAAGAAGGCATACACAGGAAAGCTTGCCGCCTAAACCAATGCCTACATTGATCTTCTTTAGGCTCAATATTTTTGGGAATAAAGAAACAAGATCAGATGCTGAAACCATTTGCCTCGCCTCTTTTGCTTGTAATACAATCCATCGACCGATCGCCTTGAGCAATTTGCGCGTTTAGATGCCAGGTTTTGGTTGATCATACTCGACACTTTCAGTGACCAAATGGGTTTTGTTTCAAACAATATATAAACTAGACCAAAACTAAACCTATATTAAATCCTAACTTGTGGAAACTAATAGCTGAATTTGTTAAACTTGCTGAAAAAAATGTCAGGAAAATTGGTATTTGCATCACGATTTAGAAGAATAAATCCGCCTCAACTGCTTAGCCTACCGTAATTTAATCATCACTTTAAAAAGGACCACTAACGATTTGAGCAAAGGCAACCGCTTATGCCGCCAAATTTCAAAAAATAGTCAAATATTTAAGCGATTCCTCATTAGACATGATAACGTTAAGCTTAAAGGCTCACAGCTTCGCTCAATGCTGACGGCCACTCTTAAATTAACAATCAAATTTCACAGTTTCTGCAGCAAATTTGACTAGGCTATAATTAATATCTGATTCGAAAGTATCAAAAAAATATTTTGTTAAAAACGATATACTGATCAAATATATAAACTTTTTTCTAAATTATTATACCAATAGTATACCAAAATTGAGGATTGGTATAATTTTCTTGGTAAAAACCCTGATTTGGTGTTGGATGAATAACTATGTGTCTTTTTGACACCAACAAAGAACAATTCGGAGGGAATAAATTGGAACAACAGATTGCTGAGCTCGCCGCTCAAGTTGCAGAAC
>JAQWKM010000196.1 GCA_029247845.1 Paracoccaceae bacterium | reverse complement strand
TCAAGCTTTTGTCGCAGTTCATTAACCGGGCGCTGCAATGTGGGCAGTATATCGCTCAAAAGCATGCCAGCGCGCGCCGTGCTAAGTGGGCCGTCAGGATGCACTAATTTTGCTGTAATTGGCTCGTTGTCTATGGCGTGTAAAACTCCGACCAAGCGACTTATGTCTTCTTCTTGCAGAGACAGATTTGTTTCGAGGTCTGCCTGAGTAATTGCAATTTGACGCATGCTGGCGCGCAGTAATGCTAGTGCCTCTTCAAAGGCTTGAATAGTCCCAGCAAAAGCTTTGATGCGGTTTTTTGCATTCTTTGCATCCGCCATTTCCATCGCAGCCGCATCTAGGTTTTTCGCCGCAGTGCGCGCAGTTTGTGCAACATCGCCTTCCGCGAACAGCGGTGCCGCAAGGCAGCCCAAAAATAAGGAAAGGCAAAGGGATATGGACCACAGGTTTTTCATGAACGCAATAGAGATAGCCCCGTCATTTCCACCGGTTTTTCAAGCCCCATTAATTCAAGCAAAGTCGGCGCGATGTCACACAGCCGGCCGCCTTCGGCTATCCTTTGACCATCACCCGCATTTATGAGGGACACGGGCACTAGGTTCAAGGTATGCGCAGTGTGCGGGGCTTGCGTCTCTGGGTCAATCATAGTTTCGCAGTTTCCGTGATCCGCAGTCAGAAGCATTTTTCCATTCACTTCTTTAAGGGCAGTCATTACTTTTCCTAACCCTTGATCTATGGACTCACAAGCTTTGATAGCCGCCTGTAAATCACCTGTATGCCCAACCATATCAGGGTTTGCATAATTCACTATGATGATGTCATAGCCTTGTTGAAGCGCTGTCACAAACTGTTCTGTCACTTCTTTTGAAGACATCTCAGGCTGTAAATCATATGTGGCCACATTTGGTGACTTGGGCATATTGCGATCTTCACCAACTTCGGGGGCCTCTTTTCCTCCATTAAAGAAGAAGGTCACATGTGGATACTTTTCAGTTTCGGCGAGACGAAACTGTCGTTTGTTCTTTTTGGCCACCCAAGCGCCCAAAGTATTCACTATTTCCTCTTTGGGAAAGCATGTTGTCATAAACTGATCATGATTTTTGGAATAAGGTACCATACCTAGAATCTTAGACCATTCTGGACGACCTGAGATGTCAAATTTGTCAAAATCTGAATATGCGATTGCAGCTAGAATTTCGCGCGCTCGATCAGCACGGAAATTTAGGCAAAATACGCCGTCGCTCTCTTTTGCGCCTGCGTAATCAGCTATTACTGTAGCGGGAATAAATTCATCGCTGAGTGTTTGCGCATAGGCGTCTTTAATTGCGGTTTCAGCAGTCTCAGACCGTGTATCTGATACGCCATTTATCATAGCATCAAAAGCGGTCTTTACCCGTTCCCATCGATTATCTCGGTCCATCGCATAATACCGACCGCATACTGTCGCAATTCGCGCTGTTGCAGGTAACGCACCTTCTAACTGGGATAAATATGTTAAGGCAGAACTTGGCGCAACGTCCCGTCCATCTGTGATGGTGTGAATTTCCGTTGGAATATTAGCTTGGTCAAGAGCTTGCAAAGCCGCTATCAGATGGGTCATATGACCGTGCACACCGCCGTCTGAGATAAGAGAAATGACATGTGCTACGCCACCTGTATCTTGTAGCGTAGAGATGAAATCTTTCAGTGAAGGATTCTCAAAAAAGGACTTATTTTGGATGGCCAGGTCAATTTGACCCAAGTCCATCGCAACGACCCGCCCGGCGCCAATATTTACATGTCCGACTTCTGAGTTGCCCATTTGACCTTCTGGGAGGCCTACATCGGGTCCATGGGTGATTAACTGTGAGGCTGGGAACTCTGCCATGATACGGTCTATATTTGGCGTCTTGGCCAAATAAGGAGCATTTCCAGTTCTCACTTCGCTATGACCCCAGCCATCTAGAATACAAAGAACGACTGGTTTTTGGTCCATTGGGAGATCCTTTTATCTGAAAGATTTATTGCGGTGTACATTTCAACGCAAGCTTTCAAAAGCCTTAATCCAAAAATAAACTTTCTAAGTTCGATGGTAAGGAGTTCCGGCGAGGATTGTGCTGGCGCGATAAATTTGTTCGCACAGCATTACTCTGGCCACCAGATGTGGCCACACCATTTTACCAAATGACAATTTGGATCTGCTCTGAGACTTTACATATGGATCAAGACCATCTGCACCACCGATGACAAACGTGAGATTTTTTATGCCTTGATCGCGCAGAGTGGCAATAAATTTAGCAAATTCCGGTGATGACATTTGTTCACCGCGTTCATCCAAAGCGGTGAGATGGCAATCACGGGGTATGGAACGTTGCAGGAGAAGGGCTTCTGCTGTCATACCAGCATTTTTTTTATCTTCAACTTCAACGAGTGACAAAGGCCCAAGGCTCAAAGCACGCCCTAGTTTATCAAAGCGTGTTTTGTAGTCGTCAATAAGGTATTTTTCTGGACTGGACCTAAGTCGCCCTACAGCGCAAATAGAAATTCGCATGCTTGTCTCATCGCGATCATACGTTCTTTGCGTCGACCAGTGTCGGTTGCCACATTTTTTCAAGCTGATAAAATTCGCGTACTTCCGGGCGGAATACATGGACAATAATATCCCCTGTGTCGACAATGATCCAGTCACCGCTATCCTTACCTTCAATCCGTGAATGACGTTTAAGGTTTGATTTTAGATGATCTGATAGCTTTTTAGCGATTGCATTCACCTGGCGCGAAGATGTGCCCGAAGCAACAAGCATGTAGTCGCCAATAGTGGATTTCCCACGCAGGTCGATCTGCACGATATCTTCGGCTTTGGTATCAGATAGAGATTGTAGGATTTCGGCTAACAGCATTTCGCTTGTCACACCTTTCAGCGCTTCGTTCAAGACCGGCGGCTGAGTTGCAGCAGGAACTACATCGACAGATAATGTCAGGACTTTCTCTCCTTGAGTAATGCGCCACATCTCGTAACGCTGGGTACAAGTATAACATAACACCGGTTTAGAAAAACCTCAATGATACCTGAAAATTTGTGCTTAAATGTTGTAAGTTGACAAAACCAATTCAATTTCCCATGAATTTAAATAAAAAATTGGGCAAAAGAACATGTTTATCTGACTATAAAAAACGCTTTTGGCGGTGCGCTTATAAAAAGGTTATAATGTCACGCAAATTATGCACTTTCCTCACAGGGTTTTGGGCTGGAATTTTGCCATCTTGATGCAGATTTGATTCGAGCCTATATAAAGCGTTAAGATGAAAGTAATTTTTGATATGCAGTATCGCGCACTACTACGGTGGCGTTTTTTTGGGCTATGAACAGCCTTCTAGCTCGACTATAGACTTTGGCTAACACTGATTTTCTAAACCATTATTGAAATTTCACGGGAGAGGAATAAAATGACCGCCCCGAAAACACTTTATGACAAGATATGGGAAGCGCATGTTGCGCATAAATCTGAAGACGGAACCTGCCTTCTCTATATAGATCGCCATCTTGTGCATGAGGTCACTAGCCCACAAGCATTTGAAGGTCTGCGCATGGCTGGTCGCAAAGTGCGTGCGCCCGAAAAGACAATAGCGGTACCGGATCATAATGTTCCCACGACGCTTGATCGTGCGAAAGGCATCGATAACGAAGAAAGTCGTATTCAGGTCGAAGCCCTAGACAAAAACGCTAAGGATTTTGGAGTTCATTATTACCCGGTGTCTGATGTTCGTCAGGGAATCGTTCATATAGTTGGCCCTGAGCAGGGATGGACCCTTCCAGGGATGACAGTGGTCTGTGGTGATAGTCACACAGCGACTCATGGTGCATTTGGCTCTTTGGCGCATGGAATTGGCACCTCCGAGGTCGAGCATGTGCTTGCCACACAGACGCTAATCCAGAAGAAATCAAAAAATATGAAAGTTGAGATCACTGGCAAATTAAGGCCTGGCGTGACAGCTAAGGATATTACTTTATGTGTTATCGGTGAGACAGGTACCGCCGGTGGGACAGGTTATGTCATTGAATACTGCGGCGAAGCGATCCGCGACTTGTCGATGGAAGGCCGGATGACTGTTTGTAATATGGCTATTGAAGGGGGAGCCCGCGCAGGTCTTATTGCCCCTGATGAAACCACTTACCAGTATTGTAATGGACGCGCGCATGCGCCAAAGGGAGCTAAATGGGATACTGCCGTTGCTTATTGGAAAACCCTTTTTACTGATGAGGGAGCAAATTTTGACAAAGTTGTCACAATCAAAGGTGAAGATATTGCTCCGGTAGTAACTTGGGGCACATCTCCAGAAGATGTGTTGCCAATAACGGCTGCGGTTCCTTCGCCAAATGATTTTGACGGGGGCAAAGTCGATGCGGTGAAGCGCTCCCTGGAGTATATGGGCCTGCAAACAGGAACACAACTATCAGATATTATGATTGATACAGTCTTTATTGGCTCGTGCACCAACGGTCGCATAGAAGACCTTCGCGCCGCGGCTGCGATACTTAAAGGGAAAAAAATTAAGGATGGCATGCGGGCCATGGTTGTTCCTGGGTCGGGCCTTGTGCGCGCTCAGGCCGAAGAAGAAGGCTTGGCAGATATATTTAAAGAGGCTGGGTTTGAATGGCGTTTAGCAGGATGTTCCATGTGTCTTGCGATGAACCCAGACCAGTTGGCTCCAGGTGAACGATGTGCCGCTACGTCGAACCGAAACTTTGAGGGCCGACAGGGTCGTGGCGGACGCACGCATTTGATGTCGCCAGGTATGGCAGCAGCAGCAGCAATTACTGGTAAGCTGACTGATGTACGGGAGTTGATGTAATGGATAAGTTTACAGAACTAAGTGGTATCGCAGCCCCTATGCCTTTGATCAACATCGACACGGATATGATTATCCCAAAGGTTTTTTTGAAAACAATTAAACGGTCGGGACTTGGTGTAAATCTGTTTGATGAAATGCGTTATGATAATGATGGAAATGAAATACCCGATTTCGTTCTGAACAAACCCCAGTATCGGAATTCAGAGATTATTGTTGCTGGTGACAACTTTGGCTGTGGCTCATCGCGTGAACATGCACCTTGGGCGATCAAGGATTTTGGCATTAGATGCGTAATCTCTACCAGTTTTGCAGATATCTTTTTTAACAACTGCTTTAAAAATGGAATCCTGCCGATTGTTCTGCCAAAAGAACAGGTCGATTTGCTGATGCAAGATGCTGAAAAAGGGTCTAACGCTCGAATCCAAATTGATTTAGCAATCCAGACTGTTACGTCGTCAGATGGGGTGGTTATGAAGTTTGAAGTCGATAACTTTAAGAAACACTGTTTGCTTAATGGTTTGGATGATATTTCGCTCAGCCTTGAAAAATCTGACTCTATAGAGACATATGAAACTAAGGTCGCTGACATCCATCCTTGGGTTTAACACATCGAAGATATTCTAAAGACAGTTCCGATATAGCGGGGCTTTTTGATTTTAGTGTCATGCCACAGCGTATGCAGAGGCCTAATTAAATTAACGACAACATAGTCTCAAGATTACTGCAAAACAATGCATAAAAAGTACTATGGGATATAATAATTACTTAATGGATTATATATATTCTAAAACGCATCTTAATTGTGGCATCTACGGCTCTTGGGTGGGTTGGATAACAACAGGATTTAGAATTTATGCTGTTAGTTTGAGCAAAGGATAAAACTTGACTGGATGGGTCGCAGGTCCTGTACTTCGGGCATCGGTGGTTGCTGTTGTACTTTTGTTGCCGTCTACGTGGTTTTCTAGTTCTCATAATCATAGTGATATTGTTGAGGTTTTTGTTTTGGGAACTGCGGTGCTCTTTATCGGCTTGGAATATTTTGAAAGACGTGCTGAAGGCATATGTTGAGTTGGCGGAATGCAAACGCGGTCTGTAGTGAAAATTTCGAATTCTGCAGCCTTGTGGCTTGACCCTTCTGGCGACAGTCGCTACGCGCTAAATTGTTGAAATTATTATTTGGGGCAAACATAGATATGACAAATCCTTCGCTTTTGATTTTACCTGGTGACGGTATCGGACCGGAAGTAATGACCGAAGTTCGAAAAGTAATATCCTGGTTTGGGGAAAATAAGGGTTTGGAATTTGAACTGAGCGAAGATTTAGTCGGTGGGTGCGCCTATGACGCGCACGGCACTCCCCTACATGATGATGCGATGGCCAAAGCTCAAGAGGTCGATGCAGTTTTACTCGGTGCAGTCGGGGGGCCAGAATATGATAATCTTGATTTCAACCTTAAGCCAGAACGAGGTCTTTTGCGTCTGCGAAAGGAAATGGACCTATTCGCAAACTTGAGGCCAGCTCAGTGTTTTGACGCATTGGCAGATTTCTCGTCCTTAAAAACAGATATCGTAGCGGGGCTTGATATCATGATTGTGCGCGAATCTACATCGGGCGTTTACTTTGGTGAGCCGCGCGGTATTTTCCAAGAAGGTAACGAGCGTGTTGGTATTAACACACAGCGCTATACCGAAAGTGAAATCGATCGCGTTGCTCGAAGCGCCTTTCAATTGGCGCGTCGGCGCAATAACAAAGTCTGCTCGATGGAAAAAGCCAATGTAATGGAATCTGGAGTGCTTTGGCGCGAGATTGTCCAAAAAGTGCATGATGAGAATTATTCTGATGTGGAGCTAACCCATATGTATGCTGATGCAGGTGCGATGCAGCTTTGCCGCTGGCCCAAGCAGTTTGACGTGATTGTAACCGATAACTTATTTGGTGATATCCTCTCGGATACGGCTGCAATGCTTACAGGAAGTCTTGGAATGTTGCCATCTGCGACGCTTGGCCCGCTTATGGAAAACGGACGACCCAAAGCCATGTATGAGCCTGTTCACGGCTCTGCCCCAGATATCGCAGGACAGGGAAAAGCAAATCCAATCGCTTGCATTCTAAGCTTTTCTATGGCGCTTAGATATTCTTTCAATAAAGGGGCTGAGGCCGATCTACTGGAACAGGCGATTGAAAGTGTCCTGGCTAGTGGTGCGCGTACTCCGGATCTGATGGGGCCGGATGGTGGCACACCGATTACGACATCACAGATGGGTGATGCTATCGTAGCTGCATTGGCATTGTAGAAATATTATAAAAGTTGCCACTATGAGCTTTGAGTAGAGGCTTGGTTAAGCATTAGTAGATCTGTAAGGCTCAACTGTTTCTAGCTTTTATAAAGTGTGACACTTAGTGTTGGTTTGTAAAGTTGGATCCTAGACTTTTACTTTGATTTTTTTCTGCTCCCCAACCTCGAAAATCTTTTTATAGAGATTTATCTCATCCACTGGTCCCATTGCTTTGTTGGGGTTATCTGAGAGTTTGACTGTTGGCTTACCTTCAGCGGATACTGCCTTACAGACAAGGGAAAACGCATCTAATTCACCATGTGGAGCAAGGCCTCTGAAATCATTAGTGAGATTTGTTCCCCAGCCGAAGGTTACAGTAACCCTGTCAGAGAATTGCCTGTGAAGCTTTCTGATTATATCTGTGTCAAGCCCATCGGAAAAGATCACAAGCTTGTTCCGTGGATCTTCTCCTTGCTGTTTCCACCATCTGATTGCATTTTCGGCCCCGATCGCCGGATCACCGCTATCAATTCTGATCCCAGTCCAAGATGCCAGCCAATCAGGTGCATTCTTCAAGAACCCTTCTGTTCCAAAGGTATCTGGCAAAATGATCTTTAGGTTGCCATCGTGTTCCTCTTGCCAGTCTGAGAGAACTTTATACGGCGCATTTGCCAGTTCTTTATCGTTTTTGGCTAGAGCGGCATAGACCATAGGAAGCTCATGAGCATTGGTACCTATCGCTTCAATCTCGCGGAAGCGCGCAATCGAGCAATTCGAAGTACCAATAAACTTATCTCCTATTCCTTCAAGCATGGCTTGGACACACCAGTCCTGCCACAA
>JAQWKM010000014.1 GCA_029247845.1 Paracoccaceae bacterium | reverse complement strand
TAGGCGCTATGAGCATATCACAGTTACTTGGAAAACTTCCCGGATTTGAAACAATTAGCACAACATATTTTCCTCAGACAATGCGACAGTAATTTGGAAAGTTAGTTAGTGTTAAGGAAGATGCGCTCTACGAATTTGACGATCCAGACAAAAGCAAAGTCCTGCGCGCCTATGTGAAAGAGGTAAGCGGAACTGAGGGTTACACGTAGTTCGTTTTAGGGATGGGCTCTTTTGTGATGCTTGGACTGGATTTCAAAATCAAAATCAGTCTATGATCGAACGTAAAGATGGAGTGAAGTCACTGGTGAGCCAGAAAAACAACGAATCTCAATACATTATCCCGCCTAATGCGGAAAATCAGCGCCTCACACGCGTTGTGCAGGGCAAAGATCATAGTGGTATCTTACAGGAAATTCGTGTGGTCGAAGAACGTCCCTTAACGATCTTCTTAAACGCACAAGAAATTGTAACGGCAATGACTATTGGCGATTATCCCGAATTCCTTGCCCTTGGCTTTCTGAGTAACCAAGGCATGCTGCACGCCGAGGATGATGTCACTGGAATTAATTATGACGAAGAGCTGGAAACAGTTATCGTGCGAACCTCTCGCCAGACCAATTATGAAGAAAAGTTGCGCAAGAAAACGAGGACAAGTGGCTGCGCTGTTGGGACTGTTTTTGGCGATATGATGGAGGGTCTGGAAGATTTAAAATTAGCCCCTTTTGAGGTCAAGACATCCTCGCTTTATGAACTTGCCAGCAAAATCAACCAGACACCATCGCTATATTTAAGTGCAGGTGCAATTCATGGCACTGTGCTGTGTCAGCAGAACCAACCATTGGTCTATATGGAAGATGTCGGGCGTCATAATGCGGTCGATAAGATTGCCGGTTGGATGCTGTCATACGCTGTTTCTCCTGATGATAAAATTCTATACACAACAGGGCGATTGACATCCGAGATGGTTATTAAAACCGCCAATATGGGTATTCCTGTTCTGGCATCGCGCTCTGGCTTTACGGCATGGGGCGTGGATATCGCGCGACAAGTCGGTCTAACGCTGATCGGGCGGATGCGTGGCAAAAGATTCATGTGCCTGGCAGGTGAGGATCGTTTGATCTGGGATGCAGATTCAACTCGGTTCACAGACGATCCAAAAGAGGCCCGCCGTAAAGGGGGTAGGGAATGATAAAACCGAGTGGTGTTATCCTTGCTGGCGGTCAGGCGCGCCGAATGGGCGGTGGTGACAAAGGGCGTTTACAGGTTGGATCCAAAAGTCTTCTGGATCATTTGTGCGCCCGTTTAGAGCCTCAAGTATCCGGTCTTGCATTAAATGCAAATGGCAATCCTGATAGATTTTCTGATTTAGGCCTACCTGTGGTTGCCGATAGTATTGATGGGTTCGCTGGGCCTCTGGCAGGTGTCCTAGCGGGTCTGGACTGGGCCCATGCACAGGGCGAAACTTTTATTGTAACGGTGGCTACTGATACACCATTTTTCCCCCTAGACCTTGTTTCACGGTTGCTCATGGCCGGTGACGGAATGGCAGATCCCTTGGTTCTGGCTGCAACGTGCGATGGGGATGGAAAAACATGGCGCCACCCGACCTTTGGGCTCTGGCCTGTCAGTCTGCGACATGATTTGCGGGGTCACCTTGAGGCAGGGTTACGCAAAGTTATCCAGTGGAGCGATAAGAATCGAGGGCGAGAAACTGTATTTGAGACCGTACCTTTTGATCCGTTCTTCAATATAAATACGCCAGAAGATCTTAAGGTTGCAGAGCGGATGCTCAAAGAGGGTGGATGAAGATTTATGGGGTAACAGGCTGGAAGAATTCTGGCAAAACAGGGCTAATGGAGCGGTTGGTGGCAGATATGACACGCCGTGGTTTGTCTGTTTCCACAATCAAGCACGCGCACCATGCGTTTGATGTTGACCACCCAGGTAAGGACAGCCATCGACATCGTGTTTCTGGCGCGCGCGAAGTTTTATTGGCGTCTCGCAAAAGGTTCGCCCTGATGCATGAGATTGTAGAGGGGCAAGAACCTTCGCTTGCATACTTGCTTACCAAGCTGTCACCTGTCGATATCGTGCTTATCGAAGGGTATAAAACAGACCCGCATCCCAAAATCGAAGCGCATCGTAGTCAGACAGGTCAGGCACTGATTGCCCCTAATGATGTAACGATCCGCGCCATTGCAAGTAACACAGAGCTCACGCTTGATCACCTTGTATTTGACCTCGATGATACGCATTCAATTTCTGAATTTATTCTGGCGGAAGTAGGTCTTTGATGTTTGATACTGTGATCGCGATTGACTGGTCTGCCCGCTCTGCACCATCACCCGCTAGGCCATCTCGGGATGCAATCTATTTGTGCGTTTCGAATCTTTTAGAAGGCGCATCTCGTCATCCTGAATATCATCGCACAAGGGCATCCGTGATGGCCAGTCTTCGCGATATTCTTGATGGGGAACTTGCGGCTGGCAGACGCACACTTGTTGGATTTGATTTTAGCTTTGGTTACCCGATGGGATTTGCTAAATCACTGACTGGAAAAGCGTCTGGGCTCGCTGTTTGGGATTGGTTAGCCGAGCGCATCGAGGATGATGCGCATAACGTCAACAATCGCTTTGAAATAGCGGCGCGGATCAACAATATGTTCCCTGGGATCGGACCTTTCTGGGGCTCGCCGCACAGTACATCTTATGCTGGACTTCCCCATAAAGGAACATTGCGTAGCGGTCATGGGATGATCGAATTGCGCGAAACGGAACGAGCCTCCAAAACAGCACAAAGCAGTTGGAAGCTATTTACAACTGGATCGGTTGGTTCGCAGGCCTTGTTGGGTTTGATGTATTTGGCAAAGTTGCGTAAATTATTGGGACAGCGTTGTCAGGTATTCCCGCAAGAAACTGGGCGTGATTTACCTGATGCGCCCGTTGTTCTATGTGAGATTTATCCTTCTTACTATAAGGTTGATTATGCCGTGCCGTTAGAAATTGAGTATCCCGATGCCCTATATCATATTCTGGATGCGCGCCAAGTGAGACAAACCTGTGACAGGTTGTCAAGCATGATGAAAAATGCGCAATTTGGCCAGTACCTTTTTGAGCTTCCTGATGTGGATTTGTTCACGCTGAATGAAGAGGGCTGGATCATGGGAGTTAAAACGGCTGGAAGACGAACATGATTGCGCCACCGCCCTTGAGAGATGATTGTTTTGCCTTACCGCCGGGGGTAGATTGGCTGTCTGTTGAATTTGCGCTGGAGCTTCTGCGCAATGCAATGCGCCCAAAAGTTGCAACCATGTGTGTTGATCTTGGTGTTGCCACGGGGCGGATACTGGCAGAGGATATCACTGCATCAGAAAATAGCCCGCCTCATGCCAATTCGGCTATAGACGGTTATGGATATTTAGGTGTTCAAAGTGAAGACCGAGATGTCATATGCCTTTCTTTGATGCAGGGTCGGGCCGCCGCAGGTCATCCGTTTGGGACACCTGTTCCAGAAGGCTATGCCGTAAAAGTACTTACGGGAGCAATATTGCCAGAAGGTGTTGATACAGTTGTTATGCAGGAAGATGTTAGCGCAGATTCGCATGAAATTGCTTTTCGCGGGCCCCTAAAAGCTGGAAAAAATACCCGTTCCGTGGGCGAAGACATCCAAACCGGGCAGGTGCTTTTTGGCAAGGGGCGTAAGATTAGAACTTCAGACCTAGCAGTTCTTGCCTCAGTGGGCATTTCTCAAGTCACAGTATATCAGCCTTTGCGCGTCGGCATACTATCGACTGGCGACGAATTGATTGAACCTGGTGAACAGGCGCAGGTTGGTCAGATATACGATGCAAATCGTCCAATGTTGATTGGGCAGATGATGCAATTGGGATATGATGTCCTCGATATGGGGCGCGCCGATGACGATGCTCAATCCTTGCGATTTATACTGAATTCTGCTGCTGACCGCTGTGATGCTCTGATCACCACTGGCGGTGCATCTGCAGGTGAGGAAGACCATATGTCTGCGCTATTGCGTGATAGTGGATCTTTGGAGATGTGGCGTATAGCGGTAAAACCGGGACGGCCTATGGCCATGGGGCTCTGGAGTGGCCTTCCAGTTTTTGGGCTTCCGGGAAATCCAGTTGCCGCAATGGTCTGCGCACTGGTTTTCACTCAACCAGCGCTGAGAACATTGGCTGGGGGGACCTGGAAAATGCCACAATCCTTTGATGTTGCTGCTGCTTTTGAGAAATCTAAAAAGCCTGGACGGCGCGAGTATTTACGCGCAAGAATTCGCAAAGGGTGTGCCGAGGTTTTTCGCTCCGAGGGGTCGGGGCGCATAACGGGTTTGAGTTGGGCTGAAGGGTTGGTTGAACTTGCCGAACCTGCTCATGACGTCAAAATTGGAGACAAAGTTCGCTACATTCCATTTTCTGAGTTCTAAAGGGTGAAACCAATAATGCAGTGATGATCTGTTGCAATGCGCGATGTATACGCCAAACTAAATTTTGACTTGTGGCTCTAGGTTGGTAGGAGTGGAGTAGCTAAAAAATTATCCTCAAGACAAACTTGATTTGGTAGGGCGCTTAATAATCTGGTTCAAAGGCTGTGTGTAATATTCCAAAAAGCCACACCGACATTAAAAGATGGACCAAGGTAACCCAGTTAATCAAATGTTCCTGCGACACGACCAATAAGCATAAAAGCGCGCGCTGTTCGAGTTTCAGAAAAGGCCGAAATTTCTGCATCAGTTGCGGATTTTTCAAATCTACTAAATTCTTTGTCAAACATTCTAAGAAAGTGATGGGCAGTATCGCGGAAGATTGCATCCTGTTTCATGCGGCCACTCGTCAAAGCCAATGAAGACCGGTCTCGTATCCCGCCAAGGGTGGCAACTTTGCGTCCTCTCTCACCTACGGCAAAGCGACGCCAAGCCTCTGGCCTAGCCATGTCAGGTCGCAAATCGTCCATATATATTCCATCTTGGCTAAGGAGAGTTAACACGTCCTGAGCCACTTGAATAAGCAGTGCTGTTTCTCGGTCTTTCAACCCTCGTTTGAGTGCTGAAAAGCCGTCTTCGTCGTCCGCAGTTTCTGGAAAATTCAGGGCGGTGATAAAATCTTCCACAGATAATGGGTCTAAAAATTCTTCTGCCCGTGTCCCAAGTGCCAGTAAAGGTTGGTCTCTGCTGTCAGTTTCGAGATCTTTGGGACCTGAAAGTTGAGGTATTTTTTTGTGGTCTGTGACTCTTTCAGAACTTATGATTGTCAGTGTATTTTGAATTTTTTGTTGAACCGTAGATAATTCCTCAAGTTTTCGTCCAATGGCTATTTCCAAGTTTGAATCACCTTGCGATGTAACTTGGTCGGTATAGGCCTTTCGCAATGCGTCAACGGCTGTCTGAAGCATTTGAGTTTCTTCTTGCATAACTCTGGAGGCGCGCATGATAATGAAGCATAAGCTCAGCAAGGCCACAGGCATAAAAACGACGACAAGCTGTACGATGAATGTTCCGTCGCCGCTTAATTTATCGTTCATCAAAAGATATCCAGACGCAATCACTAATATCACGGTTAGACCTATTGCAATCCATTCTGGCAGACTGGTGCTGCGGCCCTGACGTTTCTGATAGGACTCTAAACGATTAGTTTTGAAGTCACGCTCCGTGTTCATGAATACTCAACATTTCGCAATTGTTTTTTAGCAGTAAGAAATTGATACAACTTCGTAAGACTTCTGTCCGCCTGGTGTTTTTACTTCGACACTATCACCTTCATCTTTGCCGATGAGCGCTCTGGCAATAGGAGACCGAATATTTAAAAGGCTTTTTTCAATATTAGCTTCGTGTTCGCCAACAATCTGCCATGTTTTTTCTTCATCAGTGTCTTCGTCAACAAGAGTAACTGTTGCCCCAAATTTAATAGAGCCAGACAACGAAGCCGGATCAATCACCTCTGCAAGAGATAAAATACCTTCCAAATCCTTCACGCGGCCTTCGATAAAGCTATGTTTTTCGCGAGCAGAATGATATTCTGCATTTTCGGAAAGGTCCCCATGCTCGCGTGCTTCTGCGATTGCTTGAATAATAGCAGGACGCTCAATAGACTTGAGTTGTTTTAGTTCAGTTTCAACTGCGGCGTGACCCGCCTTTGTCATAGGTACTTTTTCCATTTTTTATTCGCTTTTTGATCCAGTAGCTTGACGTCTAATATTATTTTATGATGTGTGACTTCATTAAAGGAAGTTCAAGGTAACAAAAAAAGTCTCGCAATGAAAAATGACAAAATCAAGTAATGATTGCGGAAATTTATAAATTTGTGCCCAGATAGATGCGCCTTTTGCCGCAAATCTGCTGTTTAGCGACGTGTTGGCATTGACGAAAAGCTCATGCACGACATATCCATATCCTAAACATACCATGTCTCTGGAGGAGCTAGCAATGTCAAATATTGAGCGTGAAGCTATGAAATATGACGTGGTGATCGTCGGTGCTGGTCCCTCGGGGCTTTCGGCTGCTATTCGTCTGAAACAACTTGACGCAGACCTTGACGTTGTTGTTTTGGAAAAAGGGTCGGAGGTGGGCGCGCATATCCTATCCGGAGCTGTGCTTGATCCCTCTGGACTGGACCGGCTAATGCCCGATTGGAAAGAAAAAAAAGCGCCAATCAATGTAAAAGTCAAAGAGGATAACTTTTATATTTTGGGCGAGTCTGGAAAAATTCGCTTGCCAAATTGGTTTATGCCGCCGCTTATGAGCAACCACGGCAATTACATCGTCTCAATGGGAAATGTGTGTCGCTGGATGGCGGATCAAGCCGAAGAATTGGGCGTAGAAATTTTCTCTGGTATGGCGTGTTCAGAACTGGTGTTTGGCGATAAGGACGAGCTCCGAGGTGTAGTAGCAGGCGAATTTGGAAAAAACTCTGATGGAACGCACTCGGATGGTTATGAGCCGGGGATGGAATTACATGGTAAATACGTCTTTTTGTCCGAAGGTGTTCGCGGATCTCTTTCTAAAGAAGTCATAGCTAAATACGATCTCTCCAAAAATTGTGACGTGCCCAAATTTGGGCTTGGCATGAAAGAGATATGGGACGTCAAACCAGAGAATCACAACTTAGGTGAAGTGACCCATACGCTTGGTTGGCCGCTAGGCTTTAAAAATTCAGGCGGGTCTTTTGTGTATCATCTAGATAATAATCAGGTCTACGTGGGGTATATTGTCGATCTTAATTATAAAAATCCCTATTTGTTTCCTTACATGGAATTCCAGCGCTTTAAACACCATCCCAAAATTGCTCAGCTTCTTCAAGGTGGCAAGCGGGTCGCTTATGGGGCGCGTGCCGTGACCAAAGGTGGATTTCAGTCGATCCCGCAGGCGGCTTTTCCTGGAGGAGCCTTGCTTGGGTGTTCCTTAGGTCTGGTGAACTTACCGCGTATCAAAGGTAATCATAATGCTATTCATTCCGGTATCGAGGCGGCAGATGCTGCTTGTAAAGCTATCAAAGCGGATCGTTCAGGGGATGTGCTAGACGACTACGATGCATCTTTGCGTTCTGGGCCTGTTGGCAAAGACCTAAAGAAAGTTCGTAACGTAGCACCACTGACTGGTCGATTCGGTCCACTTGGAGGGCTTGCCCTTGGAGGATTTGACATGTGGTTCCAAACTATCTTTGGCGTATCTCTGTTTGGCACACTCAAACATGGAAAATCAGATGCTGCAGCCACGGAGGAAGCAGTAAAGCATAAAGAAATTAAATATCCGAAACCTGACGGCAAGCTAAGCTTTGATCGCCTGACCAACGTTTCTTTTTCAATGACTAATCACGAAGAGTCTCAACCGGCTCACCTTCAGCTTAAAGACGCCAATACCCCAATACAGGTTAATCTTCCAAAATATGCAGAGCCAGCTCAGCGGTATTGCCCTGCTGGCGTCTATGAAGTTGTTCAAGAAAAAGACAAAGATGACCGATTTTTAATCAACTTTCAAAACTGTGTGCACTGCAAGACTTGCGACATCAAGGATCCAAGTCAGAATATCAATTGGGTCACACCTCAAGGTGGTGATGGCCCGAATTATCCAAATATGTAACTGGCTAAAGCTATGCTTTAATAAATCAATGCTGACACGGAACTCAGACCAGAGTT
>JAQWKM010000116.1 GCA_029247845.1 Paracoccaceae bacterium | reverse complement strand
TTTAGATTTGTCTTCCCCAGGGTGAAAGCGCGCCCTGATTGCTGTTGGCATTGGGTTTGGTTTCAGAATGTGGATCTTTGGGCCCGAGCGGACATGCTCTGCCGCCCAAATGCGGGCGAGAGCAATTTGGGCCGCCTTTGTCGCACCATAAGCGGAAAAGAATTTATCTTCGCTATGATTATCGTCAAAGAAAATTGCCTTTGATGTTTTTGATAACAGTGGAAATACGAATGGAATCAAATGGCCCACCGCTGTAACGTTTACCGCAATGGACTTTTCCCAATCTTTGGCATCCAGTGTTGCCGCTGGCGTTAATGGTGCGGCATGAATTGCCGAATGAATCCAAATATCTATGCTCCCCCAACGTTCGAACAAGGATTTGCACAGATGAGCCATTGCATCTTTTTGCGTAATGTCCATCAGTGCCAAAGTGGCTTGTCCACCTTTGGCTTGTATCCTATCGTCAAGCGCTTCAAGCGCACCAGTCGTGCGGCCCACAGCAACGATATGGTGCGTTTGTGAAAGGCTTTCCGCGAAGGCTGCGCCCAGTCCCCGAGACGCGCCGGTAATTAATGCTACTTGTTTATCCATAATGTCGTGATGAGCAATTTTTCATCAAAGGTCAAGCAATGCAGGAAGCTCAGCTACAGGTCTTTAATAGCTTTTGAAAAGCAAAATTTAGGTCTTTGATTTCAGTCTTTATGCTACAGAAAACACTTAACAGGAATAAGATGGCAATTTTGTTTATTTAACGGGTCGTAATTTTGCTTTTAGCTGTTATGTGTCCCTTCCAACAAAGGCACATTCCATGAAGAGGTGTATTTAGGAAGTGCGCTTACCTTTTCGCTGACCCGATTGCTCATTTCCAGACTATCGAGATAATCCTTATCAATATTGCCTGCGATATATTTCCCATCAAAGCAAGAGCAGTCAAAATCTTTGATTGATTTATTACCTTCGCGCGCCGCCCAGATTAAATCTTCTAAGTTCTGATAGAATAAGGCATCTGCGCCAAGTTCCTCGCAAATCTGTTTCTTAGTAAGGCCATTTGCGACAAATTCTTTTTTGGTGGGCATATCTATGCCATATACATTTGGGAATTTTACCGGGGGAGATGCGCTTGCAACATAGACTTTTCTCGCCCCCGCATCACGACACATCTGAACGATTTGTTTGATTGTATTTCCTCTTACAATCGAGTCATCAATTAACAGGACATTGAGTTCATCAAACTCAAGTGGGATGGCATTTAATTTGCGCCGTATAGACTTTTGTCGCTCAGACTGTCCCGGCATGATAAACGTACGTCCAACGTAACGGTTTTTAACAAGGCCCTCGCGGTAACGGATGCCTGTTGCCTTAGAGACTTCAAGTGCAACCGGACGGGCGGAATCTGGTACTGGAATAATACTATCTATTTGCAAACCAGCGGCGTCAATTTGCTTTGCAAGAGCTTGGCCCATGCGCAATTGCGTTTTATATACCGAGATTCCATCAAGCATTGAATCTGGACGTGCCAAATAGACATACTCGAATATACACGGGCGCAGTTCGCCCTCGGACGCCTGAAAGCTATGCATTTTGCCGTCTAAGTCAATTAGAATGGCTTCACCGGGGGCAATATCACGCAATTTTTCAAAACCTGTTATGCCAAATGCAACATCTTCAGAGGCAAAGGCGTAGTCATGCTCCTCGCCATTGACCCTTCTGGTCGCAACTGAAATAGGGCGAATGCCATTGGGATCGCGGAAAGCCAAAAGCCCAACACCGTCTATCAACGCGACAACCGAATAGGCGCCTTGAATGCGTTCCATCGTCAGTTTGACACCTTCAAAAACGTTTTTCTGTGGGTCTTTGGATCCATTCTTTTTGATACTATCCAAAATTTTATCTGCAAGAACGTTTAGTAATATCTCAGAATCTGACGTAGTGCGTAAATGGCGACTATATTTGCGGGTCACTTTTTTTCTCTGTTCGTCCGCATTTGTTAGATTGCCGTTATGTATAAGGTAAATTCCATAGGGCGCATTGACGAAAAAAGGCTGTGCGTTTGAGGCACTCAGTGATCCTGCCGTTGGATAGCGCACATGACCTATCCCTGTTTTCCCATTTAGGGTTTTAGCGTCGCGCGCATGAAAAACATCTTTGACAAGACCATTGTTTTTCTGCTCTCTAAAAAACTCACCGTCATATGTAACAATCCCAGCAGCATCCTGACCGCGGTGCTGAAGCATTAACAACCCGTCATAAATTTCGCCAAAAGCTTGGTTACTACGGTTAGCTATTCCTAAAATACCACACATTAAAAAGGACCTATTTGATGTATTCGGGCTAGGCTACCTTTGCGTTGGGTGGAACTCATTGATTAACACTCCCGTTTAACAATTTCGAATGTGGCAAACAAAGTCACCATCACGCAATTTGCATCTATCTATATAGTATTTGAGATAAGTAAATAAATTCACGTTATCTGCGTTATCATTGTCAAAAAGACAAGAACTTGGCTTATTTTTAAGTACCAAGGATAAAGGCTCCAACTCGAACGTAGATTTCTAGTTAACTCTTAAAGTGTTTAGCAAGGCGTGTCATTAAAGTTTCAGAAATAAATGCTGTTGATGCATTACAATTCGCACCTGCTGTGGTGATACTTATTCGACTTCGCACACAGCGACCAGCTCTTCGTATTGGGTGGTGATCCATCTCAATGCACGCTCTGGGTTGCGCTCCTCTATATTTGTTACAACATTTCCAAAAATGACCGCAGATCTGCTTTCTTCTACCAACGCAAAGCTATCTGAGCTTAGAATAGACTTATAGGCAAAGAACATAATTGCTATCACCGCAAGACCGCGCAGAATGCCAAATAGAAAACCCATAGCCCGATCGATCCTTCCAGCCGCAGTCTTATCAATTAGGGAGGTTAAAAGCGGCGTAAAAAAGGACACGATGACCAGTGCGACAGCAAAAACAGCAGCAAAAGATGCGATTATCGCTAACTCACAGCTATCGGCCAAAATTGGACCAATCATGGGGATTTCTTTGACTAAAGGCATGACTTGAGGTGCAAAGATGAAGGCCAGAAATGCTGCCATCACCCATCCAACGATTGCCATGATTTCCCGAACCACACCGCGTGAATAGGCTAATATTGCCGATAGAAAGACTAGGAACAGAACCGTTCCGTCAATAATATTAACGCTTTCCATTTAAGCACCGTCTGAGTTTAGGCAATCTTATTTTCCTTCAAATACATCCAACACAAATGACATAAGATCATCTGTTTTTGCCACTGCGATATCCTTAACGTCGATTTGTTTTTCGTGTCGAGGGGCTATTGCCTTTGAGAAACCAAGTTTTCGCGCTTCTTTCAACCTATTTTCTGCCTGATTAACAGGCCTAACTGCACCTGATAGACTAATTTCTCCATATACAACCGTATGAGCAGGTAAACTTATGTTATAAAGTGCGGAAAGGATAGCCGTTGCAACCGCAAGGTCAGCTGCAGGTTCTGAGATCTTCATCCCTCCTGCCACATTCAAATATACATCGTGGCCTGTGAAAGGAATATTACAGCGTGATTCTAAAACTGCGAGTATCATCGCAAGTCGGGCATTATCCCATCCAATCACAGCCCGCCTTGGTTGGCTATGAGGGGTGGGAGCAACCAGAGCCTGCAGTTCCACGAGAAGTGGTCGAGTGCCTTCGATCCCTGCAAAAACTATTGACCCCGGGCTTGGCTTACCGCGCTCTGATAAAAAAAGGGCGGATGGGTTGGCAACTTCGCTCAGGCCTTTGCCAGTCATTTCGAAGACGCCAATTTCGTCAGCTGGACCGAAGCGGTTTTTCACAGCGCGTAAAATACGAAACTGATGTCCGCGCTCCCCTTCAAAATACAAAACAGTATCTACCATATGTTCGATGACTCTGGGCCCTGCGATTTGTCCATCTTTAGTCACATGTCCCACGAGTACGACGGAAATCCCATTGCGTTTACCAAAATTAGTTAATTCATGCGCTGCAGCCCGCACTTGGCTGACGCTGCCCGGTGCGCTCTCAACTGTATCGGCCCAAATTGTTTGAATTGAATCTATGATTACAAGGTTGGGCTTTTCCTCTGCCATCGTGGTTAGTATATTGCGCAAATTCGTTTCGGCACCAAGTCGAACAGGGGCCTCGTTCAGGCCCAGTCGCTTGGCCCGCATTCTGATCTGTCCACTGGCTTCTTCTCCGGAGATATAAAGAGTTTCCAACCCATTGTTCGCAAAACTTCCCGCCGCCTGCAATAGAAGCGTAGATTTACCTATACCGGGGTCACCACCAACTAAAATAGCCATCGCTGGAACAAGGCCACCGCCTAGAACGCGATCAAGCTCGTTGATCCCGCTGTTGGTGCGTTTAGGTGACGGTTCATCAGTGGCCAAATTTGTTAATTTGACTTTTGCACCTTTTTTATTGCCCAACGAGGATTTGCCTGTCCCTGACGAGAGACCACCTTGTTCACTTATGCTATTCCAAGCCCCACAGGCTTCGCATCGGCCTGACCATTTCGATGTCGAATTTCCACAATCGGAACAAAAGAATGATTTTGATTTTATCATAAAACGTTCGTGCCAATTTTAACCCGTTAAGGCAAGCTTTTGAACAAAGTTTTTCGTGTTGAAAAAAAATGAACGACCAAAGATGCAATCACGCAAAAGGTAAAAAGATATAACCCCCAGCCAACTTCAATTCTCCCAAAGCTGATACCTTTTATGACTGTGATATAAAGGGCCACTAGAAAAACATCTGCCATGGAAAATTTAGCCAGTAAGCCCAGCGTTGGCTGGGCTTTTTCAGATAAATAGCCAAATTGAACAAGAGCAGTTGCTAGGGTCTTTAAAAGAGGGGCAAAAAGTGCAAAAAAGGTCACGATCAAAGCCAAAATGATGTCTGAGGCCCAAAGTGACTGGAGGCCGGAGAGTATTGTTATCTCTGAAAGACCAAATAGCGGTAGAAAGCCAGCATGCATTAATGGAGCAAACCAAGAAACTGGGAATAAAACAAAGAGCAAAAGGTTGCAGAACTTTAACATAGTCAGATCTTTCTAGTTTGCAGAGCTCGCCTTCGAAGCCAAGAAATACGATACCACTGGACAATTTGAAATACCAATTCGCTATCGGATAGCCTCGATAGGACCATCTGCGCGGCCGTTTACAAACTGATCTAGGTAGGGATCATTGCTATGGTCCAGATCGGCAATGGGCCCCGTCCATTGAATTACACCATCATGTAACATTGCGACGTCGTCAGCAATCGCGCGCACAGAGGACATATCATGGGTTATCGTCATTGCGGTAACGCCCATTTCAACCACAATTTCTCGTATTAATTCGTTGATCACACAGGCCATAATTGGATCAAGACCGGTCGTAGGTTCATCAAAAAAGATGATCTCTGGGTCAACGGCGATGGCTCTGGCAAGTCCTACACGCTTTTGCATGCCTCCAGACAGCTCGGCGGGAAACTTATCTGCTACATTCCCGCTCAACCCCACGCGGCGGAGCTTTTCGATAGCAATGTTGCGCGCGGCGTCAGGGTTTTTTTTTGTAGGACCGCGGAGAAGACGGAAAGCTACATTTTTCCATATAGGAAGACTATCAAACAATGCGCCGCCTTGAAACAACATTCCAAATTTTGATAAAAAGGCATCTCGATCCGTTTTACTGACATCTTGTCCATGGACAAGAATGCGCCCTTTGTCAGGAGTGACCAGACCGAGTACACATTTTAAAGTGACAGATTTCCCTGTCCCTGATCCCCCAATCACAACCAGAGAAGTGCCTTTTTTAATCTTAATATTAACGCCCTTTAGAACATCATTATTGCCAAAAGACTTATGTACATTCTCAAGTTTGATCATGCCGTAAAAAATACCTCTGTGAGAATATAGTTTGCTGCCAGAATAAGAACACTTGATGCA
>JAQWKM010000161.1 GCA_029247845.1 Paracoccaceae bacterium | reverse complement strand
CAGTCAGTCTCGGCCTTTTCTCCGATTTGCAATCCAACCGGTGCGGATTGGGGGAGGAAACAATTCAGTGCATATCTGGGTGATGACGAAGACCTATGGCAGCGGCATGATGCTTCCGTCATGATGTGCAAAGTTGGCTTTGACGGTCCAGTTCTCGTCGATACAGGAACGAACGACCAATTTATTGATCTGCTAAGACCAGAAAAGCTGGCTGAGGCCACCAATGCCCAACGCTAGCAAAGTTTCATTCGTCTTCAGCATGGCTACGATCACAGCTATTTCTTCGTCTCGACAGTTATGGAAGATCATATGACCTTTCACGCAGAAGCGCTGTACGACAAGTAATCTTGGTAAACGGAGACCTGTGCGGGGCTGAGGCTAATGGTAAAAATATGGCAGACAGGATTTTAGACGTTTCTGAAATACAGTCCGTTCCAATTGTTTGCAATGCAGTCTACATTTTTGTGCTTAGACAGCAGCATGAGCAGGTAGAAGTACTTTTAATGCGCCGCACAACCTCTATGCTAGGGAAATGGTGCCAAGTTGCAGGCTCAATTGAAGCGGGCGAAACAGCTTGGCAGGCAGCTCTTAGAGAATTGCGAGAGGAAACGGGTCTTGAACTGTCCCAACTTTGGTCTGGTGATATCTGTGAACAATTTTATGAACTCCAAAAAGGACGCATTCCGATGCTGCCAGTCTTTGTCGGGTTCGCAGATGCACTCTTGGATGTTCAGCTGAACGCGAAACACGACGCCTTTGACTGGCTTGATTTTGATACGGTCTGCGAGCGCGTGGCCTTTCCCAGACAACGCCACAATCTTTTTAACATAGAAGCTGAGTTTTTGTGGCGCTCTATAGATAGTTTGCTAAGGATACAGATACATTGACCACGCTTTATATCGATGCAGACGCTTGCCCTGTGAAAGTAGAGGCCGAGCGTGTCGCAACCCGGAATAAAATTAAAATGTACGTTGTAAGTAATGGTGGCTTGCGGCCTTCGCAAAACCCATTGGTTGAAAATGTTATTGTTGCCGACGGGCCTGACGTGGCAGATATATGGATCGCTGACCGTGCGCGGCAGGGAGATGTCGTCATTACTGGAGATATTCCCCTTGCTGCCAAATGCGTTGAGCAAGGTGCTTTGGTATTGAAGCATAACGGAGAGGCGCTTACGCAGGCTAATATTGGAAATGTTCTGGCAACACGAGACCTTATGGCAGATTTGCGAGCAGCTGACCCCTTTTGTCAAGGTGGTGGAAAAAGCTTTACAAAAGCTGATCGGTCGCGCTTTCTGGAAGTATTAGAAAATACCCTGCGAAAAGCAAAAGCGGGTTATTAAATCATTCGGTGAAAATATGCAAGCCACGAGCGCTAATTCCAACGCTACAGGCGCACTTTGTGCAATGGCGGCTATGTTCTTTTTTTCACTTAATGATGTCTTAATAAAATCACTCAGTGATGCCTATCCTTTGCACGAGGTGGTGATGGCAAGATCTCTGATTGGTATGACGATATTTTTGGTAATAATTATGCCGCTTAGTGGTGGATGGAGCGCGTTGAAAACATCGCGCTTGGGCATGCATTTGCTACGTGGCGCTTGTATTGTTTTCGCAAATACTTGTTTTTTTATGGGACTGGCGACCATGCCGCTGGCCGATGCTGTCGCGATTTTCTTTGTTAGTCCACTCATCATCACAATTTTGTCAGTGGTGTTTTTGGGTGAAAATGTTGGTCCACGCCGGTGGAGTGCAACCATTTTAGGCCTTTTGGGCGTCATCATCATCGTGCGGCCTGGGACGTCTGCTTTTCAATTTGCCTCTTTCCTCCCCATGCTAGCCGCCGTTGGCTATGCTTTTTTGAACATTCTGACACGCAGAATTGGCGGTACTGAAAGTGCTGCAACTATGACCTTTTATATTCAGCTCACTTTTATTCTTGTATCCTCAATCGTTGGCTTATCTTTCGGTGATGGTCGTTTTGACAATGGAAGTAACCCATCGGTATCGTTCCTGCTTCGGGCATGGGAATATCCGTTGACGCGTGATTTGTGGATTTTTGCAATCCTCGGCATTGCCAGTATCTTTGGTGGATACTTAATTTCAATGGCTTACCGACAAAGTGAGGCGGCCTTTGTGGCGCCCTTTGAATATATTGCAATGGTGATGGCAATCTTCTGGGGCTATACGGTATTTGGGGAACTTCCCGACCTTACAACTTGGATCGGAATGATCCTTATTCTTGCTTCGGGACTGTATATGGTGTTTCGTGATATCCAAATTCGCCCAGAGCCAACTGGCAACCGACCCAAATTGCGACGCTGACGGGAGCATCAATGGACATCACTTATATCCCCTTTGAGCAAGGTCAGGCCAAGCTTGACTGGTCAGGTTTAACAAACGCTCTGGCACAGGGACATTTATTTCCCAAAGCTGAGATTGCCGATACGTTTTTATACCGTGATCCGGACACGCTTCTCTCTCGCTCAGCTTGGATTGATGGTCTCGGGTTAGCTGTGAAATCTGCGACGGTCTTCCCCAAAAATACGGAAAAAGGCCGGCCTATGATCAATGGCGCTGTTAGCCTGTTTTCCGATAACGATGGAATGCTGGAAGCCTTGGTCGACTTTCATCTTGTCACCAAATGGAAAACAGCCGGAGACAGCCTATTAGCGGCAAGCCGTCTGGCGCGAAAAGACAGTCAGCATATCTTGATTGTTGGGGCTGGAACGGTGGGTCGTTCGCTTCGGGATGCTTATGGATCTCTATTTCCGCAGGCAAGGTTTACTGTATGGAACCGATCTGTCAAAAATGCTGAGAAGATGGCCTCTGAGCATGCAGGTATGGAGGTTGCTTATGATCTACAGAAGGCCGTGGGCAAAGCCGATATTGTCACGTGTGCTACTATGTCGACAGAGCCAGTTTTGCAGGGTGAGTGGCTGAGACCTGGCCAACACATAGATCTAATTGGAGCATATAGGCCAGATATGCGCGAGGTGGATGATTCCGCTATTCTGCGCGCGCGGGTTTTTGTCGACAGCTATATGACAACAATCGCGCATATAGGTGACATCAAAACGCCGATAGACACGGGGATTATTTCACAATCTGACATTGTTGCAGATTATTATGATCCCGAAAAATTCACGCGGTTGTCCGATGACGATATAACTTTGTTTAAAAACGGTGGCGGCGCACATATGGACCTGATGACGGCGCGGTATATACTCGGTAGGTGGACCAGCTCAGAATGATCTTTCTGGTCATTATCCTCATAGGATGCGTCGCCTTTCCCCATGGGCTAGAGCGCGCACGTCTTAAAATGAATGAAACGGCACGTTCAGACGCGCCTGGTGATTTTTGTAAGCTGAAAAAAGGTCTGACACATTATCGTTACTTTGGCCTGAAGACGGGGCCATTGGTTGTCTGCATCCATGGTTTAACCACACCCTCCTTTGTCTTTGAAGCCATTGCCAAAGAGCTTGTGGTGAAAGGCTACCGCGTGCTTGTCTATGACCATTATGGACGGGGGTATTCTGATCGGCCCAGTGGGGTGCAGGACCGCAAATTTTTTGTCGAACAATTGCGTGAACTACTTGCGACACTAGGAGAAAAAGATGCCTTTGACCTGATCGGTTATTCTATGGGCGGGGCGATCGCCAGCGCCTTTGGTGCGAAGCATCCTGAGCGTATTAAGAAACTGATTTTACTAGCGCCGGCGGGTATGGGACATGAATTAGGCTCTTTGGCAACGATTGCTCTCAGAGTGCCTTTGTTTGGCACTTGGGTGTTCATGGCGCTTTATGCCCGCATACATCGACAGGGAACTGAAAAAGAACGCGCTTTGGTGTCTGACGTTAATTATGTAGTGGACCGCCAGCAACGCGAGCTTAACTATTTGGGATTTCTACCCTCTGTTCTTGCGTCTTTGCGCGGGATCCTGGCTACGTCTAGTCAAGTTGATCATCAGAAATTGGCGACTTAAAATATCGAGGTGGTCGCAGTTTGGGGAGCTGAAGACATGGTTATTCCTATCTCTGGAAAGGAAAGACTTCTTAAGTGGAATGCTGATTCCAAACATATCGTCATTGCCCACGCGGGACATGGATTGGCTTACACGCATGTCACAGAAGTGATGCAAGACCTCTTGCTTAATTTACAAAGCCCTTAAATCTTCAGTTGCCTAGGTCGCAAGGGTGATTGATCTCTCTTTAATTGGTAAATGGATCAAGGCACTAAAGGCACCAATGGCGATCCCAACCCACCAAACAGCTTCGTAATTCCCATAGATGTCATACATGCGCCCGCCTAGCCAAACACCTAGAAACCCACCAATTTGATGAGAGAAAAACACCAGTCCATAAAGTGTGCCCATATAGCGCATACCGAATATATGTCCGACTAAACCACTAGTCAAAGGTACTGTTGCCAGCCATAAAGCCCCCACAAACATCGAGAATAATAAAACACTTTCAGGCGTGATGGGTGTTAAAATAAACGCAGTTGTAATGATAGTCCGCCCCGTGTAAACACCAAAAAGTAGGTATTTTTTTGGATAGCGACTGCCCAGATAACCCGCGCCCAAAGTGCCGGCAATATTTGTGACACCAATTACTGCAAGCGCGGCTGCGCCAAGTGCGGACGTCGTTGTGATGCCAATAGAGTTTAGAATGCCACCCGATAAAATTGGGCCGCACATTTCAGTGACCAAAGCCGGAAAATGAGCCGTCATAAAGGCAAGTTGATAACCGCAGCTAAAAAAGCCCAGAAACAACATTGCAAAACTAGGATCTTTAAACGCCTTGCTAAGAATATCTCTTAAACTTTGATCTGTGTCTTGGCGATTTATAGTTTTGGGTACTTTCATAAGCGGAAGAGTAAAGAGGACTCCAATAATGGCACAGGCAAAGATCACGAAAACCGATTGCCAACTAGCAAAACTCAAGAGCCATTCAGCTAAAAGAGGACCAACAATTTGACCGCCACTGCCGGCCGCTGTTGCAATGGCCAGCGACATGGTGCGGTGCTTATCTGAACTTGAGCGTCCGACGACTCCAAGAATTACGCCAAATCCGGTACCAGCAATGCCAAAACCAATTAGAATTTCGTATGTCTGATGCGCTTGGGGGGAGACCGCAGTGGAGGATAGGACTAGGCCGACTGCATAGACCAACCCACCCATAATGATGGCTTTACGGTCACCTATTTTTTCAGCAATGGCAGAAAATATAGGTTGTCCTATGCCCCAAGCTAAGTTTTGGATCGCAATGGCCAAAGAGAACTCTGCGCGCGGCCAGCCAAACTCGAAGGCAATGGGGATTTGAAACTGTCCAAATGATGCCCTTATTGAAAAGCTCACCAAAATGATGAAACATCCGATAACTAACACTGGAGTGAAGAGTTTTGTGTCGCTGCTCATGTCATTTTTCTTTATGGTTTCGTGACAAATTAAGAAGGCATGGTCAATTGTAATTTTGTGTGCTGCGGAACGCTAACCTTTTAATTTGAGGTATTCAGATGTAATTGGCAATTATGGAGCAGATTTCGCAAGCCTATGAAAAACTTATTGTTGCAGGGGAAATTGTCCCGAATGCTGCGCAGTCTGGCATCCTCTCAAAGCTTGATGCGTTAAAGAGCGCTGTTGAGGTGCCAATTAAGAAGTCTTTATTTCGCAAAGCACTTCCGCCCCCGCTTGGTTTATATATATGGGGAGGGGTCGGAACGGGAAAGTCGTTTTTGATGGACCTTTTCGTCAGTGAGCTAAGCGTACCCGCGCGGCGAGTCCATTTTCATGCCTTTATGCAAGAGGTGCAGACAGCGCTGCATGAGGCGCGCAAGTCTAGTCAGCAAGATGCTTTGATATCAGTCTCTAAAAATATGGCCCAAGGGCTCCGTGTTTTGGCCTTGGATGAAATGCAGATCAAAGATATCGCAGATGCCATGATTGTTGGACGCTTGTTTCAATTGATGCATGATCAAGGGACTGTCACTGTTACGACATCAAACCGAACGCCAGATGGTCTTTATAAGAACGGCCTCAATCGACAGCTTTTTTTGCCATTCATCGAGTTTCTTAAGTCTAATCTTGTAGTTGAAAATCTGGATGGTGGCATAGATTTCCGTCAAAACCGTATCTCGGGCAATAAGGTTTATTTTACACCATTAAATCCAGAGGCTAACGCTGGTGTCAATGATATCTGGTCCGACTTGACCGGCGGGAATCAAGAATTTTTTACGCTCTATGTCAAAAGTCGCGCACTCGAGATACCGCGCTATCATAACGGCGTTGGTCGGTTCGGATTTTATGATCTTTGCGGCCAGCCCCTTGGTCCGGCGGATTACCTCGCGCTTGCTGATAATCTGCGGGTGATCGTCATCGAACATATTCCACAAATGGGCTGCAGTAATTTTAATGAAGCTAAACGTTTTATGACGCTGATTGATGCTCTTTATGAGGCTAAAACAAGGGTTATTTGTTCAGCCGCAGCAGAACCGGAAGAGCTATACCTTGAAGGCGAAGGGGTGTTTGAATTTGAACGCACTGCAAGCCGCTTGCGTGAGATGCAATCAGCAGACTGGGCGAATTAGAGCGCGGGAATATGAAAGCTCAGTCCAGCGGTGAGAGCATCTGGAGAGCTAAACTTATGCCGGTCGCCAAAAATATTTCTGCCAGAGCAGTGGTGTCGCCATAGTGAGTGTTGGCGATCGTAGAGAGGCTATCTTTGTGCCGGACTTAATATTGCAGATCTCTGGCTACTTGTTTTCCCGCAGCACAGCCCCCGCGAGGTAGAGAGAACCACAAATTAGTATACGCGAATAAGGCTCTACTTGCACAATTTCTTGAATTGCTCTTGCAACGTTCACAGCTGAGGTCGCGGTCAGACCCGCATTTGATGCTTGAGTGGCGGTGACTTCAGCAGGGAGTGTATTTGTTTCGTTTGGAATAGATACGGCGATCAATTTATCGGCCTGCTTGGCTAGAGGGCTCAGATAGCCAAGGATGTCTTTAGTATTGAGCATCCCGCAAATCAAAAATGTGGGGCGTTTTGGAAGAGTGGCCAAGTGGTTGGCAAGCGCAATTCCGGCAGCGGCATTATGGCCACCATCAAGCCAAAGTTCGGCTTGGCCTGCCAAATTTGCCAATGCACCCTGCTTGAGTCGCTGCATCCGAGCTGGCCATGATGCGTTTGTTAAAGCATGTTCAGTGGCCTGTTGTGGCATATCTAAATGACGCAGAGCCGCAACGGCCGCGCCAGCATTCTCGATTTGATGCGCGCCGGGCAAAATAGGCAAAGGGAGGTCAAGTAATCCAGTCTCATCTTGATAGATCACCCGATCCCGTTCGCGTGAAACATGCCAGTGTTGGCCATAGGCAAGAAGCGGAGCATGCCGCAAAGATGCGATGTCTTCGATCACCTGCATAGCGTCTTCGAGCTGTGGCCCGACAACGACTGGAACACCCTTCTTTATGATTCCGGCTTTTTCCTGGGCAATTTTAGAAACAGTGTTTCCAAGAAACTGCTCATGGTCGATCGACACGGGTGTTATGATGCACAGAGCAGGACGTTCAATGACATTTGTGGCATCTAATCGTCCGCCAAGTCCTACCTCTAACAGAGTGTAATCAGCCTGTGACCGCGACATTGCCAACAATGCTGCACAGGTCGTTATTTCAAAGTAAGTAATTGAGTCTGGGCCATTTGCCAGATAACATTCGTCTAAAATTGCAGTAAGATGCTCTTCTTTGATAAGTGCACCGGCAAGCATGATCCGCTCATGAAACCGTTCAATGTGAGGCGAAGTATACGCGTGTACGCGATGCCCATTTGCCTCAAGGCCAGCACGAAGCATTGCCTGTGTACTGCCTTTACCATTTGTTCCTGCAATATGGATAACTGGGGGAAGTGTCTTTTCCGGCGACCCTATCGCCTCTAACAATCCCCAAACGCGATCCAGAGTAAGGTCGATGACCCTAGGATGCAAAGACATCATCCGCTCTAGCACAATGTCGGATGTCAGGACTGTCATTCTGGTGATGAATTTGTAGTTTGCTCTGGGTATTGGTCCTGTGCGTCAGGGCTTGGCAGGTCCCCCATGACTGCGGGGCTTAGACCTAGGAGCAAGCGCACAATTTTGACCAGCTCATCCCGCATTTTCAGGCGCGACACGACCATATCCAACATGCCGTGGTCCAATAGGTATTCTGCGCGCTGAAATCCCTCTGGGAGCTTTTCTCGAATTGTCTGTTCGATAACGCGAGGTCCTGCAAAACAAATCAGGGCATTTGGCTCTGCAATATGAATATCGCCCAACATCGCATAAGAGGCGGTCACACCGCCTGTCGTCGGATGCGTCAAAACGACAATATAGGGAAGACCTGCTTCTTTTAGCATTTGGATTGCCACGGTTGAGCGCGGCATTTGCATCAGGCTTAAAATACCCTCCTGCATACGTGCGCCACCAGCCGCGGAAAATAGAATGAGTGGACGTTTTAATTTTACGGCCCGTTCGGCCGCGGCGATGATCGCATTCCCGACATACATGCCCATTGAACCACCCATGAAGGAGAAATCCTGCGCTGCTGCGACAATTGGAGTACGGCCAATATCGCCTTCTGCAACCAACATAGCTTCACTTTCGCCGGTCGTTTTTTGAGCCAATTTCAGTCGATCTGGGTATTTTTTTTGATCTCGAAAATATAGGGGATCATTAACGGGTACTGGAACTTCAGCTTCTACAAAAACACCACCGTCAAACAGACCTTCAAAGCGCGCTCTTGGAGAAATTCCCATGTGATGCTGACACTGTGTGCAGACATTCAGATTTTCACTAAGCTCGCGGTGGAACAGCATTGTCCCGCATTCAGAGCATTTGGACCACAGATTCTCGGGCACTTCGCGACGCGAGAATATTGAATTTATCCGTGGGCGGACATAATTATTAATCCAATTCATCTGTGACGTCCTGTGGCTTGCTGTTTTGTTCGTGCAATAAGATGGCTTTGGCAAAATTGCAATCGTTCATCGTACAATTCTAAACCTTAATGGATAATACATCTCAGAAATTTTGATTTTAAAGGTTACTTAAGTCTCTAAAAATATACAAAATGACGCAATAATATTATAAATTCTCTGGTGCTTTTTGTCCATTAGCGACGTTTATGGCTAAACCTCTGATGTCAAGTTTGTGAAGTGAAGTATTTTCGTGTCCATATGTTATAAATTACGACCATTAGAATGACGTACACAATCATCGAGAGCGTAATGAGTGGTGATTTTTGATCAATTTTCCAGTCAAATAGTGCCATACCATTTAATTCACCGCTGACGCCTAAAACAAAAAAACTCAGCGCATTATTGGCAAAGTGAATGCCCAGCGCTGCCCCTAGGTTGCCAAGCCTAAGTGTAACGAGGCAAAGTATAATCCCTAAAACAGTGGTATGCAGAACGTAAAAATAGGCGTTAATACCATAGGTCTCCGGATCAAAATGACCCAATCCAAACAGGAAAGATGGGACAACAGCAGCCCAGAATATATTTCCTCCTCTAGCTCTTATTGTTTGAAGCAGGTAGCCGCGGAAAACTAACTCCTCAGCACCTATCTGAATTAGTAGGGCAGCTGACATCGGGAGCAACCACAAAACCCAAATCCTTAAATTCATAATCATATTTGCCGAATATGAAGGTGTTCCGGTTACCGCGAAATAGATTTGCGAGAGAATTTCGCTGACAGCTAAAATGGTGATCAAAAAGATTGCACCCGTTTTAAAATGTCGCCAATTAATAGTGTAGGTGGATCCATAAAGCGCCTGAAGCGGGCGTTTGTGAATAACTTTGTTTACGATTGCAAGGCCAACCCATATGGGAAAAAAGCTAAGTAAAAGTAATGCCAAATTCTCTGGACTAGAGCCTTGTACAACCAACTTTGCATTAAATCCCAAATACTCGAGGCCATAAAAAAATGTGGAGATCGTGATTCCGTAAATCACGAAGATACTTAATAAACCCAAAACAATGCGCCAAATCTGATTATGGCTGGTTAAGTGGTCTGAAAAGTCAAAGTTTATTTTTATCATATTTTTCTTGCCTAAAGCTGTTTGCAAGCCGTGCTGTTAAAATTAAGCGTCTTTTAATAGCATCGCCAATCCAAAGCTACGGGGAAATGAGTAAGTTTAATAAAGATAAGCCGCTAAGACAGATTTTCGCCACAGTGTCCGAACGAATGGACTTAAGGCCTTTTCTAATGGTGATACCATCACTGCTTTTTAAAATATTTTTTTACGCATACGTATTAAATCCGTCAATGATGATTTGTGTGAATGAAAAAAAATACTGGGCAGTTTGGTTTCAGTAGTTTAATGCGATCCCATTAGGGTGGTAATATAGAAATCAGATGTTCGAGATTTGCAAAAGTGCTGATATGTCTGCGAGTGATAGGGCAAAAAATTAGGCTATGGATAATTTAAGACTTTCTTTAGCATTTATGTTTCGACGATTTGCGATCTATTTTTTAATAAGCGTTTTACTTTCTGGCTGTTCTGGAGAGTGGCGCGGTAAAGAAAACGATATGCTCGGTGAGTATCGTTTTAAACTTGGTGCGCATGTCACGGTACCAAATGGGTACTGCATTGACCAACAATTGATCATAGATAAATCTAAGTCGAGTTTCTTGGCTATGGTTCCATGCAACGAAGTTGTTGCCTTAGCGAGACCAGGTCTTATAACGATGACTTTTGCGCGTGCATATATGGAGCCAAATGGGCCAACGCTGGACTTGGTAGAAGATTATCTTTCGAGTGAAAGTGCGGAGATTTTCCATCAAACACAATTTACAAGCTTTGCGCGGCCAAGCAAAACGCAAATTGTGGAAATTTATGCCATGCAGAAAAAGCCTTGGCAGGCAGTTTCTATTATGAGCCAGCACCTTGTGGTGACGACATTGTATATTCCTGATTACGTTCTGATAGATCAAAAGATGGCAATAAAGCGTCTGCGATCTGTGCTGGAGCGCATCACATTCTTGCGGTCTGATAGCGATATTCCTGTTTTAAAGGTCTCGACACAATCAGGAATGCTTAGGCCAATGACGCGCCCGCAATTACCATAGCAGAGCGGTCAAACAGTATTGTTTAGATCCTAGTAGGCATTACACAGAGCAAGAAGAGTGCTGAAAATTGAGGGAGACAGCCATGAATAATTTTGGCTGGAGTGTTCAATTTTCGTTGCATAGGTCATTACGCTTCTGGCGAAGCATGCGACGCAGCACTGCCGATCTTTCCCTAACCTAGCTGACCAATGTCAGGCACCGCACAGGGGCTTTGCGTTCGGTTATCAATGATGTGATCTACAATGCAGATTATCGCCTCTTATTGCCCTTGATCGTAACTAATGTTGTTTATAGTCTGCTGGATGCAGATTGGTCATGACGGTCAGTCACTTTTATGGGTGACCGTTTCGGGGCTTGGGATAGCGTATTTACATAGTTTTCTTTACTCTGACGCACTTAAACAAGGGCAAGTCATATATGTCATGCCGCATTTACCGCGAGAGAGCCAAGGCATTTATCTCGTCTATCCGCCAAGCCGTTTTACACTTCCAAAAGTACGCACCTTTATAGATTTTTTAGCAAAAGCCTTTGTCAATAAAGGTCCTTATTTCTAGTGATCAAGGCATTTTACCCAGTACGAATTCAACGCGACGATTGAGTTCTCGGCCAGTTTTGGAGCTATTGCTTGTCATAGGTGCCAAGTAGCCAACACCTTTGGCCGATAGTCTGGTCAAGGATATCCCGTAAGCCGACCCTAATCTTTCCAGTACAGCAGTTGCACGCTGTTCTGATAGCAAAATATTGCTTTCAAGTGACCCAACATTATCAGTATGCCCAACCAAAATCGCCGTAGCAAGTGGGATGTCTGTAAGGAATTTGGCAACTTGGGGAAGCGATTTAAACGGTCCTTTCCCAAGTTTTGATGAGCCAGATTCATATTCAAGATCACTTAAAACGGCGTGGCTATCTTGATGAATTAATGCTGCGATATCATCTGACATCAGTTTATTTTTCGTTGTAGGTTGAATCATTGTGATGGCCTTCGCATCGCCGGTCATGACCTCGATAAGTTGCAAAGAAAGGGTATTTGCCATTCGACTGATTAAAACTGTTTTATAGTGCAGATAGGATTTTAGTGTCACAAAGCGGAAATCCTGCAGGTTTACGTATATATATGGCGCGGGCAGGACGTCGGTTGCAAAGCGAAAATCAAAGCCTCCGCAGGCGCGATCATGACAGTCAAATATGATTTGATACCCTGCAGCTTTCAGTTGCTCTAAAATTGGCT
>JAQWKM010000158.1 GCA_029247845.1 Paracoccaceae bacterium | reverse complement strand
AGTGATCCTTCCTGCGGGAACGGAAATGGTTATGCCTGGCGACAATCTCAAGTTTGAAGTTGAGTTGATTGCTCCAATTGCGATGGAAGATAAGCTTCGCTTTGCGATCCGCGAAGGCGGCCGCACAGTTGGATCAGGCGTTGTCTCTAAAATCATCGAGTAATCAAAAAATAGCCCTAGTCCCACCCGGGCTTTACAGAAACCAGGGCGCACATGCGTGCACCTTTAGGGTTCGATGAAGCGGATAGAATGATCTGACCTCTTCCTCTCAACTCAAACGCCTCAAATAAAGGCTCAAAGACATGCAAAGCCAGAATATTCGTATCCGGTTGAAAGCCTTTGACTATCGCGTACTGGATGCCAGTACGTTGGAAATTGTCAATACGGCAAAGCGCACCGGTGCTTCAGTTCGCGGTCCTATTCCGCTGCCGAATAAAATAGAGAAATTCACAGTTCTCCGTAGTCCGCACGTAAACAAGAAGTCACGCGAACAGTTCGAAATCCGCACACACAAGCGGCTTTTGGATATTGTTGATCCGACACCACAGACAGTTGATGCTTTGATGAAGCTCGACTTGGCTGCCGGTGTCGATGTGCAGATTTCGGTATAGGAGCATACAGATGCGCTCTGGAATTATCGCAAAGAAAGTTGGGATGACTCGGCTGTTCTTAGAGGATGGTAAGCAGGTTCCTGTAACTGTTCTTCACATGGAAAACCTGCAGGTGATCGCGCAGCGTACATCTGATGCAAACGGCTATACTGCCGTGCAACTGGGCGCCGGTACCGTCAAAGCTAAAAACGTGTCCAAAGCTATGCGCGGGCATTTTGCTGTGGCTAAAGTCGAGCCTAAACGTAAAGTGGCTGAATTTCGTGTCGCTCCCGAGAATTTGATCGATGTTGGTGCAGAAATAACGGCTGATCATTATTCCGAAGGTCAATTTGTTGACGTGTCTGGCACATCAATTGGTAAAGGCTTTGCCGGTGCCATGAAAAGACACAACTTTAAAGGCCTCCGCGCTTCGCACGGTGTATCGATTAGCCACCGTTCACATGGTTCTACTGGCCAGTGTCAAGGACCGGGTAAAGTTTTTAAAGGTAAGAAAATGGCTGGTCACATGGGTGCTGCTCGCGTAACTACGCAGAACTTGCAAGTGGTCAGAACTGATGCAGATCGTGGCTTAATCATGATCAAAGGCGCAGTACCTGGCTCAAAGGGTGGCTGGGTCACTGTGAAAGATGCGTGCAAAAAGCCTCTTCCAAATGGAGCACCCATACCGGCCGCATTGCGGTCCGCTGATGTTGCTGTCCAAGAGACGCCCGCAGAAGGTGATGAAGCATGAAACATGATGTGATCAAACTCGACGGTGGCAAGGCCGGAAGCGTCGAACTTGGCGATGAAATTTTTGGTGTTGAGCCACGTGTAGACATTCTACATCGGGTTGTGCGCTGGCAGCGTAACAATGCCCAAGCTGGTACCCATAAAGTTAAAACCCGTTCTGAAGTGAGCTACTCTACGAAGAAAATCTATCGTCAGAAAGGGACTGGTGGCGCACGGCATGGTGCCCGCTCGGCACCAATTTTCCGCGGTGGTGGTATATATAAAGGGCCAACACCTCGCAGTCACGGCCATGAGTTGCCAAAGAAAGTGCGTAAAATGGGCTTGAAAATGGCTATCTCGGCTAAGGCTAAGGCAGGATCGCTCGTCATTATTGACGATATTAAAAGCGATGGAAAAACATCTTCACTTGCCAAACAGATCAAAAGCTTTGGTTGGAGGCGTGTTTTGATCATCGACGGTCAAAAAGTTAACGCTGAGTTCGCTCAGGCGGCGCGCAACATAGATGGTTTGGATATCCTGCCTTCAATCGGTGCAAACGTGTTTGACATTCTTAAACGTGATACGCTGGTAATTACAAAGTCTGGCGTTGAAGCATTGGAGGCTCGTTTGAAATGAGCGTGAAAGCAGATCTTTACGACGTGATCCGTAAGCCTGTCGTTACCGAAAAAGCAACGATGGCGTCTGAAAATGGTGCAGTGGTTTTTGAAGTTTCGATCGATAGCAACAAGCCGCTGATTAAAGAAGCCGTCGAAGCGCTCTTTGGTGTTAAAGTTAAAGCTGTTAATACAGTGGTGACCAAGGGTAAGCAAAAGCGCTTCCGCGGTATGATTGGTAAACGAAGAGACGTGAAAAAAGCCTATGTTACGCTCGAAGAGGGCAACACTATCGACGTCACCACTGGACTTTGATAAAAGGCAACGAATCTACAAATGCCCAGATCTTAAATCTGGGAGTTTATATATAAAAAGAGGTCCTATACTTCTTAAATCGCCTCATCTTGAGGTTTTACCATAGCAGGGCTCAGCCTTGCGTTAGCAAACGGAAGACAGAAAGCATGGCACTAAAGTCGTATAAGCCAACGACGCCGGGCCAGCGCGGGCTGGTGCTGATCGACCGTTCGGAGCTGTGGAAAGGACGTCCTGTCAAATCCCTCACAGAGGGTTTGTCAAAAACGGGCGGACGAAACAACACCGGGCGTATCACATCGCGTCGTAGAGGCGGTGGGGCAAAGCGCCTCTACCGGATAGTAGATTTTAAACGTAATAAATTCGATGTTTCCGCGATGGTTGAACGGATCGAATATGATCCTAACCGATCTGCTTTCATTGCATTGGTCAAGTATGATGATGGGGAACAGGCCTACATCTTGGCACCCCAGCGTATCAGAGTTGGCGAAAAAGTCATCGCGAGTGCGAAGGCCGATATCAAGCCGGGCAATACAATGCCGTTTTCGGGGATGCCTATCGGGACGATTGTTCACAATATCGAGATGAAAGCCGGCAAGGGTGGTCAAATCGCACGCGCTGCTGGTACATACGCTCAGTTCATCGGTCGTGACGGTGGTTATGCTCAGTTGCGGTTAAGCTCAGGTGAAGTGCGCATGGTGCGTCAGGAATGCCTGGCCACAGTTGGTGCGGTATCAAACCCTGACAACAGTAACCAGAACCAAGGTAAAGCCGGACGCATGCGTCACAAAGGCGTTCGTCCGTCGGTTCGTGGCGTTGTTATGAATCCGGTTGATCACCCGCACGGTGGTGGTGAGGGCCGGACATCGGGTGGACGTCACCCAGTTACACCTTGGGGTAAGCCTACAAAGGGTAAACGTACCCGGAATAAAAACAAAGCGTCGCAAAAGCTGATCATTCGCTCGCGTCACGCCAAAAAGAAAGGGCGTTAAGATATGTCTCGCTCTGTTTGGAAGGGTCCTTTCGTCGATTCTTACGTGCTTAAGAAAGCCGAAGTTTCTCGCGAAGGCGGCCGCAACGAAGTTATCAAAATCTGGTCGCGTCGGTCAACCATCCTGCCTCAGTTTGTTGGTTTGACATTTGGTGTCTACAATGGGCGCAAGCACATTCCGGTGATGATATCAGAAGATATGATCGGCCAGAAATTTGGAGAATACTCTCCAACACGTACCTATTATGGTCACGGTGCCGATAAAAAAGCGAAACGGAAGTAAAGCCATGGGTCAAGATAAAAATCCCCGCCGCGTGGCAGATAACGAAGCAATGGCAAAACTGCGCATGCTTCGTACTTCCCCGCAGAAGCTAAACCTTTTAGCTGCAATGATCCGCGGTAAAAAGGTTGACCGCGCATTAATTGATCTGACATTCAGCAAAAAGCGCATCGCTAACGATGTTCGAAAATGCCTACAGTCAGCAATCGCAAATGCCGAAAATAATCATAATCTTGATGTGGATGAGCTAGTGGTCGCAGAGGCCTATGTCGGCAAAAACCTTACCTTGAAACGGGGACGTCCGCGTGCGCGTGGTCGGTTTGGTCGGATAATAAAGCCGTTTTCTGAACTTACTATCAAGGTCCGTCAAGCAGAGGAGCATGCGTAATGGGACAGAAGGTTAATCCAATTGGCATGCGCCTTCAGGTCAACCGTACCTGGGACAGCCGCTGGTATGCAGAGTCCAAAGACTATGGCGATATGCTCCTAGAAGATCTTCGTATGCGTGAATTCATCAAGAAAGAATGTGGCCAAGCAGGTATTGCGCAGGTCATCATTGAACGCCCGCACAAAAAGTGTCGTGTCACTGTCCATACTGCCCGTCCCGGTGTTATTATCGGTAAAAAAGGCGCAGATATCGAAACACTTCGAAAAAAGCTTGCGGAGATTACTAATTCTGAACTGCATTTGAACATTGTAGAAGTCCGCAAGCCAGAGCTCGACGCTCAGCTGGTTGGCGAAAGCATTGCGCAGCAACTAGAGCGCCGTGTGTCTTTCCGTCGTGCAATGAAACGCGCAGTGCAAAATGCAATGCGCATGGGGTCGCTTGGTATCAGAGTAAATGTCGCTGGTCGTCTTGGTGGCGCAGAGATTGCCCGGACCGAATGGTATCGTGAAGGCCGTGTGCCTCTGCACACGCTGCGTGCCGACATTGACTATGCTAATGTCGAAGCTAAGACCGCCTACGGGATTATCGGAATCAAAGTCTGGATCTTTAAAGGCGAGATTATGGAACATGATCCACAAGCACGTGATCGTAAAGCACAAGAACTTCAGGATGGTCCCGCTCCGCGTGGTCCGGCTGGCCGTCGCTGAGAAGGAATAGAAAATGCTTCAACCTAAGCGTACAAAATTCCGTAAATTGCACAAAGGCCGTATTCACGGTCTTGCAAAAGGCGGGTCTGACCTGAACTTTGGTTCTTATGGTCTCAAGGCAACACAGCCTGAGCGGATCACAGCTCGGCAAATCGAGGCTGCAAGGCGTGCGATGACCCGGCACATGAAACGGCAAGGTCGTGTCTGGATCAGAATTTTTCCAGACACGCCAGTCACTTCAAAGCCTACTGAAGTCCGCATGGGTAAAGGTAAAGGCTCTGTTGATTTCTGGGCTGCCAAAATTAAACCCGGTCGCATCATGTTTGAGATTGACGGCGTAGATGAATCTGTGGCAAGGGAAGCTCTGCGTCTTGCCGCCATGAAATTACCGGTGAAAACCCGCGTCGTTGTGCGAGAAGACTGGTAAGAGTTTACAGACCCTTGATAATCGATTGGGGGTTTTGTTATGTTGGAAAAGCGTTGGATGGTTAGTGACTTCTGATAGAAGGATAAGGCGATGGATGCGCAGGAATTGAGAAATAAGACTCCGGACCAGCTGAAAGAAGAGCTGGCAAGCCTGAAGAAGGAGGCGTTTAACTTACGTTTTCAACAGGCTACTGGGCAAATAGAAAACACAGCCCGCATGCGAAGTGTCAAACGTGACGCTGCACGTGTTAAAACTGTGCTGAACGAAAAGGCCGCGACTGCGGTCGTTGAATAAGGAAGTCACAGAATGCCAAAGCGAATTCTACAGGGTGTTGTGACAAGCGACTTGAACGAACAGACGATCACAGTTTCTGTCGAGCGTCGGTTCAAGCACCCAGTAATGCAAAAGACGATTCGTCGGTCCAAGAAGTACCGGGCCCACGATGAAAAGAATGCTTTCAAGATTGGTGACAACGTTCGGATTATCGAATGTGCACCAAGATCGAAATCAAAACGCTGGGAGGCTCTAGAGGTTTAAGGCCGATAGACCTTCCGGTTTAATCGAAACCCTGGGGACTAGGTGATGAAAGCCCCCCAAAGGTCGGGAGAAACTAAATGATCCAGATGCAGACAAATCTGGATGTAGCTGATAACTCCGGCGCACGCCGAGTTCAGTGCATCAAAGTGCTGGGTGGTTCCAAGCGCAAATATGCTTCCGTAGGAGATGTTATCGTTGTTTCTGTAAAGGAAGCTATCCCTCGCGGGCGTGTAAAGAAGGGCGACGTACGTAAAGCTGTTGTTGTCCGAACTGCAAAAGAAGTTCGTCGTGATGACGGCACTGCTATCCGTTTCGACAGTAATGCGGCCGTGATCCTTAGCAATTCAGGCGAGCCCGTGGGAACACGGATTTTTGGCCCAGTCGTTCGTGAACTGCGCGCTAAAAACTTTATGAAAATTATCTCCCTTGCGCCGGAGGTGCTCTAATGGCTGCTAAGTTGCGTAAAGGTGACAAAGTCGTTGTGCTTGCTGGCAAGGACAAGGGCAAAGAGGGTGTGATTGCGTCTATCGATCCGCAGGCAAACAAAGCTGTTGTTGATGGCGTGAATATGGCGATCCGTCACACAAAACAAACTCAAACCGCTCAGGGGGGTCGTGTGCCCAAGGCAATGCCGATCGCTCTGTCCAACCTTGCAACGCTGGATGGAAACGGTAAGCCGACGCGCGTTGGCTTTCGCACTGAGGATGGTCAGAAAGTTCGTTTCGCAAAAACCACGGGGGATGTGATCGATGCTTAATACTGAAAATTATAAGCCCCGGCTTCGGGTTGCCTTTGACGAAAAGATTCGTCCGGCGATGAAAGAAGAGTTTGGCTACAAGAACGAGATGCAAATACCGCGGTTGGACAAAATTGTCCTTAACATCGGTGCGGGTCGTGAATCCGTAAAGGATAGCAAGAAAGTCAAGTCCGCTCAGGAAGATTTGACAACGATTGCAGGCCAAAAGGCTGTTATCACCAAGGCCAAAAAATCTATTGCTGGATTTCGGGTTCGTGAAGATATGCCCCTTGGTGCCAAAGTGACATTACGTGGCGCACAAATGTACGAATTTATGGACCGTTTGGTGACCATTGCGATGCCTCGGATCCGTGACTTCCGTGGAGTTCCAAGTAAGAGTTTTGACGGACGCGGAAATTACGCATTCGGAATTAAAGAGCATATTGTGTTCCCTGAAATCAACTTTGATAAAGTCGATGAAATGTGGGGATTGGATGTCGTGATAACAACGACAGCTAATACCGACGCGGAAGCTAAAGCACTGTTGGTTCATTTCAATGTGCCATTTAGCAGCTGATCAGCGGAAAGGAAAAAGACATGGCCAAGAAAGCAATGATCGAACGCGAGAAAAAGCGCCAAATGCTGGTGGATAAATACGCTGCCAAACGTGCCGCCTTGAAAGAAATCGCGAAAGATGAAACCAAGCCGATGGAAGAGCGTTTCACCGCGCGCCTAAAGCTTGCCAAATTACCGCGCAATAGTTCTGCTAATAGATTGCATAATCGTTGCCAGCTCACTGGACGCCCGCATGCATACTATCGAAAACTTAAAATTTCACGCATCGCGATGCGCGAGCTCGGTTCCAGCGGGCAACTGCCCGGCATAGTCAAGTCAAGCTGGTAAGGGAGAGACATTATGAACGATCCTATCGGTGATATGCTGACCCGTATCAGAAACGCCCAAATGCGCCGGAAATCCATTGTGCAATCCCCAGCTTCTAAATTGCGTTGCTGGGTGCTCGATGTTCTGGCGGATGAAGGATACATTCGTGGGTATGAGAAAACTACGGGCGAAGGTGGACACCCTGCGCTTGAAATTAGCCTTAAGTATTTTGATGGCGATCCGGTTATTCGCGAAGTGAAGCGGATCTCAAAGCCTGGCCGCCGCGTTTATTTGGGCGTCAAAGATATTCCACAGGTCCGTCAGGGTCTTGGATTGTCAATCGTATCGACGCCTCAGGGTGTCATGTCTGATGCAGCTGCACGCTCTGCCAATGTTGGTGGCGAAGTGCTCTGCACAGTATTCTAGGGGGGCTGAGATGTCTCGTATTGGCAAAAAACCAGTTGAGCTGCCTTCAGGTGTTACCGCATCTGTTTCCGGTCAGATTGTTGAAGTTAAGGGCCCTAAGGGTACCCGCAGCTATGCTGCGACCGACGATGTTACAATTATTGTTGAAGATAGTGCTGTTTCAGTAACCCCGCGAGGAAGTTCTAAAAGAGCACGTCAGCAATGGGGTATGAGTCGAACCATGATCTCAAACCTTGTTACGGGTGTTACTCAGGGCTTTAAGAAAGAACTTGAGATTACAGGTGTTGGTTATCGTGCACAGATGCAGGGTGAAGTTCTTAAACTGAACCTTGGTCTCTCTCATGACGTGGATTACATAGCGCCCAAAGGTGTGACAGTTACGGCTCCAAAGCAGACCGAAATTGTCGTCGAGGGAATAGACCAACAAGCTGTTGGCCAAGTCGCTGCGGAAATCCGTAAATGGCGTAAGCCCGAGCCATACAAAGGCAAAGGTATTCGCTACAAAGGTGAATTTATTTTCCGCAAGGAAGGCAAGAAGAAGTAAGGACGCTCATTATGGCAAACAGTAAAAGACTACTGTTCTTGAAGCGCCGCCTGCGCGTTCGGAACAAACTGCGTAAGATGAACTCGGGGCGCGTGCGTCTCAGC
>JAQWKM010000156.1 GCA_029247845.1 Paracoccaceae bacterium | reverse complement strand
GAACCATGCGCATTCTGTAAATCAAATATTATGGAATGCTGCTCTGGCGACACCTGCGAAGCCAATCACAATTTGGCAGCAAGATATAGAAAGTCTTAATGAGCTTTTCAGTAAAGTTGTATCAGGTACTTGATGACCTGTACGTAGATAGTTTCGAAAGCCTTTTTCATGATGATTTCGTTTATGTGATAATTACGAAATGATGGCCTCAGACGAATATATTTCTCTTCTCACAAAGCAATGGGCTGAAATCCAAATAAATTTTTCGAGAGATCAAAATACGCTTGTAGATAATCGGGATATATTTTCTTTCCAATTCACCCAGGATATTGACGGTGTGCCTTACAGGATAACAAACGTATCATTACTAACGGACGGTAAATTTTGGCGCAGTCAAATAAACCGAGTGCCTGTCTAAAATGTACGTTTCAGTGAAAGTATTAAGGCCAAAATTTACTGCTTCGTTGCGATTTTGGATAACCACAATGCCCGCATCTAAGTCTGCTCAAAAGGCAGAAGGTATATTGTTTTGTGAATTCAATACGCGCAATGGGTACCATCAGACCTTAACAGTGTGGGAAACGAAAAAACATATGATCGATTACAGTGCCTCTACACTTCATTTGCGGGTAATTAAATCGATGTCAAAGATTGGTATTGGAAAAGTATTTGGATATGAGACGGATTCAATTCCAAGTTGGGAGGACGCATTGACCGAATGGAACAATAACGGCCGTGAATTTTAAGTATCAGTCCCCGCTTGTGTACCATGGGTCGCCATGAGTGCCAGTGTGATCAGAATGGTGCGCATGGAGCTTAAAAATTAAATGTTGACGTAATTATTTACTTAAATGCTTTGGATTAGGAATGAATGGGTTTACCCAAGAAAAATTCCCATCATCACCCGCTTTTTGCAGCGATATAGAGCTTTTTTCACACAACGACTGTTGATAACTCAAGCATATACTTGCGAAAGTCTGTGCAGCGCCAAACGAACAAACAAAATAGTCACCATCAAAACAACCATTGGATTTATTGTTTTGTGCAAGGATAGTACAAACTTTTAATGGATCGTCAGTGCACACTGATTTTTTTCGATGTAACTTTTTTAATCGGTTTATTTTCACAACCACATTGGAACGGACTTCAACTTTGTACATGTCTTCGTTCATGACTCCAAGATGTCCGATTTTGTATTATGAGCGGTATGCCCCCGGCAAGTTCCGTAGCAAAACGGTTTGTTTTGAGAATTTTTACAACCACACATGTGAAATTCGCCACTAATAGGGGCTTTAAAAGTAATCGGCTGAAAATCAGTGCCTAAATGAGATGAATCACACCAAGGCTGATTTTTGGAAAGCCCACAACTACACCAGTGATACGTTGTGCCTGCCGTAACATCAACAATAAACGGCCCTGGTTTACGAAATGCAGATGCGTCGTTATGCAGTTTATAGCGCATATGTTCGATACTCATACTCGTCCCAATCCCTGCTTTGTCAGCCATTCATTCATCTTTTCGAACGGTTCGTTAGAATGGGGTAGGCTCATAGCCGCAACAAAATACTCTTGAAAAGCAGGCTCAATCGCTGTCTCGACCTTATCGACTAAACGGCAGACGCGGTCAATTTCAATACGGGAACTAGCAGACAAAAGTGCAATACGTGCTCCAGTTCCAGCCGCATTTCCAGCAGAAGAAACTTGGTCGATTTGACAATCTGGAATTAAGCCTATTGCCATGGCATACCCCACATCGATGTAGCTGCCAAAAGCTCCAGCTAAATATATACGATCTACATGGTCCGTTCCCATTCGGTCCATAAGCAAGCGAACACCGGAGTAGCAAGCTGACTTTGCAAGTTGGATTGCACGAATATCGGATGGCGCAACATATACGACACGATCCCCTTCGCGGTATAGTATATATTCAAAATTTCGCCCTTTCGCGACAAAATTTGGGTGATCCACCACGACATCCAAATTCTTAGCCTGCATTCGTCCAGAAGAGTCAACAATACCACTAAGATGCAGTTCAGCTACGGCCTCTATAATTCCAGAACCACAAATTCCAGAAATGCCAATATCTTTGGCAGCTTCAGCAAACCCATTTTCGTCAGACCACATTTCAACCCCAATAACCTTAAAGCGCGGCATCAAAGTTTTGCGGTTCACACGCACCCGTTCAATAGCACCGGGGGCAGCGCGCTGCCCACACGTTATCTGAGCACCCTCAAAAGCTGGCCCAGTAGGCGAAGAGCATGCGATAAGTTTATCTTTTTGTCCAAGAACAATCTCCGCGTTCGTCCCAACATCAATGACTAGAGTCATCTCATCACGAAGATGTGGTACTTGACTAAGGATTACTCCAGCGGTGTCAGCGCCCACATGTCCCGCAATACAGGGTAAAAACCATATATAACCACCCTTATTGATGGGTAGGTTGAGGTCCCGCGCGAGGATACTGATCCCCTGATCAACAACAAGAGGGAATGGTTCCATCCCTAATTGGGTTGGGTCAATTCCCATTACCAAATGATGCATGGTTGGATTGCCAACAATAGTCATTTCAAGAATATCACTAGCTTCAATTCCTGCCTCAATACAATTAGCATGAACCAAATCTGCTAAGGCATCTTGAATTGCTAATGTAAGGTTTTTTGCTTCATTTTCATTTTGCTGTAGATAGGAAATTCGACTCATTAAATCTTCGCCGTAGCGTATTTGTGGGTTCATTATGCCAGAGGAAGCAACTACCTTTCCCGTATCTAATTCACAAAGGTGACCCGCTACAGTAGTAGTTCCAACATCTACCGCGATGCCAAAAATTCGCTCTTTAAAGCCAGACCATATAGCGGTAACCTTTTTGTCATTACGCACTGCAACAGTTGCAACGAAATCGCCGCCATATGCTTCACCCGACCTTAGGGCAGCCGAAAGATCCTGCAGAGTAATGATATCCCATTCTAGATCAGAAACGTCCCAATCTTTTAGTAATTGGGAAGAAATCCGTTCCAGATCCGACCGTTGGTCTTCCATGCTCGGTTTAGGCAGCTCAACATAATACAATATCACCACTGGATCGATCGTCAGATTGCCTATATCTTCAGCATTCTTCCGCACCATTTGGCGGTGGATTTGACTTTCCTGAGGAATGTCGACCACGACATCACCCAACAGTTTAGACTGGCAGCCCAAACGTCGATTAGACTTAAGGCCTTTAATTCTCTTATATTTTTCTTCCGTTGGTCCAGGAACTGAAAAATTAGCAGGTTGCGAAGATATTTGGAGCTTGGCAAACTCTCCGAAAGACGGCTCAATCTGGCATCGCCCACAGACTGCCCGTCCACCACAGACCGTATCAAGATCAACGCCCAGCGCCCGACTAGCATCTAAAAGGTTTGTTCCGATCGGAAACTCACCGCGCTTTCCAGACGGCATGAATACTACTTTTGCCTTTGAAACCATAATCTAGCTGGCCATTTATTCTTAACATTCGTTTTGAATATTATCATATGGACCTGAAACAGTGTCATATATACTCATAAGGTATGCCCCCCCCGCAAGGTCATCTGCGCCATAATCGTAGATGAATAGGTCCTTCAGCGTTGCCGTGCATTCCAGCTGGCTCGAATTTCTGACACGATAAAATCGCGTAGCATCAAAATTCGACGAGATTTACCAACTTCTTCTGGATAAACAAAGTAAATTGGAATTTTTGGGCTGGCTAAATCTGGAAGAACCCTCACTAATTTATCGGACCGTTCACTCAAGTAAAATGGCAAGGCAGATATTCCCAAACCATTTTCGGTTGCACGATAAATACCGTAGATATTGTTAATGGTAATGTTAGGGTATTTTCGGTTTTGGTGACTACCAATTTGTCCAAGCCAATTCATATGACGTATGGGCAGTTGTCCCACTCCATCCCCATAGATAACTAACTGATGATTTTGAAGATCCTGTTCACTTTTAGGAATACCAAATTTATCTAGATACTCCCTAGACGCAAATAATTCATAAGAAAACTTTGCTATAAAACGTGAAATTAAATTTGGCAGCTCCGGCTTCGTAAAACGTATTGCACAGTCGGCGTCGCGTTGACAGAGATCTAACGTAGCTCCATCAACCAATAGCAAAGAAACGTCAATTTCTGGGAATGACTCATGAAATTTATTCAGTCTAGAGGATAGCCATGCTGATCCAAAAGCCTCTGTGGTTGTCAGTACAAGGGGGCCAATTGGCCGTTCATGCATTTCGTTTATACGGGCAAGGCCTAATTCGAGAGCATCCACCATTTTTTGAATGGAAGCTAAAAAATGCTCGCCATATTCCGTGGCCAATAGGCCTTCACGGTTACGAAAGAAAATATCATACCCCAAATCTCGCTCAAGTGCTCCAATTTGTCGACTAACAGCCGATTGAGTAATATTCATTACATTTGCAGCTTTGGTGAAACTGCCTGCTTCATGTACGAGCTTACAGTTCCGGAGCCTATTCCAATCTAGATGAAATGTCTTTTTGTATGGCTCACGCACCACGTCCTCAGGCTTATCTATAGTACCGGTGAGACCAATTGCTGCACCAGTCTCCTCGAGGACAAACCATCGGAAAACTTTTTCAGCAGAACCGGGCCAATCTCGATAAAGATCCGAGTGGAGCGACCATTCGACCCCAGGAACAATATATAATTCTTCAATATTTTGAGATAGCTCATGTTGACGAACCAAACCTTGCGGCCAATTCGGGATCTCACTATCTAACAATTCTTTCAATGTGGGCATTGGATCACCTAAGTTTGTCTAGCGCCTATGAAAAAAAAAATACTTTTGTATACGAATTAAAAATAGTTTACCTTAAGGTATGTTATTGATCAACTTATCTTTGGCAAAAACTCTTTAGCGCACACCCCCCGCATCAATCCTCTGATTGATCTTTCTTTTTTATCCGCCATTAGGTTCGTTTGGGAACCAGCTAGACGACCCAATGGAGTAGCGCACGAATGTATCATTCGCTTTAGGGGTACATATGCAATGAATGCACATGCAGCTAGCGCATGCAATATCCATAAGAATTCAATTGTTGATGGACTAGTCGGTGAAATTGGTATGAACACAAACCCTACGAATGATGCCCAAGAATTTTCTACTGGTTCAGTCGCCAATCGGGAACCCTCTACCATAAAGCCCGTGAAGGCTACCACCAACAAAAATAAACTTGTAGGCGTATCTGCATATTTTTGTGCCTCCTTTCCCCGTACTATAACCCGAAAAATAAGTGCTAAAATACAACCTACCAGCACCATTAGACCAGTTAAATCATAAGCAAGATCAAAGGTTAATTTTAGGGGATGCGCAGGCAAGTGCCAAATGTCTATCCAACCAAACGCAGGAAATGCTTCTCTGAATATTACAGCTAGCATCTCGACCAGAAACATCAGCCCAAAGCCCCAGAAAATTAACTGATGGCGAACCCACCTAAAGATGCTCGTATTATATAAAGATCGATGCAATATAACTTCGTCGACTATTGTCTTTCCTAATGCTTTCGGATCAAGGCTCTCACGTTTCCAGAGATCTCCAAACCGGCGTATTGTTGGTAGGTTTCGCTTTATTATTGTTCGCCAGATACCAACTTCCAGAACAATAATAGCAAAAAGTATAGCGGGTCCAAAAAGGATATATCGAAGCGGCATATAGCCCATAAAAGTCTCAAAGACATAATAGCCAGAAAGAGCTGACACAGCCATTACATAGCACCAACCCCCCATCCAGAATGCCGCAGATAATCCACGCCAAAGAAAGTCTGTGTTAAACCATTTCGTAAGTCCAAATATAGCAATTAAAATAGTCCCTGTAAGTAGCAAAAGAGTTGCAATAAGAAATAACGCATACCCAATTGCTGCGTGACTTTGGCCAATTAGACCTAGTCCCACAAATGAAAACGAAATTACAATCAGTAAATTACGCAAGTTCCACACCGAATGTATCGGCGCCTCGATTACTGGAACAGACATACTACTTACCAGCTTCAGCTTTGGCTGACTCGCGTTCGCGATCAATTTCTAGCATTGCTTCATGTAACTCGGGATTTCCACCATTCAAATTCTTGAGTCTCGTCACGCAGGCCTTAGCTTTGTCAACAGCAACCAAGGCATCCATAGCGTACGCGTCAGCACCAATTTTGTCACACCATCCCTGACTAATAGGAGCACCACCTACAAAAACCTTAAAATCTTCACGGATGCCTTCAGCAGCAAATAACTTTAAAGTTTCCCATTGCATGTTCATCGTCGTGGTCAACAGCGCGGAGAAGCCCACAATATGGGGTTTGTGCTCCCGAATTGCTTCAACGAATTTCTCAGGCGGGACAGTGACGCCAAGATCATGTACGGTGAAACCAGCCGCTTCCATCATCATAGCAACAATCTTTTTACCAATGTCATGTAAATCACCCTGAACGGTGCCAATAACCACAGTTCCAACTTCTTCACTTTTTTCAGCCAGAATGAGTGGCTTAAGTCGGGACAATGCTTCGTGCATACATTTTGCAGACATCATTACTTCTGGCAGAAAATATTCATCCATCTTAAAGCGGCGCCCAACTTCGGCTATACCAGCCGCCATAGGCCCAGAAATCAATGTCCGAGCGGTCACCTCAGAATCAAGAGCTTCATCAATAAACCCTACTGTATCGGGATGTTCGCCATCAATAATGTTCCATTCAAGCGTATGAAAAAGTTTTTTTACTTCACTAGGAGCATCACTCCATCTGTCCGTCTCTAAACTATCGTCAATATCGTATTGAAGATCCTCAAGATCATATTCGATCTCTGTATCAATTTTCAGTGTCATTTAATGAAGGCTCCGCTGTTATACTGTTGCCGTTGGCTTGGGCCGACGTTTTCTCTTTTTCGGATTTGGATCCCACGGCTCATAATTTGCTCCATCATCGGCGCCCTCGGGTGGACTGTCAGGCAAAGGATATATTCCATATTCACGTGTTTCTTCGATCATAGCCAAAGTATTTTCAACCGGCACATCATGCTCCAGTCGGTGTGAGGAGCTTAGTAAGAAGCCACCACCATGACCCATTTCCCATATACGCTGACGCACTTCTTTTCGCACATCATCAACTGATCCCCAAGGCAGTGTTTCCTGCACGTCGATACCCCCATAAAAAAACATTTCATCCCCAAGCTGCCGTTTCTTTGCAGACGGGTTGGAATGGCGAGCAACTTTTGGTGGTAATGAATCATAGCCATCCACACCG
>JAQWKM010000102.1 GCA_029247845.1 Paracoccaceae bacterium | reverse complement strand
CAAGCATTCTCCAATAGCGTTTTAAACCCTAAAAGATTGATTATATTTTATTGTAATTGCTCGGCTAAATGGGTTTATAATCGTTGACAAGCTTACGATGAAAGGATGCATTATGAATCGGATGGATGGGAAAATTGCGATCGTCACTGGCGGAACCCAAGGTCTTGGAGCAGCGATTGCACATGCATTTGCACGATCTGGCGTGGCAGGTATTGTCACCTGCGGTCGAAACGCTGAAAAAGGTGCGAAAGTAGCCCAAGATATTAAAGATCAAACCAACGTACCTGTCGTCTTTTATCAGGCAGATCTAAGAGAAGTCAATGACTGCAGATCTGTTGTTGCAGCAGCCGACGAAACCTTTGGTCGGGTTGACGTTTTGGTAAATGCAGCTGCAATCACCGATCGTGGTAACATACTTGATACATCTCCAGATCTTTTTGATACTATGATGGCAGTCAACATACGCGCACCCTTCTTTTTAACGCAAGAGAGCGTTAAACTGATGATCGGCGAAGGCATCGAAGGATCAATACTCAACATAGGGTCGGCCAGCGCGATGACAGGCCAACCCTTTATTGCGGCCTATTGCGCCTCAAAAGGTGCTCTGGAAACCTTTACGCGCAATACAGCTTTTGCCTTAATGCGCAACCGTATTCGGGTCAATCAGTTGAACATTGGCTGGATGTCTTCAGATGGAGAAGACCGAATTCAGCGTAAATACCATGGGGCCAAAGACGATTGGCTTGAGAAGGCCGCTGCCCAGCAACCTTTTGGCCGTTTGGTTGATCCTGCCGAAGTTGCCCGCGCTGTCACATTCTTTAGCTCTGAAGATGCTGGATTAATGACGGGATCAGTTGTTCATTTTGATCAATCTGTTTGGGGAGGATATGAGGCAGGCCCACCCGTACCGGGTACGCCCTTATCACTGAGCGTTTAGAAAGCTTTCGCCAAGTTAAGCAGGACGTGAAGCAATACTACGACGATCTAAATATGCTCGATTTCAATCGCAGTATCCATCTAAAATTTAGAGTGATTGATCAGTGGTATCAAAGAACGTATTAGAATAGAAAAATCTCTAAACCGCAAAATGTGAGCGTTGCATTTATCTTGAAAAACATCCTCAGGGCGCCATTTTAGCGGCTGCCAAAATCTGCTGACGCTCCGGCTTCCATCGTCGATGGATCCAGAACCATTGTTCAGGATTCCTTACTACTTGCGCCTCCAGCCGCTGTGTCATGTCCTTAGTCATCTTCAATGCATCAGAATGGGAAATAGGATCCTCAAAAATCACCTCAAAACTGCGCCCATCTGATTTGCGCACTCCAAAAAATGGAACCAGCAACGCACCAGTCTTAAGCGCTATATCTGCAGCAGAAGTCATGGTTGGAGCAGGTTTACCTAAAAAATCCACCACTGCACCACCGCTGTCATAAATATCGAATAGAAGAACCCCCATACCACCACTTTTGATATGGCGAAAAAGCCCCATTGTGCCTCGTCTACCTTGCTTGAATACCGGACCAGAGAGAGAATGCATGTTATCTGCATAATGGGTATTGAAATAGGGGTTAGACATAGGACGGTAAAGACCCCCAACTTCAAAACCCTGCGCGACAAGCGCAGCTCTGGGTGCTTCAAAATTTCCAAAATGGCCGGTTACAAACATCACTGGCTGGCCAGATGCATGCGCCTCTTTTACCGCCTCAAAGCCCTTCCCTTGAACCTCAATGTCACGCATACGTTCTTTGAGCCCTAAAATATCGTAGTTTTCAATAAGCGTCCGACCTGCATTATCAGCAACAGCATTTGCAATTTGACGTTTTCTCGACATATCCCAGTCAGGAAAAATGTAATCAAGGTTGGCAATGGCTCGAGACCGGTAGCCGGCTAGAGGTGAGACCACTCTGCGTAATAGCATACCCATGAACCACAATCTCATTCCAAGGGGCAGGACCAGTGCGAGACTGATAAACCCACGGACAAAAAGGTCAGTTAGTTTTTGTGCTTTACTCCCTTGGAGTTTTTGAGTTTCAGCCATAGAGCCTCGAAAGTATCAATACCGAGTAACGCCTACAGCTAAAGCTTATCTAAAAACAAGTGTTTCATCTGTTATGTGAAACTTATCTAAAAAATCCAAATCTCAAATGTGAGTTAAAACCTTTTTACAGGTGCTTTACTCAAAGACCCTCTTAAAAATCGTATTCACATGCTTTGTGTGATAGCCAATATCGAATTTTTCAAGCACTTCCGCCTCACTTAGGACGCCCATAACTTCTTTATCAGCCAAAAGCTCAGTCTGGAAATCTTTGTCTTCTTCCCAAACCTTCATAGCATTTCTCTGTACGAGGCGATACGAATCTTCGCGGCTGACACCGGCCTGTGTTAACGCTAAAAGGATCCTCTGACTCATTACGAGGCCACGAAATTTGTTCATATTGTTTAGCATTTTTTCAGGATAAACGACAAGTTTATCAATTACTTGAGTTAAGCGCGACAGAGCGAAATCCAGTGTCACTGTGGCATCCGGGCCTATATTCCTTTCGACAGAGCTATGCGAGATATCCCTTTCGTGCCAGAGCGCTACATTTTCAAGGGCTGGAATAACCGCTGCGCGTACAAGACGTGCCAATCCTGTTAAGTTTTCTGTCAAAACCGGATTGCGCTTGTGGGGCATGGCCGAACTACCTTTTTGCCCTTTTGAGAAAAACTCTTCTGCTTCCAGCACCTCTGTTCGCTGCATATGGCGAATTTCTGTCGCGACGTTTTCGATGCTGCTGGACACAACGCCAAGCGCAGCAAAAAATGCCGCGTGGCGGTCACGCGGAATGACTTGAGTACTGATCGGCTCTGGTTTTAAGCCAAGTTTTTTACAAACATGCTCTTCAACATAAGGATCAATGTTGGCAAATGTTCCCATAGCACCAGAAACCGCTCCCGTCGCAATCTCGGCACGCGCCGCTATGAGACGCTCGCGATTACGATCCATTTCTGCATAAAAACGTGCAAATGTCAGACCCATAGTAGTCGGCTCAGCGTGAATACCGTGGCTTCTTCCTATGCGCACGGTATCTTTGTGCTCAAAAGCGCGTCTTTTCAAAGCCGCCAACAGGGCCTGGACATCTGCAATCAAAATATCAGCCGCCTTGACCAGTTGGACATTAAAACAAGTATCCAACACATCAGAACTTGTCATGCCTTGATGCACAAATCGAGCTTGGTCTGATCCAACAATTTCCGCAAGATGAGACAAAAAGGCAATGACATCATGCTTGGTGACAGCCTCTATTTCATTAATCCGGGCCACATCAAATTCAAAATCTTTTGCTTCCCAAACTGCTTTGGCGTTTTCCTCTGGGATTACACCAATTTCAGCCATCGCATCACAGGCATGGGCCTCAATCTCGAACCAGATGCGGAATTTCGTCTCGGGTGACCAGATTTTAACCATGTCGGGACGGGAATAGCGCGGGATCATTGGAAGCCAGCCTCA
>JAQWKM010000155.1 GCA_029247845.1 Paracoccaceae bacterium | reverse complement strand
CCAAGGTGATGTCCGCCAACTCCAACTTGCTAAGGCCGCAATTTTTTCTGGCGTCATGATGTTGATGAAGGAAATGAACGTGAAGCCAAGTGAAATGGATGAACTGCTACTTTGTGGTGGATTTGGAAATTATGTTGACATAGAAAGTGCCGTTCGCATACGACTTTTGCCTGAAATGGACGTCAACCGAATAACTTACGCTGGAAATGCAGCCTTAATGGGCGCGCAGATGGCGACGCTATCGGATGCTGAGATTGACCGTGCAGATGAGTTGGTTGGTAAAATTGAACATGTGGCGTTGGCTGCTCGACCTGATTTCCAGGAGATCTTTATTGACGGTATGAACTTTGATACACCATTAGTAAGAGAGATTACTGGTGTTGAGGAAGCGACAGCCTTATGAAAAAAACGCGAGTAGATATGTTGTTTGGCTTTCTGGGTTCAGGGAAGACAACTTTGGCTGCTAGGATCTTGAACGAGTATGGAACCAAACGTCGTTTAGCTTTAATAGTAAATGAATTTGGTGATGTTGGGGTTGACGGTGAAATTTTAAAGGGAAATAATATTGATGTAGTCCAATTATCTACGGGATGCTTATGCTGTACATTGAAGGGCTCTTTAGAGGCAGCAGTACTTGAGATTGGTGCTAATTCCGAAATTGATCACATCATCATTGAGGCTACAGGTGTTGCAGAGCCAGAAGAGGTGATGACATCATTTATGGCGGATGAATTTGTCGAGAAGTTTGAAGTCGGTCCTATCGTCACAGTTGTGGATGCCCCGAAATTTATCAAAATTCGTACCATGCTTGGACCATTCTATGAAGCGCAGATTGAAAAGTCGGATTATGTCATTCTTAACAAGCTTGATATGGCAAATACGTCTGTATTTAATGAGGTACAGGCAGAAATTGAGGAAATAAACCCCGACGCCATCTTACGTTTTGCTTATAGATGTGACGTAGATTTGAACGAGTTGATGGATGGGCCACCTAGTCAAGCATTAGAGTTATGCCAAAATGTGGAAATCGATGATGATCACATTCAAGATCATGGCCACAGTCATTCGCATGATCATGGCCACGGTCATTCGCATGCCTTGCATGCGCCAGCCAATTCATTTGTAATTGAAATTCCCAATGATATTAGCCGCGACAATTTGTTAAAATTTTATGCAAGCGCACCAAAAACTTTATGGCGATCCAAGGGATTTGTTCGCATTGATGGAGTGGATCATCTAGTACAAGTCGTAATGGGGGATGTCGAGATAACACCCACTACGCCCCGCGATCAGCAATATCTGGTGTTTATTGGTGACGGGATTGAACTGAAGTCTTTTGATCGTTATCTCCGCATCCTACAGCCAAAAAGGACAGCAAAGAAATGACCTCTTCGGCAGTCATAAAAGATAACCCTGCGCGCTCGCAGGCCGAGCTTGCGTATTGGTTGCTTGCGGAACGGATCATCCGATTGGAGTTACCCCCTGGATCAGTACTGCTTGACAGAGACGTTATGGAAGAGACTGGCATAGGTCGAACGCCCATTCGAGAAGCAATTCAGCGGCTTGCGACGGAAGGGTTGACAGTACATTACCCTCATCGCGGGGTAGTTGTGTCTGAGATTAGTGCAGCAAGTACGCGGAGTATTTATGAATTCCGTATGTTGATAGATGGTGAGGCGGCTAGATTAGCCAGTATGCGTCGATCAGATAATGAAGCTAATAAATTGACTGATCTCGCAAAGAAACTTGCTGACTTGGTAGGTGGTGACAATGTGGATAGATACGTTGCAGTCGATCGCGCTTTTTATGCTGCTGTGGGTGCTGCATCGAGGAACCATTACATTGAAGAAACCATTCCGCGGATTTTCAACCTGCATCTTAGGCTTTGGTTCTATATTTCGCAGATCCGCGGTGGGTGGAAACTGTTAGCGAAGCAACATTCAGACATGGCTATAGAGGCGTCTGAGGCTATTCGCCTTAAAGACCCAGACGCAGCCAATCTGGCCGTTCGAGCATATATTGCGCAACGTCAGAAAGATATGCGCAATCTGATGTAATCCCATTATAAAAAGGAGACGGTTATGAGTAGGGATTTGACAAAAGAGGAACAGGGAAAGTTTGCCGATATGTACGGAGCAGGTCTAACCTGCGTTGCATGCGGTAATAACGATGTGTCTATAAAAATTTGGGAAAAGTTTGGAACAGACGCTGCTCAGGTAGGTGGAGACATCGGTCCCAGCGGTATAATCGGGGCTATTGTAGCATGTGACCTTTGCGGTAATGCCGAAACGATTGACCGAGGCCGATTGCTGAAAGCTGGCTAATTGCTGAAAGCTGGCTAATTTAGATTTTCACCTGCCCCCACTCTCGGGGACAGGTATAAGGTGATTTTAGAATTATCCTGCCTGCTGTGCTCGTACATATTTTAGATACGCTAGGCCGTATTCATCGACGGCTGTCATAACATCTGCGGCGCGCTGATACTCTTCTTGATTTACCGGAGGCTCCTGTATTTCATTAAGAGGGTTCATTAGTGGGTCAATCATTAAAGCATCGCAGCCGGCTTCCATGCACAGACGAATGAAAGCATCGTTCAAAAGCTTGCGGCGAGGCAAGCCAAAAGATACGTTTGAGAGTCCGCCAAAAATGTGTACTTCAGGATATTTAGTGCGCAATAATTTCACTGCGTTGATAAAATGTAATCCGTAAAGTGGACCCGCACCCACAGGAAATACTAGTGGGTCCAAAAAGCGGTCACGCATTGGCACGCCTTTCTCATCCATCATAGCCATGAGCTTCGTCATGTTTGCTAACCGCTCATGCTCATCCTGAGGCATGCCTGAATCACCAGAACCATTGGCAAAGATTAATGCGCCCGCTTCTTTACCAATATCAATAACCACATCGCGGCCAACCTCTAGGCTGACTGAGTTGATTGCTGGCCGTGATAGCGACATATCATAAACTTCTAGTCCGGCGCGCAGAGTATTTGGGTCAGAACTGTCCACAGCATATGAAACGTTGGGACATATGTTTTGCGCAGTCTTAACCATCCATCGCATAAATTCGTGACGTTCTTCTGGATAAACTGACAACTCGTCAACGCATAGATCAATAATGTGAGCCCCGGAATTTACCTGTGCCTGTATGGCCCAAGTTAAAAATTTCATATCTTGGTCGCGGACTCCTTGGCCAATGTGACCTATTCGGGCAGATTTGACCTTTTTTTCCTCTTCTGGGTATTGCGAGGTGACGTCTAAAAACCCGTCTGCACCATCCAAACCTGGATAGCGCCAGAATACTTTGCTATCTTTATGGACAATGTTTTTAGAATCGGCGCGGATGCGACGGGTTGTGTTTATGTTCTCGCCGATAATAATCGGGACTTCATTTTCAAAGTTAAGCATTTTAAACTCAAGCACTCTCGGTTAGCAGTTTCTAGGTTTTGCGTGCAATCGGTTTAGAGATGGTGCACGATAATAAAACGTATCAGACATATTTTTAGCTAAGTTATACCGATTGCGAGGGGGGGGTATTCACTCAGTGCGTGAGTGTGAAACATAATGAGGAGTTAATGTGTATAATAATCATTCTTCGCGAGTTGTCCAAAGGTCGGCTTGGCAATAGCAGACATGTAATGTGCAACGGTGATAGTGACTATGAATGGAAATTAAGGGGAGGCCACTTTGTCAGAACTGGACAGTAAATTATCCGCCCGGATTGCCAAAATAAAGGGTGCCACCCTCGTAAAGAGCTTTTGTTATTCTTGCCCATGGAATTGCCCGACTGAGGTATATGTTCGCAATAACAAAGTAGTATACGTTAAGGGAAACCAGGATGCACCGAACAATATTGGAACTCGTTGTTCTAAGGGGATGGCGAGCTGGTGGATGACGGAGGATCCTGATCGACTTAAATATCCTATGCTCCGCACTAATCCGAAGGGTGAACGTGGAGAGTTCAAGCGAATTTCTTGGGATGAAGCCTTCACTTTTATTGCTGATAAGCTTAAAGGGATAGCCAAGAATTATGGACCCGAGTCAGTAGTTTTGACTTGTCACCATGATCCTAACACGCAGTTTTACCGTCATTTACTTAGTGATCTTTATGGCTCGCCTAATATGTACGCACATACTTCAGGCTGTGAAATGGATCGTCGCTCTGCCTGTCAGACAATTTTTGGTCACGATTTCCCTATGCATGACTTTGCAAACTCCAAATACGTCATTCTGTGGGGTATGAACATGTTAGGGGCGAATCAGGGCTTGTTTGAAAGCCGTGCACTTTTAGAAGCAAAGAAGCGGGGTGCAAAGATTATCGTCGTTGACCCGTCGTTTACTGAAACAGCACAAAAAGCGACTGAGTGGATCCCAATAAAACCTGGCACTGATGGAGCTATGGCATTGGCAATGTGTCATCATATAATCTCCAACGGTTTGCAAGATAAGGAATTCGTAAACACTCACTGCGAAGGATTTGATGGATTTCGTGATCACTTGTTTGATAAAGGTTATACGCCCGAATGGGCGGAAGATATTTGTGGTATAAAGGCGGAAACTATAAAGCGACTTGCTCGCGATTTTGCAACTACAAAGCCATCTATGTCCGCTATTTTCAAAGGTGCGGGCTATTATACAAACGGCCATGATGGCAGTCGGGCATGCTATATTCTTGATGCAATATGCGGCCAGGTTGATGGACCTGGTAATCTGCACCTAAAATCGTGGGCTCCTTTGGCCGAACCACTAGACATTCCTGATAAAGCAAAGCGCAAACCTAATAAAGATCCGCTACATGTGGCGATGGGATACCCACTCGCGCCTGATTTGCCAAACGGACAACTGCCAAAAGCGGTAATAGAGGGTGACCCTTACCCCGTAAAAGGCTTATTTGTGCACTCTACTAACCCTGTAATGAGTGATCCTAATCGTGATAGCGTTATAGAAATGTTTAAGCACCTTGACCTCGCTGTAGCATGTGAAGTGTTGATGAGTGAGACGGCGCTGGAATGTGATATTGTTTTGCCAGAGACTTCCTTTTACGAAATGGCTGAAATTAGGCAGGGCCTCTGGCTGGGTGAAGAGGCGATTATATGCCAGCCAGCTGTTGCGCCTATAGGAGAATCCAAGGCACCATACGACATCGCTAAAGGTATCGCACAAAAAATGGGTTGGGCGGAGTTCTTTGCCTTTGAACATTGGGAGGACTGGGCCAAGACAGCCACTGCAAATTTACCTGGTGGGCTGAACCAACTCAAAGAACGTGGTTTTTGGGCTAAGCAGCCGGCTTTCAACAAGTTAGTCACCGACGGTGTGCCAACCAAGACAGGCAAGATAGAGATTTATTCACATAAATACGCTGATCAAGGGTTAAATCCTTATCCAGACTATGTTGAACGCAGTGTACACCCCGATAATGAGTTCCCTTTGCAGGTGACCCACTCAAAGCTATCAATGCATTGTAATATAGTCACTCAGAATAATCCGATGTTGATGGAAATATGTCCTGAAAACTGGGTTGAGATCAATGCCGTGGATGCTGAAAAAAGTATGATCAATGATGGAGATATGGTTGTGATTGAAAGCCCGAAAGATAAAATAACGATACGGGCTAAAGTTGTGCAGGGTCTAATTCCTGGATCAATATCAATTCGACATGGTCACGGCTTTGGTCATTGGGCAATGGGCTCTGTGGCCAAGGGTAAAGGCGCTCATTCTAATAACTTGATGGAAATCCACACTAACCCAGTGACAGGTGCTAACTGTTACAATGAATGTAAGGTACGGGTTAGACCCGCCTGAATTTGGAGCGAAGATATGCAACACGGTTTCTATTTTGATGCGTCACTCTGCGTAAAGTGCCACGCTTGCGAGATTGCTTGCAAAACTTGGAATGAGGTTGAGGTAGGCCCACGATGGCGTGAGGTTGTAAAAGTAGAAAGTGGTGAGTTTCCCGAGGTTCAGGCAATGAATGTTTCTATGGCATGTATGCACTGTGCTGACGCGCCATGTCAAACAGCTTGCCCAGTTGGAGCTATCACCAAACGCACAGAAGATGGCATAGTTTTGGTGGACCCCAAAACGTGTATTGGATGTGGTTTCTGTGCGTGGGCTTGTCCATTCAATGCGCCTCAACTCACTGCAATGACAGGCAAAATGGAAAAATGTAATTTCTGTCAAACACCGGGCAGTGAGCGCCCTCATGATATGCCTCGAGCCTGTGAAGAGGTTTGTCCAACTGGTGCAATTTTATCTGGCTCTTTGGCTGAACTTGCTCAGAAAAATCGTCAGAAGGTGGCGGAAAAACTCGGTTCAAGTGGTGGGGGTATGCAAGGTTTCCCGGGTGTTGTGGTCGATGGAGCAGAACGCTTTGGATCGAATGAATGATTGGTCCTAATGCTGCGCTGTATGTCGACTGGACAAGGTCAACAAAAATTGGTGCTAAGCGAGCGGTTTATTTTTTCAAAAAACAGCAATATATCAGATGGGATGTTGAAAAAGAGGAAGTAGCATCAGGCTATCCTGAAGATATTTCGAAAGGCTGGCCTAGCTTATTGGATCATTTCCCGGGAGTTAATCTGAGTGGTGCTATTCAAGTTCCTAAATGGAAAAATAAGATTTTCTTTTTTTTTGATGGGCAGGATCGTTTGGTAAGTTGGGATGTCAAAACTAATTGTGTTGATCCTGAAAAACTTCATGCTGACAAAGTTTTGCCCAGTAGTTTAGTGCAAGGTGGTCCCTTTGCACCAATTTATGTGGATCGGGGCGAGAGTGAAGCGGTTTATGTGTTTCGCGGCGATGAGTATACTAGGTTCACGGTTTCAAAAAACTCCCAACCGTTGAAAGAGGACGATGGATACCCTAGAAAGATTGGTCAGGGTTGGACTGGTGGATTGACAGTTGCCCCAGGTTGCGGTGTCAGTGTGAATTGGCCAAATCGTAGTAAAGTATTAAAGAATAACAAATTATACTTTTTTCTTGGTGAGCTTTATACACGTTGGGATATTGATACGCATTCGCGAAATTACCGACTTGATATTCCGGCAGGTTGGAAAGGGTGGCCCAATTTTTCATAAATAGTTTTGTTCTTGACACTATTTTTTCTCTCCATTACTCTGGAGGTATGGAGATAAAAAACGCTATAGATTGTTTCAGTGCGCTGGCGCAAGAAACCCGGTTAGAAATATTAAGATTTCTGGTTAGGATGGGATCTGATGGGGCAAATGCAGGGCGAATTGCTGTGCAACTTGGGTTGCCATCAGCTACTCTAGCCTTCCATCTAAACAATTTAACCGCTGCCAGTCTGGTGATCAGACAAAAGCGCGGTAGAGAAAATATTTATCGAGCAAATATATCCGCTGTACACGCGCTGAGCGCGTATTTGCTAGAAAACTGCTGTGCTGGTTTAGACGGTGACATGATCCAGCAAAATATACCTGCTAATGATGTAGCGTAAACTAATGGAGAAAGCTATGACCGTTATAAGAGTTTATGATCCAGCACAATGCTGTTCAACTGGAGTGTGTGGACCTGATGCGGATGATACCATCGCGCAGTTTGCCAGTGCACTTGAAAGAGCGCGCAAGTCAGGTGTGGAGGTGGATAGATTTACACTTGGGCATCAACCGGCTGAATATGTGCAGAACGCAACTGTAAAGTCTTTGCTAGATAGTGAGGGTATTGACTGCTTGCCGATTGTATTTGTAGGTGACGCAATTGTATCCAAAGGCGACTACCCAAGTAGGACAAAACTGCTGGAAAAAGCAGGAGTTCTGGACGATGGCATTACAGAGAATGCATCTTGCTGTGCTAGCGTGGAAAAAGCTTCTACAAACTGTTGCTGATTGGATGTCAAATGACTTTTTTAAACTTAGCTACGCCTAATCTATTTTTTACGGGCAAGGGAGGCGTTGGCAAAACCTCCACCAGCTGCGCTGCTGGCCTCCGATTAGTGGAACAAGAACAACGGGTACTACTAGTTTCTACTGACCCAGCATCAAACCTGGAAGAAGTGTTTGGTCAATCTATATCAAGTGATCCCACAGAAATAGCAGCCGCCCCTGGGCTGTTTGCTTTGAATGTGGATCCTGAGGCAGCAGCGGAAACGTATCGAGAAAAACTAATCGGACCCTATCGTGGCATCTTGCCGGAATCGGCCATTTCATCGATGGAAGAGCAGATGGCTGGCGCTTGCACTGTGGAGATTGCAGCATTCAATGAATTTGCACGTTTATTGGGAGATCCGGAGGCAATCAAAGGGTTCGATCATGTTATTTTTGACACAGCACCTACCGGTCACACATTGCGATTGTTGACCTTGCCGACTGCATGGTCAGGTTTTATTGATAATGCTAGTGCCGGTACTTCCTGTTTGGGGCCTTTGCAAGGTCTGGTTGACCAGAGGGACCTCTATGCGTCAACGGTTGATGCACTTTCTGACTCGGATCGGACGACAGTAGTTTTAGTGTCGAGGCCTGAGCAGTCTGCTCTGACTGAAGCAGCGCGAACGGCAGATGAATTCAATGAATTAGATATTACAAACCAGCAGTTGGTTATTAATGGCGTGTTTAAGGCAAATGATCGATCAGACCCTATAGCGCTAGGTTTAGAGTATCGTGGACAAGAAGCCCTGGATTCGATCCCTGACACATTGAGCCGGCTGCCGCGTATCGATCTTCCTTTGCGCCCGAGTCAAGTTGTTGGACTACAGGCTCTTAAGGAGTTTTTTACTCCAGATTTTGATATTCCTGAGGTATTTGGGCAAGCGCCAGATATACGTGATTGGTCCAACTTTGATGCTCTCGTTGACGAATTAGATGGGAGCGGTGGGGTTATAATGACCATGGGTAAAGGCGGGGTTGGAAAAACTACAGTCGCAGCTGATATAGCGCGCTCACTTGCTATTCGTGGGCGTAAAGTTTTACTTACTACCACTGATCCGGCTGCACACGTTGCCTCTGCTGTAGGAGAGGAATTGGTGAACTTGACGGTTTCCCGCATAGATCCCGAAAAAGAAGTTGCAAATTATCGCGAAACAGTTTTGGCCACTACTGGTAAAAACCTTGACGCAGATGGATTGGCACTGTTGGAGGAAGACTTGGCATCTCCCTGCACTGAAGAGATTGCAGTGTTTCAAGCCTTTGCTGAGACAGTAGATGATGCAAAAGACATGGTCGTAGTGATGGACACTGCTCCAACAGGCCATACAATTTTGCTTCTTGATGCAGCACAATCTTACCACAAAGAGGTAAGCCGTCAGGCAAAGTCGGTTTCTGAAGCAGTATTGAGGTTGCTGCCACGGCTGCGAGATCCGAAGTTTACTCGTATTGTGCTCTGCGCTTTGCCAGAGGCAACGCCTGTCCATGAGGCAGCTCAATTGCAAAATGACTTGCGACGCGCAGGAATTGAACCCTTCGCCTGGATTGCAAATCAGTCTTTGTCGCCGCTTCATGTCACAGACCCGGTCTTGCTTGCAAGGCGGGCTCAGGAAAAACGCTACTTAGATGAAATTGAGAACGAATTATCGTCTAATCCGGTTCTGATTGAGTTAAAGACTGGAAATCAAACAAAGACTAAAGCTAGCCAGTCTGTTCAAATTTAAAGTTTCTTATCGAAAACAATATAGCTGAGATTGAAAAAATTCAGTCTCAGCTATTGCTGTGAGTAAATACTTTTTATCATTATTTTAAGGGTTTTTAACCGAATTCTTACTTTTTTTATCTTATCGATAAGTTGTTTTTTGGAATATCTAAGGGGGGGGGTCGATCCTGAGGAATACCAATTTACATCAAAGTCCGCCAGATTTCTAACACAACGGGTTAATATCATAGTAAGTCAAGTGTGACTTATTACCGCGCTTGTAGTTTTGCCACCCTTTTCAGGGTTCAAAAGAGAAAATGGGGCTCGATAATGTTAGGACAACAAATTCTAAGCGGTCTTGCGACGGGAAGTTTATACGCCCTAACGGCTATTGCTGTTGTTGTTGTGTTTCGTAATACAAGAACGATAAACCTTGCACAGGGTGATTTTGCCATGGTTGGTGCATTCTTGGGGATTATCTTTCTTAAAGAATGGGGCATGAATTACTTCGCTATGCTTGCATTAGTTGTTCTTTGTTGTATGGCCCTCGGAGGTTTTGTTGAGCGGGTAGTCATGCGACCAGTCGCAGAATCGGACTGGCTGACGCTATTTACGACTACAATCGGAGTCTACTATATTCTGCACGGTATGGCTGGCTGGATATGGGGGCGGGACACTAAGGCCTTTCCAGTTAGTTTTGAGGCGACACCTGTAGAAGTGTTCGGCGCCCTAATCAGTAAAGGGCATCTTTATAATATGGCGATTGCGCTATTGATTGGTGGCGTATTATGGACGTTTTTCACCAAGACAAAACAGGGTATCGCCATGCGCGCTGTGACGGATGATCCTGAAACTGCCTACCTTATGGGTATTCCGGTAAAGTTTATTGTTACGTTAACTTGGGTAATGGCTGGCGCTATCGCCGGATTTATTGGTGTCCTGATGGCGCCAATTATTTATGTTTCTCCTGAAATGATGGATGAGATACTGATCAAAGGATATGTTGCTGCAGTTTTTGGTGGGCTGTATTCTTTTCGTGGTGCGGTGATTGGAGCACTTATGATCGGTGTGGCGGAAAACTTGGCTGGTGGTTATTTAGGCAGTCATTACAAGACGTCCGTAGCTTTTGTTATGATCGTAGTTTTATTGGCTTTCCGTCCTCAGGGCCTTGTTGGAATACAGGAACGCCGGGAGATTTAAAATAATGAGCATAAATAATAATCAAAATACAGATATTCAGGCAAACCAAAACGAAGAAACCCGTGCCAGGATTTCCACAGTGAAAAATCTGAAACGACGTTTCGTGAGAAATGATGTTTTGGCAATGGTTCTTTTGTTTGGGTTAATGTTAATTGCGCCACTTTTTCCCTCAGTTAAAGGTTGGATGCTAAGCCAAGCGTCACTTGTAATAATCTACATAATTGCAGCTTTGGGCGTTATGGTCCTAGTTGGTTTTACGGGCCTGGTTTCAGTCGGGCATGGAGGGTTTCTGGCAATTGGAGCTTATACATCAGCACTTTTGACACTTCATTTAGGTGTTGATCTAGTAGTTGGTATTATCGCAGCATTACTCATGTCAGGACTTATTGGGGCCGGTTTAGCTTTGATATTTCTACGTCTAAGTGGCGCTTTTATGGCTATTGGTACATTAGGTTTTGCTTTTTTTGTTGGCACTATATTGAACAACATTCCTTTTTTTCAAGGCCGCGACGGTATTCTGTTGGATGCTAACTTTGTGCTCGGATTTGAGATTTATGACCACGGCTTTTATTTAGTCTCTGTAGTTTGTTTAATTCTTGTGACCTTATTTGTTTACATGCTTGTAAACTCTGGAACTGGACGAGCATTTATGGCTCTCCGAGATGCTGAAAAAGCCGCGATGGCGAGTGGAGTAAACCGACTCAAATTTCGTACTCTAGCGTTTTCCATCAGCGCAGCGATCACTGGAATTGCTGGAGCCCTTAATGCTCACGTCGTTAACTATGTATCTGCAGAGGTTTTTGCGGATATCTGGTATTCAGTCGATATTTTAATGGCAGTCGTAGTTGGTGGCTCTGTAGCAATTCTTGGCCCATTTGTGGGCGGTTTTTTTGTAGTGATGATGCCATTCTATTTCGAGCAATTGGCTGACTTTTCGTTCATTATGAAAGGTGTTGTTTTGATCTTGGTACTAAGGTTCGCGCCAGCTGGAGTTGCTGAGTTAATTTTACGTCCGTTGAAAAATGCCAGACGGACCATACTTAGAAACGTTGGTGGCTCGATGGTTGAGACGAAGGAGCCCAAGGATGACTGATCACTTGAGGTGCGAAGGGATAACAGTAAAATTTGGCGGTGTTGTAGCGTGTGATAACATTTCACTTAATGTCGAAACGGGTAAGATAGTTGGATTAATTGGACCAAATGGTGCGGGTAAGACCACTCTTTTTAATGTGCTTACGCGATTTCAGCCTTATGTGGCAGGCTCAGTATTTCACAATGGCAATAATGTTGATGAACTTAGGCCACATGACATGGTACATCGTGGATTAGCGCGAACTTTTCAGAACATAAATTTGTTTCGAGAACAGACCACTCTTCGTAATATTATGACTGGTGGGCACTCCCTTATAGGAAATCCCATTAAAGCCATGTGTTGGACGCCTGACGCCCGTAAAAGGGAACGCGAAATTGAAGAACGCGCAATTGAGATTGCTGAGATTTTAAATCTATCAGGTGAACTGGAAAACGAAGTTGGTAATCTGCCTTATGGATATCAGAAGCGGGTCGAATTAGGCCGTGCCCTCGCGTCTAAACCATCACTCTTACTTTTGGATGAGCCGGTTGCCGGATGTAATGATGATGAAACTGCTGAATTGCAGGAAATCATTCATACAGTGAATAAGAAAATGGGGGTTTCAGTCCTTCTTGTCGAGCACGACATGAAAATGGTCATGAAAGTATGCGACTATTTGTTTGTTATTAATTTTGGCAGTAATTTAGCCGAAGGAACACCCGAAGATATTAGGCAAAACCCCGAAGTGATAAAAGCTTATTTAGGCGAAGAGGAGCACACATGAGTTCCTTAATAGTCGAAAATATAAAAGCCAATTATGGCCCAATTACCGCCTTGAAAGATACCAGTCTAGTAGTTCCAGAAAAGGCCATTGTAACTTTGTTGGGCGCCAATGGGGCAGGTAAATCTACGACTCTTAAATGTATTTCTGGTGTAGTTAAGCCTGTTAGTGGTTCAATTACATGGGCAAATAAGGAAATTGGCGGTCAATCTCCAAATTCAATCACCCGTAAAGGGATCGCACAAGTTCCAGAAGGTAGGCGCATTTTTAAGGATTTGTCTGTCACTGAAAATTTGGAAATGGGTGGTTATACAAGGTCTGATCGTGCTGGGATTGAGGCAGATTTAGAGGATATTTTCGAACTTTTCCCTCGCCTCAAGGAGCGCCATAAGCAACTTGGCGGCTCGCTCTCTGGCGGGGAGCAGCAGATGCTTGCTATTGGACGCGGTCTGATGGCGGATCCTCAGCTTTTAATGTTGGATGAGCCCTCGCTTGGGCTTGCTCCAATTGTAGTGTCTCAAATTTTTGAGACACTACAAAAACTCGTCGAAGAACGAGAACTTGCCATTTTACTAGTTGAACAAAATATGAAAATGGCATTGCGGGTATCCAGCTTTGGATACGTCATGCGATTGGGGCAAATTATGATCTCTGGTTCGTCTGAGGAACTAGAAGATAATAAAGAGGTTTATGAGAGCTATTTAGGAACCGCATGACCCGGTTCTGCCTGGGCAGTACGAGGCAAAATTGCGCGGTTCGCCGCCGTTAACCTAGGAGGAAAGTATGAATAAATTTTTGAATTTTTTTACTAACACTGTGAGTGCATCGTTATTAATAACTTTTTCTGCACCAGCCTTTGCTGAAGATGGACCAGGAGTAACCAAAGATAATGTTTTGATTTGCTCTTATCAGCCGATGACGGGTAAGGTTTCAAGCTATTTTCGCATGGGTAAGGGAGCTGATGCTTGGTTCCAGCATGTCAATGAAAATGGTGGCATCAACGGTCGGAAGATCGAATTTAAGATGGTTGATGATAAATATGAACCTGCTCGTACTAAAACTGCTGTAAAGCGGTTTGTGGAGCGTGACGATTGTTTCGCTATTGTTGCACCGCTTGGTTCGGCACCTACTAGTGCCGTTATAGATTATATCGTTAGTAAGAATGTTCCACTGATTGGAGCGGGAACAGGTGCTGAAAAGAACCTAACTATTGATAGTAAATGGGTATTCCCTCTTTATCCGAGTTATCACACTGAAGGTCAGCAGCTCGTACAGTTTACTAAAGAAGTCTTTAAGGCGAATAAAGTAGCAGTGTTGTACCAGAACGACCCATCTGGAAAGACTCATATGGCCGGTATAGAATCTGTTCTGGAAGAGCAGGGAATTGAAATTGTCGCTCACGAAGGCTACGAGCCAAAAGAAGTGGACGTATCTTCGCAAGTAATAGCAATGAAAGCTTCTGGCGCTGATGCCGTGATTTGCTCTTGCGCCCCTGAGCCAGCTGCTAAGTTCTACACAGAACGCGCCAAACTTGGCTGGGACGTGCCCGTTGTGAACGTGTTCTTTGGGAAAAGCCCCAAAGTTGCAGAATTAGCAGGAAATGATGCAGTAAATGGTGTCTATTTTTCGACTATATTTCGCGATTTTGATTCCCCTGCCCCTCAAATCCAAAAGGCAAAGCAAATCCTCACTAAGTACTATCCTGAGGAACAACCTGATGCTATCCACCTCTGGGGATTTGCTGGGAGCCAGGTATTTACTGAGGCATTACGCCGTATGGGCGATGGACCCATTACCCGTGATCTCTTAGTCAAAACTATGGAAGGTATCGACGATTGGAAAGATAGTGTCGTTCCCAACATAACCATTGGTGAAGGTACGGCGAAAGACCACTTTATAATTAAAGATATGTCATTTGTGCGTTTCAATGATGGTAAGTTTGACGATTTCACCCCACCTTGGATGAAATAATCTTACATAAAATGGGAACGAGAGCCAATGACTATGGCTCTCGTTCCCTCCATGCGCTTTAAGCACGGGGGGGCTTCATTCCAAAACTTAAAGAGTTTGGTGGTCAGTGCTAGCGTGACAGGTGATGACTGCGAATATCCCAAAAGCCGAAATTTGGAGGCAATATGACTTCGATAATTGGAAGAGCGATCCCCCCCCAACGTTTAAGGACAATAGACGCCCTTAACCTCAAAGAACCGGACCGTGTTCCTATTGGTTTGTGGGGGACCGTTGAGGGCTACCAGCATCTTCGTAAGGGCCTAGGAATGGGCTACAATGAAAATTTTAAAAATTATAGAACTGGTTCGACAACTTGGACAACAGATGTAGCCTTTGAAGCTGATTTAGCTGAGAAACTTGATGTAGACTTTTTACGTGTTTCGATAGGTCCTTCTGGAGGTTCGCCCGGTTTTCGTATACTCGACCACGATTTAATTCCAGTGCCTTTACAAGTACCATCACCACCTGATCATGCAGAGATTAATATTGATGAATGGGGCGTGGTTCGGAAATGGACGCCGCATGAGAATGGTGGCTATTATGAAATGATTGGCTATCCTCTATTTGATGCTACAAGCGCGCCACTCAATGAGGGACTGGAAGCATTACGGGAGTTTCCATGGCCTGACCCTTGGGACGAGGCGATGTGGCAAGACAGTCCCGTTCCTGGCATGTCTTTGCGCGAATATTGTAAGTATATAAGGGAAGAGACTCCATTTGCCTTGATGGGGCAAGGTGGTAGAGGAGGGTTGTTTGAGCAAGCTAAATACATGGTTGGCTATGCTAAGATTTTTTCAGACTTTATCGAAAGCCCTGAATTTTTGGATGCGATGTTGATCAAGTTGGTTGATTTGGAGATTGAGCACAACAAAGCGTTTCTCGCACAGTGTGGAGAATATATAGATTGGTTACGGATGAGCCCAGAAGACCTTGCTGGTGAAAAGCAAGCGTTTATGTCTCTACCAATGTTTGAGAAACAGTTGGTGCCGCATTACAAGCGTGCCACTTTAGCCACAAAAGAATATTATCACACCAAGAATCCCAACGGTAAGATTCAGTTTCACAGTTGTGGTGCAATTCCAGAGCCTTTCATGCGCCATTTGATGGATTGCGGTGTGGATGGCTATGATTCATTACCACCAAAAGTTGCTCGCCATTCCAACCCGTCTGCAAAGAAACGGCAGCTTGGGGATGAAATGTTTTTTTATGGGGGTATCGACGTGCAGGAAACACTGCCTTGGGGATCAGTTGA
>JAQWKM010000154.1 GCA_029247845.1 Paracoccaceae bacterium | reverse complement strand
GAGCTTTCATAAAAATGTACTCAAGGTCTAAGTAGCTGAACCAATGTCACTAAACTTAGAAATTATTTAAGCTCGCGCGAAAGAGCTCGACCCTATGAAGAGTATAAGTGCCTGACTTTTCATGAAGTAGTTTTTGTTGCTTCTTTGTTGAAACGAATGTTTTCTAACTCTATTGTCAACTACTAAAGCAATGAGTACTACTTTTTGACATTTTTTTTCAGTACGTTCTGTAAAAATGATTGATTTTATACTATTTAGTGTTAAGACAAATTCTTGTATCATAAAGAATATATTTTATATATATTATATTCAGAATCGATAGTTAATTAGGAAATGAAAATGACTAAAATTACGCTCCTATGCTGGCAGGAAATCCCTTCAGTTGTTGAGGCTAGAGACGGCCCGGTAAAGCATAAAGTGGAATTAACTCAACGGTTTCAAGAGTTAATTGACCTAATTGCTATGAAGCGCGGGCTGGATGGATCAGATGATTATCTAATGCACTGGGTTAAAGAAAAACAAGACGATTCAGACGAGGCTCCAATACCCGCTGCTGAGAAAATGGCTGCTAAAATTGAGGCTGAATATTCTGAGGTTAAGTCCCGGGCCATAGCTAATAGTTAAGATCTATAAACGCGAAAGATTATTTATAAATGCTTGTCAAATCTTGGACTTGTCCCCCACCACGGATTACTGCAGATCGCATCCTCCGTGTCCACAAATATAGAGATGTGAGCAGCATTCGGCCTATCATAAGGAAAGCGGCAGAGGAAGTGACTGAAAGGGTATTAGATTTAGCCCTCCCTGACGCTAGATATATTCATATACCAATAAAATCATTAGATAATCGGTTTTTGAAACTGGAACATGGCATCACATTTGAATCAGAAGCTTTTCAGCGCCACTTGACTGGCTGTGATCACCTTTTAGCTTTTGTAATGACTATTGGCCCTGCGCTTGATGAGACTGTAATGAGCCTCGTTGAAGATGCTTTTGAACCTTTGGAAGCTTTATTTCTGGAAACTGCTGGCTGGTTGACGATTGAGCGCGCAACCAAGTTATTTGCCACACATTTAAAAGCGGAATATGCATCTTTAGGCTATAAGCTGTCTCTGCGAATGGGGCCTGGATATGATTATCCAGCGCCCATAGGTGATGGGCGTGTCACTTGGGATCTTTGGCAGCAAAAGGAACTATTTGAGATGTTTGGTGAAAAAGCCTTGCCTGTCACGTTATCAGAGATGTGTGCAATGTCGCCAAAAATGTCACGTTCGGGTGTTTTCGGCATAACGAAAAAGTTTAACTGATATTTAAAGAATAACTGATATTGAATAAGTCTTGCAGTATTTTGAAAAAACAATATAATATATACAGAATATATTATCTGTTATTTGAGGAGCCCTTGTAATGAAAGAACTTTTACCCAGAGAACGATTCGCACGAGCAGTGCGCCGCGAGCCGGTAGACCGCGTACCTGTTATGTATCGCATGAAGGCTGAAGCAAAGGCTAAGCTAGCAAGAGTATATGGTATTGATGATGCTAGTACGGGTCGTGCCCACAACCCTGAATTGGAACTGCGCCTTGGAAACGATGCTATTATTTACCAAATTGGCATTAACGCTGATTTTTCGCATCGCCATATTAAGATAGGAGAAACCTGGCACAACCATTTTGGAGTTGGCTATGGTAAGTCTGGTTTGGAAATGCGTACGGCAGAAGAGGAAGTCGAGTTTGCAAAGACTCAAGAGTTCTGGGGGCCTGCAAAAATTGTTCCGGAGAACTTCCCAAACTTTCACCCAATTACTTCTGAGGAAGATCTTCAAAATTACAAGTGGCCAGATCCAGCCGACCCCGTAATGCTGGCGCCTATACGGGAGCTTTGTGATAAGTATCAGAAAGATTATTACATAATCGTTGATCTATCTTCATCTCTTATCGAAGCAGCCTATGCTCATGTCGTTGGAACACAGAATTTTTTCCTGATGACTTTTGATAAGCCAGATCTGATAAAGAAAGTTTTGGATGGTTTAACAGAGTATTATACCGAGCTTGGCAAAAATGCGATTGCGATGGGCGTGGATATGATCCGTGTTGGAGATGATGTGGGGGCACAGAAGGGTATGATGATTTCCCCAGCTCAATGGCGAGAGTTGGCTAAGCCGCGTTTTGAATATATGTTTAAAGAATTCCGCAAAGCTAATAGCGATCTTGAGATTAAGCTCCATTCTTGTGGTGATTATTCCCCAATTATTCCTGATATGGTTGAACTTGGAGTTGATTTATCTGGCTTGATGCAGCCTACGGGTGGAAACAAAGATCAAGTGGGCATAAAAAGGAAGTTTGGCAATGATCTCGCTCTTATTGGCGGGTTCGATGTGCAAAACCTGTTGCCTCGTGGTCAAGTTGAGGCTGTCAGAAATGGTGTACTTGAAACGATGAAGAACCTCGCAGTTGGAGGTGGCTACATTTTCTCACCATCACATTACATTCTAGCTGATGTTCCAATACAGAACATATACGCGCTGATTGAAGCCCAACGAGAGTTCGGTACTTACGGTAAGTATCCATTAAATTGAGGAGAGTATTATGAGTGATCCAGAGCTTAAAATTCCAGAGGGCTGGGAAGAGCGTGCGGTTAAAGATTGGGAGTGGGCAACACTTTGGGAAGCTGTCGAAGAGGGCGACCATGGTTACGCTCATGAACGAGTTAAAGAGGCAATTGACGTGGGTATTGATCCGAGGGTGATCTTGGATGATGGGCTTTTCCCGGGTTTTAACGTGCAAGGCGAGCGTTTTTCAGAGCAGATTATTTTTATCCCAGAGATGTTAATAACAGCTCGGGCGATGAAGGCCGGTCTTGCCCTAATCCGCCCTCTGTTGGCAGCCAATGATGAAAAGCCATTGGGCACATTTATAATGGGGACAGTGCTGGGTGATATGCACGATATTGGTCAGTCTATTGTGACTATTATGCTTGAGAACGCTGGATTTGAAGTAATCAACCTTGGTACTGATGTGCATCCAGATAGATTTATTGAAGCCGCTGCTGAACATAATGCTGACATGATCGGGTTTTCGGCATTGCTGTCTACTACTGTTTACTATCAGAAGGTCACTATTGATGAGTTCGTGAAGGCAGGACACCGTGACAAGGTACATATCCTAATCGGTGGTGCTCCAACTACGCAGGAGTGGGCAGATGAATGTGGAGCCGACGGGTGGGGTGGCGATGCTATGTTGGCCGTCAACTTGGCCCGCAAATTAATCACAGAGAAAAGGGCAGCATGGGCTTAGGCTAGGATAGGATGGCAGATACAATCCAACTACAAATTATAGACGAAACTGGCGCGAGCAGCACTCTTACTGCAATTCGTGGCGAAACTATACTTGAGGCCGCTCACAGATCAGGCGTTGAAATTATAGCGACATGCGGCATGCGTGGTCGGTGCCGTAGTTGCCGCTGCCGAATTGTTCAAGGAGTTGTGCCCCCCGCAACAGTTTCGGACACCGTACAGCTTGGGCATGAAGAGATCCGCGAAAGATTTCGTTTAGCTTGTCAGACAAAATTATTGGATGACACTGTTATAAAGCCTATGCCTCCAAAATCAGAATCGGGTCATCAGTTGTTAGCGGGACATGTTGAAACGTCAGCCCTCGACATTTATTCTGGCGTGGAAAAAGTCCATATTGAGGCAAAGGCTCCTGTATCTGAACATCATCAAACTAGCGACATAGAAGAAATATTTATGACGCTTGGTGTTTCACTGAAATCAAATGAGGTGCCCCTTCAATTATTACAAGATTTACCAATTAAGCTAAGAGAAAAGAAGGGCGATCTCACGGTAACTATGTTTCGTGGCAAAATTGTGGATATAGAGGTGGGGGATACGACCGAACAAATCTATGGTATGGCGATTGATATAGGCACCACCTCTATCGTTGGATCACTACTCAATCTCAAAACTGGCGAGGAACTATCGTCAGTTGGAATGTTAAATCCGCAGTCTCCATTTGGAGCGGACTTGATGTCGCGAATAGCCTATGCACAATTTAAACCAAAGAATCTGGCGCAATTGCGTGGAAAGATCCTGAGCGGTCTAAATCAATTGGTAGGGCAGGCGGTCGAGAAAGCGGATGTTTCTGCAGCTAATATCTATAAAGTCGTACTTGTTGGGAATACCTGTATGCATCACATTTTGTTGGGCATTGATGTTAGTTACCTTGGTTTGGCCCCTTACGCACCTGCTGTTAGGGATGGTCAAACGATAGCCGCCTCAGAGCTACCTCTAAAATCAGTCCCTCGAGCCCATATTTGCACCTTGCCGATATTGGCTGGATTTGTAGGTGCGGATGCACTTGCCTGTGTTCTAGCTACCAGAATATATGAAAGTGATACAGTGAGAGGGCTTGTCGATATAGGTACAAACGGTGAGATGGTCCTGGGGTCTAAAGATCATCTTATCGCCTGCTCTGCACCGGCTGGACCGGCATTTGAAGGTGCACAAATTCGGCATGGTATGCGTGGTGCAGTTGGAGCAATCGAGCGGGTGCATATCGGGGAAGACGTCATCTGCAAAACTATTGGAGACGACCCTGCAGTGGGAATTTGTGGATCAGGTTTGATTGAGGCTTGTGCGCGGATGTCAGACGCCAATGTGCTAAACAAAATGGGATCTATCAAAGCGACTCCCGGCCTGCCAAAAGAAATTTTCAACCGGATCAGGAAGAGTGATCATGGCCAGGAGTTTGTGCTTGTTTGGTCAAACGACGGTGGTAAATCGGAAGATATTGCCTTGACCCAAGGTGATGTCCGCCAACTCCAACTTGCTAAGGCCGCAATTTTTTCTGGCGTCATGATGTTGATGAAGGAAATGAACGTGAAGCCAAGTGAAATGGATGAACTGCTGCTTTGTGGTGGATTTGGAAATTATGTTGACATAGAAAGTGCCGTTCGCATACGACTTTTGCCTGAAATGGACGTCAACCGAATAACTTATGCTGGAAATGCAGCCTTAATGGGCGCGCAGATGGCGACGCTATCGGATGCTGAGATTGACCGTGCAGATGAGTTGGTTGGAAAAATTGAACATGTGGCGTTGGCTGCTCGACCTGATTTCCAGGAGATCTTTATTGACGGTATGAACTTTGATACACCATCTGTAAGAGAGATTACTGGTGTTGAGGAAGCGACAGCCTTATGAAAAAAACGCGAGTAGATATGTTGTTTGGCTTTCTGGGTTCAGGGAAGACAACTTTGGCTGCGAGGATCTTGAACGAGTATGGAACCAAACGTCGTTTGGCTTTAATAGTAAATGAATTTGGTGATGTTGGGGTTGACGGTGAAATTTTAAAGGGAAATAATATTGATGTAGTCCAATTATCTACGGGATGCTTATGCTGTACATTGAAGGGCTCTTTAGAGGCAGCAGTACTTGAG
>JAQWKM010000152.1 GCA_029247845.1 Paracoccaceae bacterium | reverse complement strand
ACGCGTCCTCCACCGATTAAGCCTATCACCCTCACTCTTGATGATCTCGACGAAATCATGAAATTTGTCTCACAAATTACACCAGCAGACTTAGGGATGGCTGTGCAGTCTCAATGATCCTTGCGGTCCGAGAAATAGTCATCCGACGTCCGCACCCTAGGGCGCTCTCCCCCAGAAAAAGGATTATCTTGAGAATGGAATTGTGCATTTACTCTACAATTATCGCACATTTGAATCATTTGTGCAGCTTTTTCAGATGAAAACATGGAATGCTTACCGCTAAGTTTCTCCAATATGCGCTCTACTGTTGATTTGACGCCAAACAATGATCCACATTCTATACATGCGAATGGGTCTTCTTCATTTAGAACAACCTGTGATAATGCTTCGTCTGTTAGATTGAGCCGCGGGATGTACGCTATTGCGTCTTCGGGACACACGTTGCTGCATAGGCCGCACTGTAGGCATGCATCTTCTTGAAACAAAAGCTCTGGACGGTCCGGGTTGTCCATCAAAGCTGCAGATGGGCACAAAGACGCACATGCAAGACAAAGTGTACAAGCATCAGTATCAACATTCACGGCCCCGTAAGGAGCAGCATCCGGAAGGGTCAGAACAGCGTCTTTGCCATTGATCGCCTGCGCCGCGATACGTGTAATTTGCCGTCTGCTGCCAATTGGGTGAATTGGATCACATGCCAATGGCATGACCGCGCGATCTTGTAACGTGGCGCATAGGGCCTCAGGATCAGTTTCCTGCAAAAGACGCACGCGGCCTTCTCCGATGATCGCTTCTGCCACGGGCACTTCGCGTTCAAAAGCGTCTCGTTCTGTGTTCGGTGCGATGAGGATATCAACACTAACAAAACCACAGGCGATCGCAGCAACGATTTCTGAGTGACCAAAACTCGCAAGTGCAGTCATACTGAGTGGAATTGTGTCGCTGGGCAACCCATCAAAGTGCCTTGCTGCCATTGCGACGAGCGCGCTACCTTTTTCGGTATCAATGACTAAGAGGCGGGGCGCTTTGCCTCCAGCTTTAAAATATGCCTCTGTCAGCGCTGAAAGACGCCGGAATGTTGTCTCGGTTGAAGGTGCATCATAGGAAATAGCCCCGCTTGGACACACGGCACTGCATCCCCCACAGCCTGCACATATCATGGGGTCTAAATCAATATGATCCCCGCTGGATGTAATAGCACCCGTTGGACAAACATCCAGACAATTTGAACAGGCACTCTTTCCTGCGCGCGAATGGGCACATAAATGGTCGCTTAACCTAACGTAAAGCGGCTTTTCAAACACGCCCACCATTTGGCTGGCTTCTAACATAAGATCGCCGACTGCATATGGATCTTTTGGATCAGCGCGCAGATACCCCTCGCGTTTTTCAGGAGCAGTCACTTTTGCCGGTTCCCCAGAGAGATCAATAATCAAGTCGCACTGCGCCACGCCACCCGCCTGAGGTGCACTAAAACCAAAATCCCCACGCCCTGCTGGATCGAGCAATTGGGCATTATTAACGGAGACCTCAAAGTCCCCTAAGGCACCTTTGACCTGATTTACGTGGCCCAACATGACGTCCAACCCGCGATCTTGGGGCACGTCATTTGCATGACTGAAAAGAGCTGTGACCGAAAGTGCATCTTTCAAAGAACTCGAGGCGCGCAGAACGGCTTCGGGTTTCCCAAAAATAAAACAGGTTCCTTCGGATAGGACATCGAAGGTCTTTTCTGGCGTCAAACTAATTTGATGGTCCGCCAGCAAAGCGGCCATTTTGGGAGTCTTGCTCTCTCCATCACGCGACCAACCTGCCCGATCACGCAAATCAACAAACTCTGGACGCCGAACATCAAGCTCTTGGGCAAATTCGCTAAACCGAGCCGTCTCTTGGCCACAAGCAATAATTACGTCTCCAGCCTCAATTTCCTCATATGCCTTTTCACTTTCACTATGACAAAGCGACGTATAAAGCGCAGAGCACTCGAGCTCAGTCGTATTTTGTAATTCATCGCGGCGCACATCCTGCGTACCTGCACAACTGCATAAAACAAGGCGCTTAACCATCCTGATTTCTCCAATTTCCCAGAGCAGTTTTAGACCGTTACTCTGCCGCTCTTTAGTCTGCCCAAAAAGACAATGTGCACAGCACACCGCATTTTCAGACTTCAATTGATTTCAATAGTAGACAGATTAGCCGACACATTGCACGTATTTTAATTCTAAAGACCTAGAACTGCGCGATGCTGTCTTTTGAATGTTTCAATTGAAAGATCATAGGCCATTACTATTTCCCCTTAATTCGGATATATTTCCCAAGACAAAAAAAGTCTGTCTTTATTCTCAAAATAAAGTATCATTTTAAATAACTTAATTCTAAGCCAATTCAGTTAGCCAAGAAAAAAGGACGAATCGTGGTTATCAACCATGAAAAATACGAGACTGTGTCGCTGGGGATCGTCGTCCAGCGCACCCCCGGCGTGACAAAGTGGAAAAAATGGAACTGGAAGGCCGTCGCCGTTCTGCCAGGATCGCACGATGCTGAATGGGTCGAAATGCGGCGCCATAATACGGCGATTGAATATCATGCTGCCACACCTATTTTAGAATTACATGGTTCGGACACCGAAGCATACAGAGTTGCACTAAGTGATCACCCACCTTGCGTCTATGTTGTTATGCAGGAAAGCGATGTCGCTGATCAAAACCCGAATATCGTTCTGGTGACAGCCTCCCCGTTTGAGGCTCAAGATTATTGTGACACGGGTGAAGAGCTCGTTGAAAAGGTCCCGATGCCGCATGGGTTAGTTGCTTGGATTAGAGAATTCGTTGAGCGTCATCACAAAGAGGAAGTCTTTAAGAAACGTAAGCGCGACCGCCAGCGGGTTGATTTTTCCCAAGATGGAGTCGGAGATCCGAGGATTAGTCAAATGCAGGATGTATACCGATCTCCCACGGCTCTTAAAAAGGAGTATTTAAATTGATGTCTCAGGCTGATTTCTGGAGTAAACGCAAAGCGAAAGTCAAAGCTGAAGAGGCGGCTGAGGCAAAACTCCTGAGTGATAAGGCCTATGCCGAGATAGAAGAGCAGCACGCCGAAAAGACAGATCAAGAACTATTGGACGAGCATAATCTGCCGGATCCAAGCGATCTGAAAGCTGGCGACGATGTCAGTGGTTTCATGGCCAAAACAATTCCGGAACGTTTGAGACAAAGAGCCCTTCGCAAACTATGGACATTAAACACCATATTGGCAAATGTTGATGGCCTTGTTGATTATGGTGAGGACTTTACAGATGCTGCAACTGTGATCGAAAATCTTGCATCAACCTATCAGGTTGGCAAAGGTATGCTTGCTCATATTCAGTATGAGGAAGAGCGCGCAAAAAAGTTGCTTGAAGAGACCGAGCGTACCAACGACGAGGCTGCAGATGACATTGAAGCGCCGCTAGAGACTGCCCAACAAGATATCGACGGCTCTGCGTTCGAACCAGATCAAACAGCCCAAAGCGATCCCCAGGATCAACCTTCTTACGAACAGCTTTTCTCTGAGGATGACCCAGCCGATGATCTATCGATCGCAAAAGGTCAACGAATGCGCTTTCAGTTTCATAATGAGAGTATTCAGAGCCAAATTAAGACATCCGAAAGGGCGTTGACATGACTGCACAGCTAGCGCCGGAAATCAAAGTGACACAGGAAGATCGGCTTCGGGCGGATATGTATAACTTTTTGGGATTGCTTTTGGCCCGCGCACCCGATCAAATACTACTGGATCAATGTTCTGCACTGTCCGGAGACGACAGCGAATTTGGCCAGGCCATAACAACTTTGGCCAGGGTCGCCAAGGTCAGTAGGCTTAAAGCCGTTGGATGCGAGTTCAACTCTCTGTTTATTGGTCTTGGGCGGGGAGAATTATTGCCCTATGCGAGTTTTTATATTACCGGGTTTTTGAATGAAAAGCCGCTGGCCAGCCTCCGCTCAGATATGACCATCCGGGGTATAAGACGGTCAGAAAACGTCTACGAGCCCGAAGACAACATAGCCTCATTAATGGAAATGATGGGGGCTTTAATCGTTGGAAGACTTGGCAAAGCCAGTTCTTTGAATGACCAAAAGTCGTTTTACAACAAACATATCGGCCCTTGGGCCGGGCACTTTTTTACGGATTTGGAAGGCGCAAAAAACTCAGTTTTATACGCATCTGTCGGATTGGTTGGCAGAATGTTTATGGAAATTGAACGTGAGGCCTTTCGGATGAGCGCGGAGTAATCCGCATTTCACTTGAGGGGGTCACGCCCCTTGTTAACCAGAGAGGAGACCCCTCAATGACCAAACAAACCGAAGACAAATCAAGTCGGCGGGATTTTCTGAAATTGGCTGGAACTTCGGCGCCAGCTGCGCTTGCTGTGACAGCTTTGTCATCGACGCAGGCATCTGCCCAGACGCCTGATCCCTCATCAAATCTGATGCAGGATACAGCGCATACACGCGCTTACCTAGAAAGCGTGAAGTTTTAAAAAACCACCCTGCCCGGTCTGGACCGGACAGTTCGACAAACAGGGCCACAGATTGCGAGACGCTCACCGGCCTCAATTGAAAATTCGATACCAAGCAATCCTTTAACAAGGTAGCAAGGGAGGAAAGTATGTTAAGGAAAAAGACCAACGGGGTTGCGAGACGCCCCCAGCGGACAAGTATCCTCACAGATACGGCGAATGTATCTGTAGATCGCCGCGCATTTCTGCGTGGATCAGGATTGGCCATAGGAGGCCTTGCCGCGATTAGTGCAACAGGAGGAACTGTATCAGCCGCGAATGCCGCGAGTGCTGCGGATGCTGCTGTTGAAACAATTAAATCAGTTTGCACACACTGCTCAGTCGGATGTACGGTTATTGCTGAGGTCCAAAACGGAGTCTGGACGGGACAAGAGCCCGGATGGGACAGCCCGTTCAACCTTGGAGCCCATTGCGCAAAAGGGGCTGCGGTCCGCGAACACGCACATGGCGAACGCCGGCTCAAGTACCCGATGAAAAAAGAGGGCGGAGAGTGGAAGCGGATTAGTTGGGACCAAGCCATCGATGAAATCGGCGATGGCATGATGGATATCCGCGAAGAAAGCGGTCCTGATAGCGTTTACTGGCTGGGATCAGCCAAATTTAACAATGAACAATCCTATATGTTCCGCAAGTTTGCCGCCTATTGGGGCACCAACAATGTGGATCATCAGGCGCGTATCTGCCACTCCACAACGGTTGCAGGTGTTGCGAATACATGGGGCTACGGCGCCATGACGAACAGTTACAATGATATTCACAACTCTAAGGCCGTGTTTATCATCGGGGGAAACCCAGCGGAGGCGCATCCAGTATCCCTGCTGCATGTTCTCAAAGCCAAAGAACAAAATAATGCCCCTCTTATCGTCTGTGATCCGCGCTTTACGCGTACCGCAGCACATGCTGACGAATATGTCCGCTTCCGGCCCGGAAGTGATGTCGCGTTAGTGTGGGGTATCCTATGGCACATTTTTGAAAATGGCTGGGAGGATAAAGAATTCATCCGCACACGCGTGTGGGGAATGGATCAAATCCGTGCCGAAGTCGCAAAATGGACACCCGAAGAAGTTGAGCGTGTCAGTGGTGCTCCTGGAAGCCAACTGCGCCGTGTTGCCCGTACTCTGGCAAACAACCGTCCCGGCACTGTGATTTGGTGTATGGGTGGAACACAACACACCAACGGTAACAATAATACCCGGGCCTACTGCATTCTGCAATTGGCACTTGGCAATATGGGTACATCAGGTGGTGGAACCAATATTTTCCGTGGCCATGATAACGTTCAAGGAGCAACAGACCTTGGCATCTTGTCTCATACGCTTCCTGGCTATTACGGTCTTTCAGCTGGAGCATGGGCCCATTGGTCGCGTGTTTGGGGTGAAGATCTTGACTGGATGAAAGGTCAATTTGCCAAAACTAAAGGGGCAGATGGTAAAGAAAAGAACCTGATGAACCTGACTGGCATTCCAGTATCGCGCTGGATCGATGGTGTCTTGGAAGACCCTGCAAACATGGATAATCCAAACAAAGTTCGCGCCATGGTTCTTTGGGGGCATGCGCCAAACTCGCAAACCCGCATGAAGGAAATGAAGACTGCTATGGAAAAGCTGGATATGTTGGTTGTAATCGACCCCTATCCAACGGTATCTGCTGTTCTTCATGATCGTACGGATGGTGTCTATCTGCTACCAGCCTCAACCCAGTTTGAAACACGTGGCTCTGTTACTGCATCAAATCGGTCAATACAATGGCGAGACAAAGTGGTTGAACCCCTGTTTGAATCAAAGCCAGACCACGTCATTATGGCGAAATTCGCTAATAAATTTGGCTGGGCGGATCGTTTTTTCCGCAATATCGAAATGGAAGATGCTGAGACACCAAATGTCGAAAGTGTGACGCGGGAAATCAACGCGGGTATGTGGACGATTGGTTATACCGGTCAAAGCCCAGAGCGGATCAAACTGCATATGGAAAACCAGCATACGTTCGACCGGACCACGTTACAGGCGATTGGTGGACCGGCGGATGGCGACTACTATGGAATGCCGTGGCCGTCTTGGGGTACTCCTGAAATGAAGCACCCGGGCACACCCAATCTATACGATATGTCCAAACGGGTATCCGAGGGTGGCTTGACCTTCCGCGCCCGTTTTGGTGTAGAACGGGACGGAGACAATCTACTGGCTGAAGGGGTTTATAGTGAAGGCTCGGAAATTCAGGATGGGTATCCAGAATTTACGATGCAAATGCTTATGGACCTTGGATGGGACGGTGATCTCACAGCAGACGAAAGAGCCGCAATTGAAGCAGTCGCCGGTGCAAAAACCAACTGGAAAACTGATCTTTCAGGTGGCATACAACGCGTCGCGATAAAGCATGAATGTGCGCCATTTGGCAACGCCAAAGCCCGTGCCGTCGTGTGGACCTTCCCTGATCCAGTACCACTTCATCGCGAACCTCTATATACCAACAGACGGGATCTTGTAGCTGATTATCCAACCTACGAGGACCGTAAGTTTTATCGTTTACCAACGATGTATGCTTCGATCCAAAAGCAGGATTTTAGCAAAGACTATCCAATGATCCTGACGTCAGGTCGTTTGGTCGAATACGAAGGGGGCGGCGATGAAAGCCGTTCAAATCCTTGGTTAGCCGAACTGCAACAAGACATGTTTGTCGAAATCAATCTTCGAGATGCCAATAACCTCGGCATAAGAGATGGCGAGCAAGTTTGGGTCGAAGGAGCTGAGGGATCAAAAGTTAAAGTTATGGCTATGGTCACACAGCGCGTTGGCGAAGGCGTAGCGTTTATGCCTTTCCATTTCGGGGGCCATTTTGAGGGTAAAGACCTGAGGGATAAATATCCCAATGGTGCAGACCCTTATGTGCTGGGCGAAAGTAGTAATACAGCTCAGACCTATGGATATGACTCAGTCACTCAAATGCAAGAGACGAAAGCCACTCTCTGCAAAATCTGGACAGCATAAGGAGGATATGACAAATGGCACGAGCTAAATTTCTTTGTGATGCAGAACGTTGTATCGAATGTAATGCCTGCGTAACGGCCTGTAAGAACGAACACGAAGTTCCTTGGGGCATCAACCGCCGTCGCGTTGTCACCATCAATGATGGTAACCCTGGTGAGCGGTCGATTTCTGTGGCTTGCATGCATTGCTCAGACGCGCCCTGTATGGCAGTTTGTCCAACCGATTGCTTTTATCAAAGTGACGAAGGCATTGTCCTTCATTCAAAAGATCTTTGCATCGGTTGTGGGTACTGTTTTTACGCCTGTCCCTTTGGCGCACCGCAGTTTCCGCAAGCGGGCAACTTTGGCAGCCGTGGCAAGATGGACAAATGTACATTTTGCGCAGGTGGTCCTGAAGAAAATCACTCAGCAGAAGAGTTTTCCAAATATGGACGCAATCGTATTGCAGAAGGTAAATTGCCAATCTGTGCCGAAATGTGTGCAACAAAAGCTCTTTTAGCAGGTGACGGCGATGTGGTCTCAGCCGT
>JAQWKM010000141.1 GCA_029247845.1 Paracoccaceae bacterium | reverse complement strand
TTTCCTGCAAATAGCCGCTTCATCCCTGACTTCCCAAAATAGCCAGCTTGGGCAACCCAGTTATACATTTGAGAACGACTTTGTATCTCCAGGTTTTTGGGCTCAGGTGAATTAAACTCTAAGCAATTTAGGGTCATTTTTCCAAAACTCTCAACATCTTCGATAATTTTTGAAAAACGAGCCGCGTGTTGCGTACTTAAGTTTTCTGCAAAAGCATCTGTCAAAAGCCAATACTCGTCACCCTTTAGGCTGTTTTTCAAAAGGCGATGAATTAAAATGACTGATTCGCCAGCTATTTCTTCGAATTGTCGAATTTTTTTAATCGCAAAGTTACCTTTATGTGCAACAATTTTTAGCTTCAAATTCTTTGATTGAAGGCACGGTTCGCATCCGCATGCTTGCACAAATACTAGGTCGGAGGCTTTTTCTTTGAAGGCTTCATTAGCGCGCTCCATCGCTTCAATAATATCGTCTGCCTGATAACTTTTACTGTGGTCCTCACAAAAGAAAAATGCTGCATCTCCTTCGAGTTTATTTAAGCTCATGACAGGCTCTATTTGTTCAATCACGGACTCGAGTAGATCAGAGATTATTGCTTCGGCATGGGCTTCAAAGATATTGGCAATTTTACTGCCTATAATTGGCTTTTTTCGAAGGTTATGTAATTTAATGAAATCAGTATAGCCGCTAATATCAGCGATAAGTAAGTAACCTTCGGTAGACATATTCGACCTTTCTTAATGGAAAGTTTAATTGTAATGTTTGTACAATAACTTGACTGAATATTTTGAACATTCAAGGACATTAAACTCAAAGCAACAATTTGTAAGAATTTTTTCAACTTAATTCCTAACTTAAATGTATTTTTTTATGATGAAGTTTTTAGTGTAATAAAATCCACAGTACAAAATAGGTTGAATTTTTGAATTCCATAGAATTTGTAACTCGTGTTTAAGCAAAAGGTCCTATAATTCTTTGTCAGGAAAGTTATATTAACTCACTAAGGGAAAAGGGGACTAATTATGCCTAATTATAATCAACCTCTCAGTGGGAATGACATGATCCGGACGGGAGGACCCGCAACGTTCATGAGATTGCCATGTCAAGATACAGCAAAAGGTCTGGATGCGTGTTTTATTGGGATACCAATGGATATTGGCACTTCTAATCGTCCAGGAACAAGGTTGGGCCCACGTCAAATTCGTGATGAAAGCCGGATGTTAAGGCCATTTAATATGGCAACTGGGGCCGCACCCTTTGCCCAGATGCAAGTGGCTGATATTGGGGACGTTCCGATCAATACCTTTGATTTGAAAAAATCTGTGGATATTATCACTGTTTATTACGACGACGTGTCATCTCATGGAGCTATTCCGTTGACCCTTGGTGGGGATCATACGCTGACTTGGCCAATTTTGCGCGCAATGCGCAATAAATATGGACCTGTAGCTTTGGTACATGTTGATGCTCATGCAGACATCAATGATGAAATGTTTGGTGAAAAGATTGCGCATGGCTGTCCTTTTCGGCGCGCATGGGATGATGGATGTCTCAATAATGAAAAAGTATTCCAGATTGGTCTTCGCGGAACTGGCTATAGTTCTGAAGATTTTGATTGGGCGCGACAGCAGGGGTGGACGGTTATTCCTGCAGAAGACTGTTGGTACAAATCTCTTGCGCCTTTGATGCGGGATATACGCGCCCAGATTGGAAATACACCGGTCTATTTGACCTATGATATAGATAGCCTCGATCCCGCTTATGCACCTGGGACAGGAACAGTTGAGGTTGGCGGGTTAACTTCAATACAAGGGCTTGAGATTATTCGCGGTATGTCTGGTTTAAATCTAGTTGGGTGTGATCTGGTCGAAGTGTCTCCACCCTATGATACAACTGGCAATACCGCGCTGATAGGAGCGAATTTTCTGTATGAGATGCTATGCGCCTTGCCAAAATGTCAGTCATAAAGTGCGTGGATGAGGCTAATTAAAAAGCGCAGTTCGTAATAGGCTTGCGCCTTTTAGCAAGCTAGGAAGCCGATCTTTTGCTTGCGCGACCGACATCCTCTGGGACGGTCCATGTGTTGCAAGTGCGGCGACAAAATTCCCTTGTGTATCCAATACAGGGACCGCTATTGCGATCATGCCGACCATGAATTCTTCATTGTCTATTGCAAATCCAAGCTTTTGACATTGCTTGATATCGGCCATGAGAGCCTCGGGTGTGATGCGTGTTTGCTCAGTGAATTGATCCAAACGCATACTGCCTACCAGCGTTCGGCACTCTTTCTTTCGCAAGCTGGATAGAAAAACCTTACCACTTGCAGTGCAATGGAAGGGTACAGAAGATCCTATAGGCAATTGGATGCGAAACGCCCAATTGGTTTCAATACGATCCAGATAGTTCATACCAGTAACTCCAGATACCACAAAGTTAACAGTTTCGCTGGTTTCTTCGGCTACGCGCTCCAATATCTGGTGACGGATAATATGGCTTTGGGAAGCGTTCAAAAGTCCTGCTGCCATATTTCTGAGACGGCGACTTGGCCTTAGCTTTTTACCGCCCGGATCACGGATTAAAAACCCTTCGCTTTCTAGGGTGGAAACAAGCCTATGAATCGTTTGCTTTGGTAACCCAATTGTTTGATTTAATTGCGTGGCACTAAGTGCGTCATTTGCACTGGAAAGTGTTTCCAGAATAAGCAAAGTTCTGAGGTTCGTAGGAATACGGCTTTCTTCTGACATTTTAACTTGCACTCTTGTTGGAATCACATTCTAACTCTTTATAGCAATAAACGAGAAAAAAAGTCTCATTTTTTGATTATTAGGGGAATTTTTTGGAATTTGACTTCGTAGTGGTCGGCGCCGGGTCAGCGGGTTGCGCGATAGCAAGCCGTTTGTCTGAGAATGGCCGCTATACCGTTGCGTTGTTGGAGGCTGGTGGGAAAGACGTAAGTCCTTGGATCCATATCCCAGTTGGCTACTTCAAAACTATGGGACACAGGTCGATGGACTGGAGGTATCAGACCGAACCTGACGAAGGTCTAAATGGGCGGTCTCTTTCTTGGCCTCGCGGTCGTGTTCTGGGAGGCTCAAGTTCGATAAACGGATTATTATATGTCCGCGGTCAGCCACAAGACTTTAATCATTGGCGACAATTGGGAAATATAGGCTGGTCTTGGGATGATGTTTTACCATATTTTAAGCGTGCAGAAAGCTGGCAAGGCGATGCTCCAATAGATCCTGCGAGAGGGCACAACGGGCCTCTGAAAGTGTCCCCCACGCGGCTTAGTCGAGAAATTGTTGATAAATGGGTGGACTCTGCTGTTGCTGCTGGGTACCGGCGCTGCGCAGATTACAACGGTTCTGATCAAGAGGGTGTTGGTTATTTTCAACTTACATCCCACCAAGGTCGCAGATGGTCGAGTGCAGTTGCCTATCTTAAACCGGCGCGGCATCGGTCAAACCTTAAGATTATCACGCACGCCCAAGCCGAGCGATTGATTATAAACGACGGCAGAGTAGTTGCAGTGCGCGCTAACATCAGAGGAAAAACTACTGATGTTTATGCAAAATGTGAAGTGGTTTTGTCTGCTGGGGCGATTGGTTCACCGCAAATTCTAATGCTATCTGGCATTGGACGCGCCTCTGAAATTAGTGCTCTTGGCATAAACCCAATCTGTGATCTTCCCGGTGTCGGTAAGAATTTGCAAGATCATTTGCAGGCGCGTCCAATTTTCAAGACGGATCTCCCTACAATCAATATCGAAACAAACAATATATTCAAACAGGCCATAATCGCTTTAGAATATATGGCCAAGCGGACTGGTCCCATGACCATGGCAGCCAGTTTGGGCACGGCATTTTTGAAAACAGATACCACCCTGGAAACGCCTGACATTCAATTTCATATACAACCATTTAGCGCCACAGTTCCAAGTGATGGACCACATAAGTTTTCTGCCTTTACGGCTTCTGTATTGCAACTTCGTCCGGAAAGTACGGGGGAAATAAATTTGAAAACAGATAATTGGCGAGATTCACCTGCTATTCATCCAAACTATTTGGCAACAGTCCTTGATCAAAACACAATTGTGAAAGGTATTCAGGTTGCCCGTCAGATTGCTCAATTTGAACCATTGAGATCCCATATTGTTGAAGAGTACACACCTGGACGTGAAATTGCCTATGACGATGAGACAGGCACTTTGGAATGGGCCCGTAACACCAGCGTTACGATCTATCACCCTACCGGTACATGTAAAATGGGATCTGATAAAATGGCGGTTGTTGATGAGCGGCTGCGTGTGCATGGCGTGAGTGGATTGCGCGTTGCAGATTGCTCCATCATGCCTAAAATCACGTCAGGCAATACCAATGCTCCTGCTATCATGATTGGTGAAAAAGTGTCCGACATGATCTTGGAGGATGCTGCTTGATGATCAGAAATACTAAGGAATACTTATGATAGAAACAGCAATTGATTTTGGCCAGATTATTATTGCAGATCTGATTTTGTCTGGTGACAATGCTCTTATTATCGGTATGGCCGCTGCTGGCCTTGCTCCTGAATTGCGTAAAAAAGCAATTGTTTATGGAATGATTATTGCGGCCGTACTGCGCATCGTCTTTGCGGTTGTGGCAACTAAGCTTTTAGGTGTGCCTGGGCTCTTATTTATTGGGTCTTTGCTTTTGTTTTGGGTGTGTTGGAGGCTTTTTGAGGAAATTCGAGAAGGTCAGAACGTTCAAGATGCGCAATCTGCAGGTGCAGCTGGGTATGAAGATGGTGACATGGCGAGAAATTCTAAGCGGACACTAGGAGCCGCTTTGATTTCTATAACGATTGCCGATGTTTCGATGTCGCTTGATAATGTTCTCGCAGTAGCAGCGATTGCGGATGGCAATACACAAATGTTAGTTTTTGGACTTGCTTTAGCAATTTTACTCATGGCCTTCGCTGCAACTTTCATAATGAAATTACTGACCCATTATCCTTGGATTTCGTGGTTGGGTTTGGTTGTGTTGATCTATGTTGCATCCGAGATGCTATTTCGAGGAATTTTTGATGTCAATTATGGTGTAGGCCCCATGCTGGGATTAGTCGAGGGCTGGAACACTGGTAAGGGCCATTAAGCCGAATAGAATTTGGCCTGTTTAACTGGGTCAAAAAAGAGAAAATCCAACGGTTGTGCCTTCAGCGTCGGATTTTTGAATAAATAAGAAGGTATAATATAAGGGAGGAGACTATAATGTTTGACCTTAAAAAATTAAAAATTGGTGCTGCTGCAATAAGTGTCAGCGCCGCAATGATTGCTTCGACTGCTACGGCCGAAACGGTTATTCGTATACAATCCGTACTTGGGAACTCGAGTGATGAGGTGCGGATGGTTGAGAGCTTTGCAGCAGATGTTGCAGCATTAACAGACGGTTCTGTGAAAATTGAAATTTTGCCTGCAGGTGCTGTTGTTGGTCCGCGCGACATCATGGATGCGGTTGACGCCGGCCTTGTAGAAGCCGGGTTCGCTTGGACACATTACTGGGGCGGTAAGCACCCAGCTGCTAACCTATTTGGCGCTCCGATTGCCGGTGCTGGAGTGGGCTTAGATGCGATGGCTTTCCTATCTTGGTTTCAATACGGTGGTGGTAAAGAGCTTTACGACCGGCTTTGGGATGAGATGGGTGTAAACGTTAAAGGCTTTATGTTGCAACCAGTTGGACCAGAGGCATTGGGTTGGTTCCCAGAGCCAATCAATTCTATGGATGATTTCCGTAAATTACGGTTCCGTGCCCCTCCTGGTATGGTTGGTGCTGCTTACAATGAAATTGGTGTTGCTGCTGTTGCTATGGGTGGTGGAGATATCCTACCCGCGCTTGAAAAAGGTGCGATCGACGCGGCTGAATGGTGCTGCCCGAAACCGGATTCAGTCTTTGGTTTCCAAAAAGTCCTTAAGCACTACTACCTTCAAGGCTTGCACCAAGTTGTTGTGAATGCTGATCTATACATCAATGGCGATGTTTACGACAGCCTATCAGCCACTGAACAGAAAGCTATTGAAGTTGCAGCAAACGCTTCTTTGTCTAAGTCAATGTCTTACCGGATTTACGAAAACGGTAAAGCGCTTAAAGATTTGACAGAGAACCATGGCGTTATCTTGGAAGATACACCTGCAGACTACTTCACAGAATACATGGC
>JAQWKM010000132.1 GCA_029247845.1 Paracoccaceae bacterium | reverse complement strand
GTTAGTGAGCGGCGAAATGCAAATTATCAAAAAATTCCCAACAGATAACGATTTTGTACAAAATCGTTATCCTTTTTATGATGATGCACGCATCAAAGAACCCATGCGCTATCGGTACGATTATAATATGTTGTCAATTTTTGATCATGAAACAGCATCCTCAATCCTAAAAAATCGACGATTTGGACGAGAACTTCCCACCGAGATGGTCCGTGATATACCGCCACATCTGAAGCCATTTTATGATGTCGAAGCCCATTCGATGCTCGAACTTGAACCGCCACGTCACAAACGGCTTCGCGGGTTGGTTTTAAGAGCATTCACATCAAGACGGATTGAGGAACTTGGGCCGGAAGTTGAGGCATTAACGCGGCAACTTATTGATATATTTGCACACGGTGAAATTGATTTACTTCCTGAATTTGCTGTAAAAATCCCAGTCATTATTATTGCGCGTTTGCTTGGTGTGCCTGAAAGTATGGCGGATAACTTGCTTAAATGGTCCAATGACATGGTCATGATGTATCAAGCGCGCCGCACTCGGGTTCACGAAAATCGTGCAGTTGCTTCGACGAAGGAATTTGTTGATTTTATGCGTGGTTATGTTCAGTTGCGTCGCAACAAGCCCGCAGATGATTTAATTACGCATTTGATAGCAGCAGAGCAAGACGGAGAGCGCCTGAGCACCTATGAGTTAATTACGACTTGTATTTTGTTGCTCAATGCCGGCCACGAGGCTACTGTGCATTCTATTGGAAATGGAATTAAATGCTTGCTTTTGGAAGGCTTTGATGTCAGTTGGCTGTCCTCACCAGGGGCAATTGAAAAAACAATTGAAGAAATTCTGCGCTTTGATCCGCCCCTGCATATGTTTACCCGTTATGCGTACGAAGATATCAAAATTGGGGGTCATATGTTTGCACGTGGGGATGAAGTTGCTCTCATGTTGGGGGCGACTGGTCGTGATCCTAAAATTTGGCAGTCGCCGGATAGGTTCGACCCGACCCGCAGCATTATCAGGAATACATCCTTTGGAGGTGGAATTCACTTCTGCGTCGGTGCGCCTTTAGCGAGGCTAGAGCTCCGTATTGCTTTACCACTTTTGTTTGAGCGATACCCCAATATGCGTTTGGTTGAACCGCCCGTATACGCTGATGTATATCATTTCCATGGGCTTAAGTCCCTTATGGTTGAATTGTAAAAAAATGACTTTTGATTATGACAGTTATTCAAAATCTCGGTTGATGCGCTTTCTGCACGGGTCACAAACAGACAATAAATTAGGATAAGGCACGAATTATGGTGGATTGGGAAAATATTGCGCAGCGTCTGCTTGGCGCTTCGGTGAGCCTAAAGCCATTGGCAGGTGAGTATGATCTAAATTTCCTTGCTACTTTGGATAAGCAATCTTGCATATTAAAGGTCATGCGTCCCGATTGTGAAATGCCCTTTGTTGATATGCAGATTAAGGCAATAATGCATCTCAAAAAAAGTGACAAATCACTGCCCATTCCTGATGTTCTTAGCTTCAAAGACGACCATTTCATTGCAACAGAGAATGATCGGCTTGTTTGGGCGCAATCTCAGCTTGAGGGAGGTGCACTGGCAACAATAAAAGAAAAACCTGAGGCGCTTCTTGACGAATTGGGAAGCTATATGGGGCGCATTGATAAATGTTTAGAAAATTTCAATCACTCTGAATTAGGACGTTTGCAAAAATGGAACCTTTTAGAGGGTCTTTGGATTTATGAGCATCTTGATGCGATTAAAGATTTAAAAAGGAGGTCACTGATCAAATCGATATGTGACCAATTTTATAACCTTCTTCCACAAATGCATGCGTTGCCGTTTCAGGCTTTGCACAATGATTTTAACGATTACAATATTCTTGCTCAGGCCCATGAAGAAGGTCACTTTTCAGTTTCTGGGTTGATTGATTTTGGAGATATGACGCGGGGTCCAGCAATTATCGATCTTTCGATTGGTGGCGCTTATTGTCTGCTTGATACAATTCGTCCAATGGCAAGCTTTGCCGCCCTGCTCAAAGGCTATCATAGCGCGCGACCTCTCTGTGAAGAGGAAATTGCTTTGGCCTATCCTGCAGCGCTGATGCGCTTGGCAGTATCCATTGTCAATTCAACTCTGGAGCAGGCAAAAAATCCCAATGACCCTTATATCACAATTACTCAAGCACCAGCCTGGCAGTTTTTGGAACGCGCTATGGTTGATGCAAAGCTGATGGAAGCACGTCTGCGCGTTGCCTGTGGGTTTCCGGTTACTAAAACAGCTTCACGAATTTCAAATTTTATTGAGAAAGAAAACGGAAATTTTGCTCCTATTTTGGATTGTGACCTTGCATCTGCTGAGATTGCCTGTGTCTCAGTGGATCGGTCCACGATCCCGCAAAACCCCTTTCATATAAAATCACGAGAGGCCGCACAAGTTGGTGCGGCTTACCAAAGAAGGGACGTTTCCATTGGTGGTTACGCTGAACCGCGACTGATTTACACAGCGCCTGGCTTCATGCTAGGCGATCATATTCCGCAGGGAAGAAGAAGCGTTCACATTGGTGTGGACGTTTTTGTTAAAGCAGGAATGGCAGTGCGGGCCCCACTTGCGGCAAAGGTTTTATGCGTCGAAAACAGGGAAGGGCACCTTGACTATGGTGGGATGGTCATCTTGTCTCATTTGACGCTTGACCAAGACGAATTTTTCACTCTGTATGGACATCTCGACCCCGATAGTATTGCGCATTTAAGCGCTGGAAGTGAAATTTCGTCTGGTGAGTGTTTTGCCAGATTAGGGAATCAAACGCACAACGGAGGATGGCGCCCTCATCTTCATTTCCAATTGGCGCTCTTAATGGATGGGCTGAGCCAAGATTGGCCAGGAGTTGTCGACCCGGACGAGCTTCCCTTTTGGACTGAAGTTTTTCCAAACCCGGCCGCACTTATGAATCTTTCGGATAAGAAAGTGTCTTATCTAGGGATCAATGAGGCGCAGCTTTTGGAACAGCGTAAAACCAAGTTTGCCAGAAATTTAAAGCTCAGCTATATATCGCCCCTTATGTTTGTGCGGGGTTGGAAACATTATCTATTTGATCAGAATGGCCAGCCCTTTCTGGACGCTTACAATAATGTGCCTCACGTGGGTCATGCGCACCCGCGTATCCACAAGGTGGCCCAAGATCAGCTGGCCAGAGTAAATTCTAATACGCGTTATCTTCATCCGGCGCAGATAGCCTTTGCCGAAAAACTGACGCAAAAAACACCTGATAATTTATCGGTTTGTTTCTTTGTAAATTCAGGCTCTGAGGCCAACGAACTAGCGCTTAGGTTGGCCCGCGCACATTCTGGTGGCAAAGATACAATCGTCCTGGACGAGGGGTATCACGGCAACACTACTGGCGCGATTGATATATCGCCATATAAATTCAATCGAAAAAATGGAGTAGGTAAGCCTGATTGGGTTGAAATAATGGCCTCTCCGGACGATTATCAGGGCGTATTTCTGCGAGATGATCCCTTGGCAGGGCTAAAATTTGCCGCACTGACGGATGTAGCCATAGACAATATTATTCAGCGTGGTGGCCGGCTGGCTTGTTTTATTGCTGAGACATTCCCGAGCGTCGGGGGGCAGATCATTCCTCCTAAAGATTATCTAAAGGCCGTCTATAGCCGGGTGAGAGCTGCCGGCGGCATCTGTATCGCGGATGAGGTCCAAACGGGTCTTGGTCGTTTGGGAGAAAACTACTTTGCTTTTGAAGAGCAAGGTGTTGTTCCAGATATCATCGTTTTGGGAAAGCCCATTGGAAACGGACATCCGATAGGGGCAGTTGTCACGACATCTGAGATTGCGACTAGCTTTGACAATGGTATTGAATTCTTTTCGACTTTTGGTGCTTCTACCCTGTCTTGCCGCATTGGCAAGGAAGTTTTGGATATTGTTGACCAAGAAAGTCTGTCCCAAAACGCCCAAATTGTTGGCAAGCGCTTGCTTGATGGTATGAATGCATTAAAGACAAAATACGATGTTGTCGGGGATACTCGTGGGCGTGGACTGTTCTTGGGCCTAGAATTGGTTAAAGACAAAGCCTCCAAAACACCAGCGAAGGCCCTGACATGCTTTGTAGTTCAACGTATGCGGGTCAAACGCGTGCTTTTAGGAACTGAGGGGCCACACGAAAATGTCTTAAAAATTCGCCCACCTCTGACCATCGATGCGCCCGCCGCTGATTTTCTGCTTTTGCAGTTGGATGATACTTTGAAAGAAGCCGTAGAATTGGGTATTTCATGAAGTCCCACGCGTTATTTTATTTGTTTTTGCGCCATTGAGTTAAAATAACGTTGTCAAATTTTTACAGCCCTATAATTGTATGAAACATTTCGGCCACCGCACGCAACCTAGGCAAGATCAATCTGTCTTAGAGGCGTTACAAAGTTTTGTTTCCTCTACCAACAGGCCATATCGCCAAAGCCCTGACTGTATGGTGCCGTCAGTTTGAACGAGAAGACCACAACCATTGTATCGGTTGTTTGAAAACTCACCGATATACTTGTCTCCGTTTTCTTTGATGAGTTTTCCACCGCCATTAAGTTTATCCTCCCCCCAAAGGCCTGAATATATTTCGCCCCACGGGAAATCATAGCTGCCATAGCAGTCTGTCCAATAAACGGCTCTTTCAGGCGGACAGGGTGGGTACATCAATTTTGTTTCTCTTAATTTATCTTCAAAAATAGCAAGTGTTATTTTACCGCTAAAATCCCTCTGCTGTAGCCTCAGAGTGTGAAAAGATAATTGGATTTGATCGAGATTGGGGGAGCTATCTGGTAAATATAGGTTGGATATCTTCTGACTATCCTCTAAGAGAGCCAATTCAATTTGGACAATTGGTCTAGGGTATCGTGGCGCTTTTATAAACCTTACGGTCGAATTAAATGATGGGTATTCTATTATAGTAAGTTCTGCTCGCCAGTTTTTTTTCCAAATTCCGACCTGATCGGCAGCAATAAGAATTGCGAGACAAATTATTACTCCAAAGGTAGCGTTTATTAAAAAGTGGGACGAATTTTTGATCATTTAAACCTGTTCTGGGTTTATTACGGTTCGTATTTTGGTCAAATATTTTTCAGCCGAATGGAGTATTATATTTTTCTGCAACTCAGTTTAAGTGGATAAGTTGTTTGCAAATGCTAAAGCCAAATATGCGATACGGCAAGGTAATATATATAAGGTGCTAAAACCAAATATATCTAATTGATGGATTTAAATAATGATTAGATGCTAAATACACTTTGTATTTGGTCAGCCAAATTTCAAATGCTTTTCTTGGATGGAAGTTATATAAAGACCTAGATTTAGAAAGCTGTTCGGATTAAATTTTGGTCAGTGTGTTCCTTTCAGCTTCAAAACCGTTTGAAATAAATAATCCTTCTTTGAAAATATGAGTACAAGGAATTCGCTTCAATAAAGACATCCGCATGCAAAATATCTATAAATAGGATTAGACCTAAAATCGGCGATAAGCCCCTATCCTCCTAAGTCTCAAATTAGAAAGCAATACCATGCCCCAGAAATTTGCGCTTTATCCAAGTTTGTCGAATAAAACTGTATTTGTCACCGGAGGTGCCTCAGGCATTGGGGCGGAAATTGTTTCAGCTTTTGCCCAGCAAGGTGCAAAGATTGGTTTTCTCGATCTTGATGAAGGGGCGAGCCAAACACTATGCGAGGAGCTTGGCGATCAAGTCCAGTTCGAGCGTTGTGATTTGCGCGATATTGATGCGCTCAAATCTGCGATGGAAGGATTAGCTGATCGCCTAGGGGCGGCGGATATCCTCGTTAATAATGCAGCCAGAGATGATCGGCACCACTGGAAGAATGTCACAGTCGAGTATTGGGACGAACGCTTGTCGACAAATCTGCGCCATCAATTTTTTGCAATCCAACAGGTTGCTGATGGAATGATTGCAAAGGGTGGAGGATCCATCATCAACCTAGGGTCTAATTCCTGGTGGGAGGCAGGCGGTGGCTTTCCTGCCTATGCAACGGCTAAATCCGCGGTCCACGGCCTGACCCGGACAATGGCGCGTGACTTGGGACCACATCGCATTCGTGTCAATACAGTCGTCCCGGGATGGATCATGACCGAACGTCAAAAGGCGTTGTGGGTCACGCCGGAGGCGCTTGAAAATCAACATAAACGGCAATGCCTACCTGATCTCATAGATCCTATTTTTGTGGCGCGTATGGTACTTTTTCTGGCGTCAGATGATGCCAGTATGTGCACGGCTAATAATTATATGGTTGAGGCGGGATCTATCTAAGCCATGGAAAATTGTACTTCGGGTTTAATTTAGAGCATTTGCTAGGCGCACTTTTAAAAAGGCTGTTACACAAGATCATCCTTGCCCACGCAATCTCTTTTGTTTTGAAATGATGTATTCAATATCTGATATAGTTAAATTTGGGTATTGTTTGGACATTTCGTAAATTTTCTCGGAATGCGGCTTTCTAGCCCAATCTCCCGTTGGGCCGTCAGTTAACAAGTTTGTAAAAATATCTACGGGATTGAACCAATCATAGGGACCATCCAAGTACATTTTATAAATATCTTCATCCATTTTATGTGACTTTACTGTTGCCTGTTTTCAAAACTTTAACACGGCCACTTATTGCCGTCAAAATTGTTTGTCCGCAGAAAACAAACTAATTATCCAATTTTAATTGGGCACAGCATACTGCGCTGACCATTCAGATAATCATCAATAATGGTTTTCAAACGGTTGCCAGAAAAGCTTTTGAAATGGCCAGCATGGACTGTCTTTATAGGGAGATATTTCAACCTTAGAAGGCTATCGCAAAGTTGCTCCGGTACAGAGTGATAGAGGTGGTCATAAAGCGTCCCATCATAAAGAGCATCACCTGTAAAGATAGTACCTGTAGCCTCTTCCCAAAGCGCTACCGATCCCGGAGAGTGGCCAGGGAGGTGGACCACGCGCAGGATGCGATCCCCAAGGTCAATGACATCGCCTTCATCAACCTGCTTCGTCAAAGGCGCGGGGTCGTAGCACCAGCGACCTGCATCGAACCCTTCATAGGGCAGTTTCTGAATAACGGACGTATCCAATAATTCGGCAACGACTGTGCTGCGAGTCGGATTGGCAAATATCTCAGCCTCTGCTGGATGCCCAAGACGTTTTTCGAATTGGCATAGCCCGCCGGCATGATCGTGGTGGCTATGCGTGCAAACGGCGATCACTGGGCGTTCTGACAAAATTGCAATATCGGCAGCGATTGACCTAAGGCCCATACCAGTATCTATGATCAGATCGACGTCGCGCCCTTGCACATGCCATATGTTACAGCGCCAATCGGCTGATATATGTGTCTCTAGAATGCGCGAGACACCACCATCGAGGCTTTTAATTTCATACCATTGAGATTTTGACATTAAAAAAGACCTGTATCAAATCCCTTTTGTGTGGAAACCTCACAAATCCTAGCATGTTCAGGCCTCTGAGAAATCGAAATTAACCGAGATGAGGAGACTATACAAGCTTGTTGAAGCTCTATTTCCAATCACAGAAATCTTAAATCGAATATTTTTTGGGCTCGATATAGCACTTATCCCAAAAAAATATGAATTTGTGGGGATATCTTTGAGAAATCTGTCGACATGGCTATGGATAAGGAAATTACATCTGTGCAAGGAAAAAACGCTTGGTGATTTATACTTAGTTAATCTGGGGTAACGAAATTTAAGCCTTCAAATTTGGAAAATACTGCATAGCGGTTTCGGATGAATTTGAACGCCTGAGCTGAGTTACAACGTTTAGGTTGCAGACGGTAGAGTTTATTAAATCTTCGGAATTATGATTTGACACTGAAAGC
>JAQWKM010000124.1 GCA_029247845.1 Paracoccaceae bacterium | reverse complement strand
CAAGACCTTGGGTCCCGCCAGTGACGATCGCAATTTTCCCATCCATCCGATTCATAATGCATCCTTTCATCGTAAGCTTGTCGACGATTATAAACCCATTTAGCCGAGCAATTACAATAAAATATAATCAATCTTTTAGGGTTTAAAGCGCTATTGGAGAATGCTTGCAAAAGTGCATAAACTTGCTGCAACGATTCTAAAAACTGGCGCCGTCCAGATCGTTGGCTGATGCAATCGCGACATATCTGATTAAGAGCAAATAAGGAGATTACCTTGCTAAAAATAGCTATTTTGGGCTGTGGCCGCATCGGGCAAATGCATGCTGCTAATATTGCCCAACATCCCAAGGCGGATCTGGCGATGGTCTATGATGTTTATCACCCTTACGCAGAAATGACGGCAACCAGGCATGGTGTTTCAATTGCCTCGACTGCGTCAGACGTATTTGCCTCAATTGAAGTTGATGCAGTTCTTGTTGCAACGACCACGGATACTCATGCAGACTTTATCGAAATGGCCGTAGAGGCGAGTAAGCCCATTTTGTGCGAAAAGCCAATCGATCTAAGTCTTGATAGGGTTAACGCATGTGCCGCAAAAATTGTGGGAACTGATGTACCCATTCAACTTGGCTTTAACCGTCGATTTGATCCCGGTCATAGAGCTGCGCGAAACGCTGTAGTTAATGGTGATATCGGTGATCTACACCAAGTTATTATTACCTCGCGTGATCCTGACATGCCGCCACGTTCTTATTATGAAACGGCCGGAGGTCTGTTGCGTGACATGACGATCCATGATTTTGATTTAGCGCGGTTTATGCTGGGCGATGAGCCTTCTGAGGTGTTTGCTATGGGCGGGGGATTGATTGATCCCAAAATGATGACAGATCTCGAGGATTTAGATACGGCCATGATTATCATGCAGACTGCGGATGGCAAACAATGCCATATTAATAATTCGCGCACAGCAGGATATGGTTATGACCAACGAGTGGAACTCTTGGGCACCAAAGGTATGGTGCAAAGCGAGAATAAAAAAGAGCATGAGGTCAGACGGTTCTCATCAACGCAAACAGAAACATGCGCGCCTTATTTAAATTTCTTTATCGAACGGTATAAAGAGGCGTTCAACGCTGAAATCGATGCCTTTGTGACTGCCATAACAACCGGTTCAAAACCTGAGGTTGGTTTTGAGGATGGCCGGCGCGCATTGATGTTGGCGGAGGCGGCTTATCTGTCAATTTCGCAAAAGCGCAGTGTACGCATAGAAGAAGTTGGGTAAAGCAGGTCAAATTTTTAATTGTCAGGGTCCAGATCTTTCAAAATTCATGGTTATAGATCTGGGAATTGTGCACTTTGATTGCGTGCATCACCTTTTACTAGGTTTTGGCTTAACGCTCGCCGTCCATAAGGCAGGGTGCCACAACTGATGTACAACAAGTATTGCACAGCTGTGCAACAACCCATTGCGCAGACCTTAAAATGAGATATCACCATTAATATTGTATATTAGTCAGGGAATCCGTAGATCTATGTCAGAATTTCAAAACCAAAAAAACCTTGTCCGTGACTTACACAAAGAGCTGGACGCCGTAGCAGGCAACGAAGTTGAAAATGTCCTAAATTGCTATACTTCTGATGATTATCTTTGGCGTGGTTACCATCCCTTTAATAAACTTTCATCCTCCAAAGATCTTGCTGAAGTTTTCTGGTCCCCATTGAAAACATCTTTTCGGCATATCCAGCGTCGAGACGATGTTTTTATGGCTGGCCGTAACCAGATGGATGATTTCCAAAGCGTGTGGGTCGTTTCAATGGGCCATCTGATGGGGCTTTTCGATGCGCCATGGTTAGGAATTAAGCCAACTGAAAAAATGGTATTTTTACGTTATTGTGAGTTCAATAAAGTCGAAAATAATAAAATTACTGAAACGACAATGTACTTTGATATTCCGCATGTGATGATGCAGTGTGGTCTCAATCCCTTTCCGACTGAAACTGGAGCACAGTTAGTACAACCGGGTCCTCAGACCCATGATGGTTTGATGTTTGATCTGCAGGATCCGAAAGTTAGTGAAAAAACACTTCAAACTATTAACGCAATGATCATGGATCTTGGGCAATGGAACCTAGGCATATCGCTTGAAGACGAGCTGAGACGCACTTGGTGTGAAGATATGATCTGGTGGGGACCCTCCGGTATTGGGGCAACCTATACAATTGAGCGTTATGCCAAACAACATTCTGGGCCCTTCCGAAATGGATTTACAGATCGTTCAAAGACCAATCACATTTGCCGTTTGGCCGAAGGCCACTACGGTGGATTTTTTGGCTGGCCTAATTTCACAGCAAGACCAACAGGCGGTTTTATGGGCATGCCTGCAACTGACAAAGTTGGCGAGTTTCGTGTTATCGACATCTACCGCCGCCAAGGTGATAAGCTCGCTGAAAATTGGATCTTCATCGATCTTTTGCATTTTTGGAAAATGCAGGGCGTAGATATATTAAAACGCATGACAGAAATTGGTTAAATTCTGAAATTACCAGATCACTTCCCTTCAAAGTGGGCGGGTCTTTTCTCATTAAAAGCGGCGACACCTTCTTTGCGGTCATCAGTTGGAACGGTGCGATTGTAGGCTTCTATTTCAAAGGCCAGCCCATCCATAAGCCCCATCTGAAGTCCCTTGTGGATGGCCTGCTTAGCTTGGCGAACTGCAATCGGTGCATTGGCTGAGATTTTTTTGGCGGTTTCCAAAGCTGCTGGCAAGAGATCCTTTGGTGCAAAAATCTGATTGGCCAAACCCCATTCAAAGGCTTCCTGTGCGCTGAACACTCGGCCGGATAATATAATCTCTTTGGCTCTGCGCTCTCCGACTGCGCGAGCCAAAGTTTGTGTTCCTCCCGCACCGGGAATAATGCCTAATGTTACTTCGGTCAGAGCAAATTTTGCGGTTGAGGACACATATGTAAAATCCATAGCGGCTACCAGCTCGCAGCCACCGCCAAAGGCCGCGCCATTAATAGCCCCAACAATTGGGATGGGACAGCCGATAATTGCACGCACCATGCGTTCGTAAAAAAGGTGCTGGGCTTTCCAGGCGTCATTACTCATACCATTGCGTTCTTTGAGGTCTCCCCCGGCGCAAAAAGCGCGTTCACCAGCCCCTGTTAGAACAATTGCGCGCACCTGTTTCGGGTGTAGAGTGAGATCTTCGAAAAGATCTATGAGTTCCCTTGCCATTTGTGTGTTAAACGCATTGGCAGCTTCGGGTCTGTTAATCGTCACCAACAGTATATGTTTGCCATGTGTGTCTGTGAGAAGGGTTTTATATGATTTTGACATTAGGGTATCACCAGTTTGTGTATTCTACCGCAAAAGCGGTACGCTTTTTAGGTTTATATTTTGTTGTAATAGAAATTTACGCCCAATCAAGTGTAATTGGGGTGTTCATAATCCGTTTGCATCCTCTACCAAAAAAAATTAGTGTACTTTAGACTGTTGGGGTGCCTGCGAAGGCTGAGATGCGAGAGCAAACCCATCGAACCTGAACTGGTTAGGACCGGCGGAGGGAACAGAAAATGACGTTCATTTTAGCTTTTCTCGTCCCATCTGTGCAGATAAAGTGGGCTTCTATCAAGATGTCTAATTCAGGTCTGACGATATGAGTGATGTTCAAGCAATGGCACCCGGTTTACATATGTCCGGCAGCGCATATATCGGACAGGTAATGATCTTTGAAGACCTGACTTTACAAATTGCGCCTGGGGGATGGCACTGTTTGTTAGGAGCTTCTGGTGTTGGAAAATCAACAGTTCTGCGGCTCTTTGCGGGGCTGAATGAGGGAGTTGAGTTCGACGGAACTCTCCTGGCCTCTGACGGTTTGCCTTTTATCAATCGTGTTACGTTCATGGCTCAGAATGATTTACTCTTGCCTTGGCTGTCCGCGCGCGAAAACGTATTACTTGGCGCGCGTTTGCGTGGGCAACTGATAAACCATTTGGAGGCTGATACCGTTTTAGAGCAGGTTGGCCTTGCTGATCACAGGCTGAAAAACCCCTCCCAATTGTCTGGAGGCCAGCGCCAAAGGGTAGCTTTAGCGAGAACTTTGATTGAAGAGCGCCCAATCGTTCTCTTGGACGAGCCTTTTTCAGCTCTTGATGCCAAGACACGCTCGCAAATGCAGGAACTTGCGGTTGATTTGCTCAAAGATAAAACCGTTTTGCTTGTTACGCATGATCCTGCAGAGGCTGCGCGCTTGGGTCAGGCAATCTCCATTATGTCCGCCTCAAACCTCGAAAATTTTGCACCACCCAATGGGATCATTCCGCGCGGTCTTTGTGATCCGGAGGCATTATCCACACAGGGCAGATTACTTGGAATTCTGCGGGGAATAGAATGATATTAGGAGCATGGAGAGATCAGGTGGGCAAGCCTTTGCGAGTGAGGGAGATCAAGTGAGGACGGTTTCTTTCTTTCTTGGATCTCTGATCTTTGGTATTTGCATCTGGCAGGCGGCTGTTACCTTGACAGGTGTTCCAAGGTTTATTCTACCCAGTCCCGCCTTGGTGGTTGAGACGTTGTGGAAAAGCCGCGCTCTCATAAGCGAACATGCAGTGATCACATTCGGAGAAGTTTTGAGCGGCCTTACTATGGGAACAGTTCTGGGTGCAGTTTCGGCTATCGGCCTGTCTGCCTCCAGAAATGTGCGCGATCTGTTGAAACCGATACTTGTGTTTAGTCAAGCTGTTCCGGTCTTTGCGTTGGCTCCTCTGCTCACACTTTGGTTTGGATATGGAATTTGGTCCAAAATCGTGATGGCTTTGCTAATTATTTATTTTCCGGTGACATCCGCATTTCTTGATGCTCTTATGCGAACTCCACCTGGTTGGCTTGATCTTGCAAAAGTCATGGGAGGGTCATCGTACCGCATTCTTTGGCACATCAGGATTCCAGCTGCCCTCCCAGGGCTTGCAAGCGGAGTGCGACTTGCCGCTGTTTACGCGCCTATTGGTGCCATCATCGGGGAATGGGTTGGTGCATCAAAAGGTTTGGGATACCTCATGTTATTAGCAAATGGCCGCGCAAAAACTGACCTCATGTTTGCCGCACTTATTGTGCTGGCTATCTTCACAATTGTGCTGCATTTTGTTGTTGATCGCCTCGCTCATAAATATCTTGATCGGTCCGATTAAAAACATGCACACTGTTTTTATGTTTGCTAAATACATTAAGCTACGAACGTCATTCACGTCCATAGATGTTTTGGGGCCGCATCTTATGGCATTTGACGAATGCGATGACGCTTGGCTGGATAATAAAGTGATATGCATCAGGCAATCCTGACTATGGCTAACTCAATCGTTGTGCTGGTGTCGATCAATTTAGATCGCAAAATGATTGAGATTTGTTCTAAAAAATGCTAAGTTAATTTTTCTCTGAAGCAAGTAGTTTCTCACTTGCAGAATGTTGGGGTAATCATGCTCATTTCTCTTAAAGCTGGTGATTATATATACAAGGCGAATGAAAAACCGGATGGCGTTTTTCTTATCCACACTGGAACGGTGGAAATTCTATCAAATACCGGCTTACTGTTGGGTGATTTAAATGTTGGTGAATTGTTTGGTGAGATTTCCGAATTACTGTCCGAACGTAGAAGTGTAACAGCTCGAGCAAAAACAAAGTGTACTTTGATGCTTATTGAGTCTACCACGATGGAGAAAAAACTTGACACCTGTGACCCTGCTATTAAGGGCATTTTAAGGTCATTGGCATTGAGGCTTACGGAAACTGATAAAAAATACGAAAAAATCTGGGACGAATTACAGATATATAAATCAATTAAGAAAAAATAGAGTTTTGCAAGGCCAGTCCATTAACGAACAGAATAGCAAGCAATACGTTGCAAGTCAGCAACTATCTGGTGTATCGAAAACTTAACTTTTTAAATCTGGAAAACCAATTTATGAGCGCCCCCAAAAAATTATTTGTCAAAACTTACGGCTGTCAGATGAATGTCTATGACAGTGAACGCATGATCGAAACCATGGGGCAGGTAGGTTACGAAACGACTGAGACACCCGAAACTGCGGATATGATTCTTCTGAACACATGCCATATTCGCGAAAAAGCTGCTGAAAAAATTTACTCTGAACTTGGTCGATTTAAGCGGCTAAAGTCTGATAACCCGCATTTGAAAATCGCCGTGGCTGGGTGTGTTGCACAAGCTGAAGGGGTCGAGATCATGCAGCGACAACCAATGGTGGATATGGTGGTTGGTCCGCAGAGCTATCACCGGCTAGCAGCTCTTGAAAAAGCGTCTGGCAACGGTAAGAGGGTCGTCGATATTGATTTCCCCGAGGAAGATAAATTTGATCAGCTGGGCGCACGTCCCAAAGCCAAGCGAGCGCCAAGCGCCTTTTTGACAGTGCAAGAGGGCTGCGATAAATTTTGCGCTTTCTGCGTGGTGCCATATACTCGAGGCTCGGAGTCATCGCGGCCTGTGGAACGTATCCTAAATGAGGCCCGGGATTTGGTTGAGCGCGGAGTGAGAGAAATTACACTCCTTGGACAGAACGTCAACGCGTATCACGGTATTGGATCTAAGGGCCAGGAAACCTCGTTGGCTGCTTTGATTTGGGAACTTGATAAACTGGACGGCTTGGAACGTATTAGGTTTACTACGAGCCATCCCAACGATATGAACGAAGATTTGATTGAGGCGCATGGTAATTGTACCAAACTGATGCCTTATTTGCATTTGCCTGTTCAGTCTGGTTCGGACCGTATTCTAAAGCGTATGAATAGGTCCCACACAGCGCAGTCTTATATGGATTTGATTGATAAAATCCGGCAGGCAAGGCCGGACATTTTGATCTCTGGAGACTTCATAGTTGGATTTCCCGAAGAGATGGAGGAAGACTTTGATGCGACAATGGATTTGATACGACGTGTAGAGTACGGACAAGCCTACTCCTTTAAGTATTCGATCCGACCTGGGACTCCAGCCGCAGAGCGGAATCAGCTTGACGAAGGTGTTAAAACGGAACGCCTTTATAGGCTTCAAAACCTTATTGCTGAGCAGCAAAAATCGCTTCAAGACAGCATGGTTGGGCGAAATCTGCCGGTGCTTTTGGAGAAATCAACGCGTTTTGAAGGACAATTAGTCGGAAAATCCGAGTATCTACACGCAGTACATGTCAATGCTCCCAAAACAATGATTGGTACTATTCAACACGTGCGAATTACACAGAGTAACCGAAACTCTCTGACTGGAAAAATTTGCTAGATTTCCAAAGATTCACCGTTTTACGAGATTCTGATGAGGACCATTTTTTCTTTTCTGACCTTAATATAACTGTGTGGGTCGGACTGCTCCCGTTTTGATAACAACCTGGTGGTCGACTGAATGGAGCAATACTTACCGATGCGGTCACTGGTTTATGGACGATGGGGTCGAGTGAAACTTATCGCAGAGATTACTGCTTGATTGAAAACCCACTTGTGATAGAAATCGACCTATTAAAACTGTTGAAGGGATTCACAACGAGGCTGATCAGTTTTTAGGCGACCTTATTTAACTTCTTTTTATTATAGCGACATATTGCTTCTGTCTATTGCATTTCAGAAGCGGTATTGCCACCATGTGTGCAGCACCAAAAGGAGTTTGCAGTGGCAGTAAGTTCGCTCGG
>JAQWKM010000109.1 GCA_029247845.1 Paracoccaceae bacterium | reverse complement strand
CACAATCGCCCATTGGGCAAGCAAACCGGCATTGCCATAAGATGCGCCCATGCCCGGCTTGGCCTTGTCCATCAAAATCACAGTGTGCCCGGAACGGCGCAGCCAAAGAGCCGTAGACACTCCGCAGATCCCTGCTCCGATTACAATGATTGGTTTTGGCATGATGTACCCCTTATCTCTGGCGTTTAATGTAGAACAGGTTTTTTCTGGTAGGTAAATAATAGCGCAATAACAAATTACAGGATTAATTAGGTTGGAAGGTATGTTCTAAAAGACCCATAATATGCGCCCAGTGTCTGGATTGTTGGGCTGAGATCACTGGACAAAAGGCCGTGCGTATGAAAAAGGATGCGCCAACAGGAGAGCCTTGATGACAATTACCCGCTTCGCCCCATCCCCGACCGGATATCTACATATTGGAAATATGCGACCTGCGCTTATGAACCATCTTTTGACGCGAAAACAAGGTGGGACGTTTATTCTGCGTATTGATGATACAGATCTGGAACGTTCAAAAGAAGAGTACGTTGATGCAATTAAGGAAGACCTGACGTGGCTTGGGTTAAGTTGGGATAAAATAGAGCGGCAATCTAATCGTTTGGCCCGTTATGATGTGGCTGCTGATAAACTGCGCAAAATGAAACGTTTGTATGAGTGTTTTGAGACTCCAACCGAGCTGGACCTGAAGCGCAAGAAACAGTTGAATATGGGTAAGCCTCCTGTCTATGACAGGGCTGCTTTAAGTCTTAGTGATGACGAAAAAGACGCCTTGCGCTCAGAGCGCGGGCAGGGGCATTGGCGCTTTAAGCTTGATCATGAGCGTATCGAATGGATCGATGGTATTCTTGGCAATATTTCAATTGATGCCTCAAGTGTATCTGATCCTGTTCTGATCCGTGGGGATGGACAGTATCTTTATACATTGGCCTCGGTCGTCGATGATACTGAAATGGGCATTACCAATGTCGTGCGTGGCTCAGATCACGTCACCAATACTGCTACACAAATTCAAATGATACAGGCATTAGGTGGCTTAGTTCCTGAATTTGCCCATCACTCCCTTTTGACGGGTCCGCAGGGGGAAGGCCTTTCTAAACGTCTTGGCTCTCTGGCCCTGCGGGATATGCGTGCCAAAGGTATTGCGCGAGAAGCTTTGATTAGCCTCATGGCCCGTTTGGGATCTAGCCAGCCTGTGGAGTTACAATCTAATCTTGACGCGGTCTCTGATGGCTTTGATCTGTCACAATTTGGGTCGGCTCCAACTAAGTTTGATGTTGAGGATCTCTTCCCTCTGACAGCGCGCCATTTGCAAAGCTTATCGGTTTCTGACGTGGTTGATGATATACACGATCTTGGTGTGCCTGAGGATATAGCTGAAGATTTTTGGACTGTGGTGAAAGACAACATCTCTACTTTGAACGATCTTTCAGGGTGGTGGGCGCTTTGTTCAAAAGGGGCTGAGCCGATCATTTCACAAGAGGATAGCATTTTTGTGTCCGAAGCAATGGCTCTTTTACCAGAAAGACCCTACGATAGTGAGACATGGTCGAATTGGACCTCAGCCGTAAAAGTTGCGACGGGGCGCAAAGGTAAGGGGCTGTTCATGCCGCTTAGATTGGCTCTGACAGGACAAGCTCATGGTCCGGATATGTCTGCTATGATGCCGCTGCTTCAGGTGATCAAAGCCAAGTCCTGAGGTCGTCTGTGCTAGAGATACTTTGGTCTAGGAAAGACATCTACTTATTGTTCTCGTTGCTTCCGACGTTTTCTTCAAATGACTTTTTAAAGTCGGTTTTCTTGGCTTCATTTGCCTCACTTTGATGATTGGTCTTCCACTCATCCATTGTCATACCGTAAAAAAGTTTGCGCGCTTCATCTTTAGTCATCTCAATGCCCTTTTCAATGGCGGCTTCTTGATACCAGCGCGACAAACAATTGCGGCAGAAACCGGCTATATTCATCAAGTCTATGTTTTGAACATCGGTGCGTTTTTCCATCAAGTGCTTGCGCAAAGTGCGAAATGCGGCGGCTTCCAGTTCTATTTGAGTGCGGTCGTCCATAAAGGTCTCCTGATGCAGTGTTCCTTAAGACAGGCATAAATAAATATCTCTGGTGCGCAAGTTTTGTGTGCAATCAGATCATAATTATATTTGTAGAGGCCTTGCTCTAAGGTCTCATAGTAGGTAGTGATAGCGCTAACGTAAATCTGAGGATGCCATAAACATAGTACACCATAACAAATTGGCGCATGTGGTATCATCAATTAAAGAAGTTGTGCAGATATTATCGTTAGCCGATATATCATTCACAATAGGTTATGTGGCCGATATGTTAAAGCATTGGGCTGTAAGTTATCAGTTACGCGGCCATACTTAGGAGCCTTCATGAGACGATACCGTAACGTAAAAATAGTTGCAACTTTGGGTCCAGCTTCATCTTCTTACGATGTTATACGATCGCTACACGAAGCTGGTGCAGATGTATTCAGGCTGAATATGAGCCACGGTGAACATGCCGATATTGCAGAGCGGCATAAGCATATTAGGCAAGTTGAGAAAGACCTTAACAGCCCGATCGGCATTTTAGCTGATCTTCAAGGACCTAAATTACGAGTAGGGACATTCGCAAATGGTCCTCAACAGATTTTGGCTGGAGGGGCATTTAGGCTTGATTTGAATGATGAATCTGGAGATTCTGAAAGGGTTCAATTGCCGCACCCGGAAATTTTTGCGGCCCTATCACCTGGCGCATATCTTTTGGTAGACGATGGAAAGATTCGCCTTCGTGTTGAAAGTTGTGGAGAGGATTTTGCGCAGTGTCACGTTGTCGCTGGAGGGATGATTTCAGACCGCAAGGGTGTGAATGTCCCCGATGTCGTTTTGCCGCTTGCGGCGCTCTCCGACAAAGATCGAACAGACCTAGAGTTTGTATGTGAACTAGGCGTTGACTGGCTTGCCCTGTCATTTGTTCAAAGGCCTCGGGATTTGTTGGAGGCACGTGAACTTACGGCGGGACGAGCGGCTCTTTTATCTAAGATTGAAAAGCCATCGGCCGTTGAGCAATTTGATGAAATTTTAAATGTGTCCGACGGTATCATGGTTGCTCGAGGCGACCTGGGTGTCGAACTGCCAGTTCAAAATGTTCCTCCAATCCAAAAACGTCTTGTGCGAAAATGTCGGGCGGCAGCCAAGCCCGTGATCGTTGCAACACAGATGCTTGAATCCATGACTGATAGTCCAATGCCAACTAGAGCCGAAGTTTCGGATGTGGCAACAGCCATTTATGAAGGCGCAGATGCCATCATGCTTTCTGCGGAGTCTGCAGCTGGTAACTATCCCGTAGAAGCGGTAACTACTATGGATAATGTTGCCGTAGAAGTAGAAAATGACCCTACCTATACCGAAATCCTTGAAGCATCGCGCACCGCAAAGCGCACGACTGTCGCCGAAGGTATCGTTGCAGCAGCCCGTGAGATCGCTGAGACGACTGAGATCAAGGCAATTTGCTGTTATACGCAGTCCGGCACAACAGCATTATTAACCGCGCGTGAACGCCCAAGAGTTCCGATCATTGCCATGACTTCTTTGATGGGCACAGCGCGTCGGTTGGCGCTGAGTTGGGGGACGAATTGCGTTATGTCTGGACCGAAAAAACGGTTTAAAGAGGCGGTGGTTTCGGCTGTTAGGGCGGCTCTTTCAGAGGGGTATGCAGCGGCTGACGATCAGGTAGTCATTACTGCAGGAGTTCCATTTAATATTCCGGGTACGACCAATATTCTGCGCGTTGCGCCCTGCGATGAAAGAATGATCTATTCGACGGATCCTGAATAGACACTTTAAGCTTGTAATCGATTTTTTCTGAGCTTATATCAAAATTTCTGTTGCGCGTCCGGCCAGATGGCATGCCGAGTCGCGTGGAAGCGTATCTAAACGACAGGAGACGGAAATGCCTAAGATGAAGACTAAATCGAGCTGCAAAAAGCGGTTCAAGGTTACTGCGAGCGGCCGTGTTAAATCGGGTCAGGCTGGCAAACGCCATGGAATGATCAAACGTTCAACGAAATTTATCCGCAGTGCGCGCGGAACAACTGTCATGTCGACACCTGATGAGAAAATCATCAAGTCGATGATGCCGTATTCACGTTAGAGAGGGTTTGAATTATGTCACGCGTTAAAGGTGGTACAGTAACCCACGCCCGTCACAAGAAAATTACCAATCAGGCAAAAGGCTATTACGGTCGCCGTAAGAATACGTTTAAGGTGGCGGCACAGGCTGTGGATAAAGCGAACCAATATGCGACACGCGACCGTCATAATCGCAAGCGCAATTTCCGCGCTTTGTGGATCCAAAGGATCAACGCTGCTGTTCGTAATCATGATGAAGCACTTACATATTCGCGCTTTATTAACGGATTGACTCTTGCAGGTATCGAAGTGGACCGTAAAGTGCTGGCTGATTTAGCTGTGCATGAGCCCGAAGCTTTTGGAGTGATTGTATCGCAAGCCAAGGCGGCTTTGGTATAAGACTGCAACCAACTAAAAAATTTTGAGAAAGCCGCGCAACTCAGCGCGGCTTTTTGTTTTTGGGTGACCAAGAAACTAAATATTTGGTAATTATTTAAATTAAACTGAGTAGGGAATGTCTTTCGCTCAAATTAAGAAATTTACCAGATTGTGGAAAATACGGTAACACTGCTGTCGCAAATCCATCTTCTATTGCAAATTATTGCTTAGCGCCTTGCGCTGCTCGGTCAATATGGTAGCAAAAGTTTGAATAATCGGAGGGTAAGCATGCAAGAGCTGCGCAATAAATATATATCTGCTATTGTAGATGCCGCTGATGAAGCAACGTTGGAAGACGTGCGGCTTGCTGCAGTGGGTAAAAAGGGAGAAGTCTCTCTTAAAATGCGCGAACTGGGCAAAATGACTCCTGAAGAGCGGCAAGTGGCGGGTCCGGCCCTGAATGCCCTAAAAGATGAAATCAACTCTGCCTTAGCAGCGCGCAAAGTGTCTCTTGCAGACGCAGCTTTGGAAGAGAGGCTTCGCACGGAATGGCTTGATGTCAGCCTGCCGTCACGTCAGCGCGGGCAGGGAAGTATTCATCCGGTCAGTCAAGTGACAGAAGAAGTGGCAGCTATTTTTTCTGACATGGGGTTTTCTGTGGCCGAAGGACCTAGGGTCGATAGCGATTGGTATAATTTTGACGCTTTGAACATTCCTAGCCACCACCCGGCGCGGGCTGAAATGGATACATTCTACATGGATCGCGCAGAGGGTGATGACCGACCGCCACATGTGTTGCGCACGCATACCTCTCCAGTTCAGCTACGCTCAATGGAAAAGATGGGGGCACCATTGCGAATTATCTGTCCGGGCGGCGTGTATCGTGCTGACTATGATCAGACGCACACGCCGATGTTTCATCAGGTCGAGGGGCTGGCAGTGGATAAAGACATTTCAATGGCCAACCTGAAGTGGACATTGGAGGAATTTGTAAAAGCATTCTTTGAAGTTGATGATGTAGAGCTTAGATTTCGTGCTTCGCATTTCCCATTTACAGAACCTTCCGCCGAGGTCGACATCCGTTGTTCTTGGGCCGGTGGCCAGTTGAACGTGGGCGAAGGCGATGATTGGTTGGAAATCTTGGGCAGTGGTATGGTGCATCCCAAAGTCCTGCAAG
>JAQWKM010000108.1 GCA_029247845.1 Paracoccaceae bacterium | reverse complement strand
GGACATGGATATTACACAAGATGGCAGATCCGACCTGGTTTGCATCCCGCATACAAGAACTCGCACTTGTGCTTGAATCGCTGTGATGGCTTCTTGGAGCTGTTGCTAGGTTCAATTCTGGCGTGCGTCAACGCGTAAAAGGGCAGGACTTTCAAAAAAAATATAGCCTCTGCAATGGCATATGCGCCTGAAATTATCGGCAACCTTCAGACGCTTTCGGCCATTAAAAAAAGCGAGGGCAATTTTTTATTCGTCGAAACAGCAGATCAAGACAGAGGACTTGAGCTAAATCAAACTGAACAAAACCCCGCCTTAAAAGATTAGAAAAACAACCGCTTCCGCGACAAATAGACCACATTTGGGGATGGTCAGGACGGATTTTGCGCCTATAAGTGATGAATGATTACTGAGATTGGACACTTTGCCCTTACGCTTACTTTTTTTGTGGCCCTTTTACAATCGACTGTGCCCTTAATTGGGGCGCATATAAATCATTACGGATTAATGGCATTTGCGCGGTTGGCGGCAGTTACCCAGTTCTTCCTTTTGACTGGGTCTTTCTGTGCTCTAATACATGCATTTGTTACGTCAGATTTTACGCTACGATTGGTGGTGCTAAATTCGCATTCGCTCAAGCCTATGCTCTACAAAGTGAGCGGGACTTGGGGAAACCACGAAGGATCAATGTTACTGTGGGTACTTATCTTATCTCTGTTTGGCGCCTGTGCGGCTTGGTTTGGACAAAATCTGACAGATAGTTTTAGGGCCCGTGCTCTGGCCGTGCAGGGTGCGATTGGATTTGCATTTATCTCTTTTATTTTGTTCACGTCTAATCCATTTGAACGTATGGCATACCCACCTTTTGACGGGCAGGATCTGAATCCTCTGCTGCAGGATCCTGGCCTCGCGTTTCACCCCCCGTTTTTGTACCTTGGTTATGTGGGTCTTAGCATGGCGTTTTCCTTCGCAGTCGCCGCTTTGATCGAAGGGCGCGTAGATGCCGCTTGGGCGAGATGGGTGAGACCTTGGACCTTGGCCGCCTGGATATTCCTGACGATTGGCATCGCACTGGGAAGCTGGTGGGCTTATTATGAATTGGGCTGGGGCGGTTTTTGGTTTTGGGATCCAGTCGAGAATGCATCCTTCATGCCGTGGCTATTAACTATAGCTCTTTTGCACTCGGCGATTGTGGTTGAAAAGCGTGAAAGCCTTAAAAGTTGGACAATTTTGCTAGCAATTCTGGCGTTCGGATTTTCTCTCATTGGGACGTTCATTGTGCGATCTGGTGTTTTGACCTCTGTACATGCCTTTGCAAATGATCCTGACAGAGGCCAAGTTATTCTTGGCATTCTTGCATTTTTTGTAGGTGGTGCCTTGACGCTTTACGCGATACGTGCGCCGAAGATGCAAAGCCAAGGGGTATTTTCAATAGAAAGCCGTGAGACGGCTCTTATTTTAAATAATATTCTGCTGGCGGTATCGGCTTTCGTGGTGTTCGTTGGAACCATATGGCCGCTCGTTGCTGAAATGATGTTTGATCGTAAGCTAAGTGTCGGACCACCATTCTTTAATCTGGCTTTTACCCCGCTCATGATTGTGCTGGGTATTATTTTACCAGTTGGTGCAATTCTTCCTTGGAAGAGAGGAAAGGTTGGTAGATCAATTAGCAAGCTTAGAGGCGCATTTGTGGCTGCTTTAGCCTTTGCAGGTCTCGCGTGGGCAATGCAAAGCGGTAAAAGCCTTCAGGCGCCTGTAGGCCTGTTTCTGGGTACCTGGTTGGTCTTTGGAGCGGTGACTGATTTGCTTAGTCGCATTGGTAAATCATGGGGCTTTTTGCGTTTGTGCCGCTTGCCAAGAGCTGACTGGGGTAAATCGCTAGCTCATAGCGGGCTAGGTGTGACTATGTTCGCTATTGCTGGCATGATGGCGTGGTCCCAAGAGGATATCAGAGTTGTGATGCCTGATGACAACTGGTCTGTTGGTCAGTTTGATTTGACCTTAACAGACGTGCGCGCAGTGCGTGGACCAAACTATCAAGCCAATGTTGCGGATATCATCCTCTCTCAAAATGGTGCAACTATTACTATGTTAAACCCTGAAAAGCGGTTCTACACCGTTGCCAAAATGCCGACGACAGAAGCTGGAATAGATTATCGGCTCTTCCGTGATGTATATATTGTTTTGGGCGATCGACAGGACAATGGTGGATGGACCGTGAGGACTTATATCAAACCGTTGGCCAGCTGGATATGGGCGGGCGCAATGATAATGGCGCTTGGTGGATTACTTAGCTTGTCAGATCGCCGGTTGCGCCTTGGTGCGGGTATCGGTCGACCTGATCCAATTACTAAAGTAACACCGGCAGAATGAGAGTTCTGCTGATCGTAGTGTTCGCTTTATTTGCCTTTCCGGGGTTTGCGGTTGAACCAAATGAAATAATTGCCGATGAAGGTTTAGAAGCACGCGCTAGAGTGATCTCCAAAGGGCTTCGTTGTCCCGTATGTCAAAATGAGAGCATTGACGAGAGTTCTGCAAGTCTTGCAGCCGATCTTAGAATGCTCGTGCGTGAGCGACTTATAGCTGGGGACAGCGACGAGGAAGTTTTTGATTTTGTTGTAAGGCGTTACGGAGAGTTTGTTCTTTTGGCCCCCTCTACATCTGGGGCCAACATCGTATTGTGGATAGCTGCACCAGCCATGTTATGGATCGGTCTCATGTTTGGGATTTTCTTTATACGCTCGCGTTCAAAATTTGCGGGTCACAAGCAAGACCGTCCACTAGATAGCAGTGAGAAAGCGGAACTTGAAAAGATATTGAATAGGTGACGCAAGGTTTGCGTTGCATCCAAGCTTAAACTAGATTGGTGTGTTTCCAATAGTGCATGAGGTTTGATTGATATGGATTACAAAACTCTAGACGTAAGTCTTAAAAATAATATTGGCTGCGTAATTTTAAACCGGCCAGAAGTTATGAATGCATTGAATACGCAAATGCGCGCGGAGATTACGGCCTCAGTGAGCGAACTGGGCAAAGAGGCGCGGGTGGTCGTGATTACAGGGACTGGAAGCGCGTTTTGTTCTGGTCAGGATTTAGGGGACAGATCCAATGCCGCTAATATCGATATGGAACGCACTTTGCGCGACGAATATGAACCGATGCTCCATTCCATCATAAATTGTCCAGTGCCTACCATCACGGCGCTAAATGGGGCGGCTGCTGGGGCGGGGGCCAACCTCGCTCTGGCTGCGGATGTGGTGGTTGGGGCGCATTCGGCCTATCTTATGCAGGCCTTCACGCGCATTGGGCTTATGCCAGATGCGGGCGGTACCTTTGTCATGCCACGAGCGATCGGTATGGCCAAATCTATGGGGGCCTCATTATTTGCGGAAAAAATCTCTGCAAAACAGGCTGATAAATGGGGCCTGATTTGGGAAGCTGTTCCCGATGAAGATTTTGAGGAAACTTGGAAAGCGCGTGCCGCGCATCTCGCTCAGGGGCCAACGGTTGCCTATCAAAACATCAAAAAAGCGTTTCGCGCTTCTTTGGGCAATTCGTTGGACGAGCAGTTATCTTTAGAAGCAAAACTGCAAAAATCTTGCGGCAGTACCAGAGATTTTTCGGAGGGTGTCACTGCTTTTATGCAAAAACGGTCGGCGAAATTTGAAGGCCGGTAGATCTGCAAAAAAAGTTATAAAAACAGCATATTTTTAGAGGATCGCGCACAGTGCTTTACCGGTTCTCGATGTTCACATAATCGCGGGTTTTATCGCCAAGATACAGCTGTCTTGGGCGCCCAATTTTCATTTGTGGGTCTGCAATCATTTCTTTCCACTGAGAAATCCAACCAACGGTGCGGCTGACTGCAAAGATGGGTGTAAACATCGATGTTGGGAAACCCATCGCTTCGAGAATTATTCCCGAGTAGAAGTCGACGTTTGGAAATAGCTTTTTATTCACAAAATATGGGTCATTCAGCGCCATTTTCTCAAGCTCTTTGGCGACTTGTAACAATGGATTATTTTCGACACCCAAAAGTTCCAATACCTCGTCCGCAGATTGCTTTAATACAGTTGCTCGTGGATCGGTATTTTTGTAAACTCGATGACCGAAGCCCATCAAGCGGTAGGGGTCGTTTTTATCTTTCGCGCGGGCAATGAATTCTGGTATGCGATCAGCGGTTCCGATTTCGCGCAACATTTCAAGGCAGGCTTGGTTCGCACCGCCATGCGCGGGTCCCCATAAACAGGCAATTCCGGCAGCGATGCAGGCAAAAGGATTTGCGCCTGAACTAGATGCTAGTCTGACTGTAGAGGTTGACGCGTTCTGCTCGTGATCCGCGTGCAATGTAAAGATCCGGTCCATTGCACGGCTCAGGATTGGGTTCACTTGATAATCTTCTGCCGGCACAGAAAAACACATGCGCAAAAAGTTTGATGCATAATCAAGATCATTGCGGGGATAGACCAGTGGTTGACCGATCGTATATTTGTATGCGTTTGCCGCTATCGTTGGCATTTTGGCGATCATACGGATCGATGCAACTTCACGCTGCCAAGGGTCATTTACGTCAGTACTATCATGATAAAATGCTGACATTGCTCCTACAACACCAGTCATAATCGCCATAGGATGAGCATCCCGACGAAATCCACGGAACAAATACATCATTTGTTCATGTATCATTGTGTGGCTCGTCACACGGCTTTCGAAATCTTCCAGTTCGACTGGTGAAGGGAGCTCGCCGTATAAAAGAAGATAACATACCTCAAGGTAATGTGATTTTGACGCCAGCTGATCTATTGGATAACCTCGGTGCAGCAGCTCACCCTTGTCACCATCAATGAATGTAATCGTGCTGTCGCAGCTTGCCGTTGATGTGAATCCGGGATCATATGTAAAAACACCTGCTTGAGCATACAGTTTCCTGATATCAAGCACATCGGGGCCCGCACTTGGGGAATGGATCGGAAGATTATATTCTTTGCCATCGAGGATCAACACTGCAGTTTTCGTCTTGTCAGCCATATTTTTTCCTTTTCCCTTCCTGACATCGGTCCGTACCCATGCCAGCTATTAATCAGCTTTGTGTAAGGATTTAATCACAAACCTATAAATAAGGTTAGTTTGATCCCTTTGCGTTTACATCCGCAAGTCTTGCTATCGTCTCATCTCGTCCCAAGATAAGCATCATATCGAACACGCTTGGCGTAACCGTCTGTCCGGCTAAAGCTGCTCTGAGGGGGCCAGCCAGTTTTCCAAAATTTTTGTCAAACTTTTCTGCAACAAACTTCCCAAGCGCTTCTAGCTCTTCCCTAGACCAGCTAACATTATGCAACTGCGGCGTCAACGTATTCAGCATTGAAATTGCGTCTTCCGATAGATTTATTTTGGCTTTTTCATCAATTTTTATTGGACGGTCTATTAGGATAAAATTCGCTTTTTCAATAAGTTCTCCGTATGTCTTCGCCCGTTGTTTGATGCAGTAAAGGGCTGGCAGTAGCCTTTTAGACAGTTTGTGTGCCGAGTCTTCATCATCTTTAATCCGTTTATATTCCAGCGTTTCATGCAGCAACGCAGCATCCTGTGTTTGACTGATATGCTGTCCACAAAGGTTTTCAAGTTTCTTAAAATCAAAGCGCGCAGCGGATTTTCCGATGGCATCTAAATGAAACCAATCTTTGGCTTGTTCATCACTAAAAAATTCGTCATCGCCATGGCTCCACCCGAGACGAGCAAGGTAATTGCGCATGCCTGAGGCAGGATAGCCCATCAACTGATATTCTTCAACGCCGGTGGCACCATGTCGTTTTGATAGTTTTTTTCCATCTGGTCCCAAAATGAGGGGCAGATGGGCATAGACAGGAATTGGCCAGTTCATCGCCCTGTAAATAAGCATTTGTCTCGCGGCATTGTTCAGATGGTCGTCGCCACGTATTACATGGGTGATGCCCATATCGTAATCATCGACAACCACAGCCAACATATAGACTGGACTGCCGTCTGAGCGCAAAAGAACCATATCATCTAGCTGGTCATTTCGGATTTTTACGTCACGCTGAACCTGATCTTTGATGATCGTATGCCCCTCATTGGGAGATTTAATGCGGATGACATAGGCCTCATCTGGATGAGCGCTATGGTCAATGTCTCTCCAAGGACTTTGATAAAGTGTCGAACGACCCTCCGCGCGCGCTGCATCGCGGAATTGGGAAATCTCGTCTTGAGTTGAAAAGCACTTATATGCATGCCCTGAGGCCAATAGCTGCGTGGCAATTTCGATATGTCGTTCCGCGCGCGAAGCCTGAAAAACCGGTTCATCGTCAAAGTCTAGGCCAAGCCATTCAAGCCCCTTAAAAATAGCGGTAGTTGCCTCTGGCGTAGAGCGCTCTTTATCAGTGTCCTCCACGCGCAAGAGAAATTTTCCGCCCCGACCACGCGCATAAAGCCAATTGAAGAGCGCTGTTCGGGCTGTCCCGATATGCATAGAACCAGTTGGAGAAGGGGCGATGCGTGTAACGATGGCGCTCATGGTCAGATTAACCTTTTAGTAAGTTTATAAGTCTAGTTTGTGCCGTGTCTAGCTGTGGCCAACCATAAGGACAAGCTTGGTTAGTATTCGACAGATAATTACCATGAAAATCCTGGCTCAACGCAATTATTTTTTCACTGGGTTTCAATATTTTTGGAATTGAGATTGTGCTCTACTTTTCGCTCTATCTGGAAGTATCCGTCACAATTTTGATCTTTGTTTTTATCAGCGTTTTCTTTGGTATTACTAAAGGCTATCGGTTCGACGGCGTGCCAAGTGCTGGGTGCTTTGCCATTGCATTGATATGCCTCAGATTAGCCTGTGCAGGGTATTAGGCACATGGGGTCGCACCGACTGTATCGAAATAACACTGTTTCGGGCGAAGTGAAGGCCGCGTTATCAGGATTGATAAATCCAATGCTTGCGCAATGCGCCTGACATTGCATATGGTCTTCTTGGGTGAAATTGCTAAACCGCGCATGCTATGTAGGATTATAGCTTCCTTGATTGGCCGTAGCAAAGCTTTCAGGCAATAAGGCGACTTTGAACGAATTAGTCTGTACCTCTTAGAACTTTCCTTAATAGGTTCTGATCAATCCAACTAATCGCCCTTGTACTTTGACTTTTCCTTGC
>JAQWKM010000097.1 GCA_029247845.1 Paracoccaceae bacterium | reverse complement strand
ATCATCAGTGATAATTCAACATTACGCCACTCAATTGCGTTAAAAAACTAATGCCTATTTACAGCTTTAAATTCAGAGATTATAAGTTTCATTGAATAAAAGTTTAATCTGGAATTAAGGTAAAATTTGGCGACAATTTATTTTTCCTTTAGGGTAGCGCATTCACGCAAAATAAAGCTATTTTTAGTTACTTTTTATAATTTAAAAAGCAAACGGTGCAAAAAACGTTGCGCCAAATCAATGCCTAAACTAGAATTTTTCAAGTAATTTCTTTAAGTAATTAAGCTCGGCATCAGGTCGCGCTCTTTCCCCCGCACGGCGCCGAATTTCTTCCAACAGCTCTTTGGCTCTTTTGACCATTTCGCGTTGGTCGATCTCACTGCCCTGCGCATCATTTGATGCCCCAGAACCACTTGAGCGTCCCAAGGGATCTTGAGATTGACGATCGCGTTGCTCACTTTCATCCCTACTTCCTTGCCTTGGTCCCTGATTATTTTTAGCTAAGGACTGCGCCAAGTTTCGAATACCTTCACGCAGGCTATCCATCGCCTCTGACTGACGATCTAGAGCACCGGAAATATCACCCTCTTCCAATGCATCTTGTGCGCTTCGCATAGCATCCTGTGCATCATCTAGAGATTGATTTGTATCTTCTCCTTTGGACCCGCCCAATTGTGGAATTTCATTCTGTTGATCCTGCAATTTCTTTTGCAGTCCGCCCTGCCGAGACGCCAAGTTATCCTCTCCTTGATTTTTTGCAAGGCCCTCCCCTTCTCCGTTTTCTCCATCAGCCTGTTCATTTCTGGGCTGTTGCTGTCCAGACTGGCTCTGTTGGGACTCGCCTTTGTCATTTTCCGACCTATTCGACTCGCGTTGAAGGTTTTGAAACGCTTCATCCGACAACCGCTGTTGTTCTCGCAGTGTTTCGGTTAGATCCTCAGCCGATTGCTCGCCAGGCGACCCACCACCGCCCTGCCCTTGGGCAACGCGCATGTTCTCCATCATTTCTTGTAACTCTTCCAAAGCCTGCTGCGCTTCTGCCATCCGGCCTTGTTCCATAAGCTCCTGAATGCGATCCATCATATCTTGAAGATCGTTTTGAGATAGCTCCAGACTTTCCCCATTATGCTCTTGGTCCTGATTTTGATCTCTATTTTTTGCAGATTCACGGGCAAGTTGGCGCAAATAGTCGTCATTCGCGCGGCGCAGCTCTTGCATCAGCTCGGCAATTTCTTCGTCTGATGCCCCATTTTTCATAGCCTGCGTCAAACGCTCTTGGGCGCGGCGCATCCGCTCTAATGCTGTATCCACGTCCCCATCTTCGATAGATAATGCAAGATCCCAGAGCGCTTTTGCCAATTCATTACGCCTCTCTTCCAGAAGTCCAGCGTCAATGCTTGTCTCTAGACGCTTAATTATGAATTTAAGTTTTAAATAATCAGTTTCTTTGCTAAACACCTTTTCGCGCTTATGGCTTATGGCGCGAAGTATTTTCGACACTCGCTTGGCATTGTCATCTGACCATAGAAGATCGCGTCGTTGTTCGATCAGTGCCGAAGCAACCGGATCAAAAAACCGACGCCCCGGCAATGAGGTGAGTACAAACGTGCTCTGTGCACTTTGCAATAGGGCATCTTGCACATCAAACAAGATCTTAACAGGTAAATTAGCCCAAACAGAATCTGAGAAATCCTTAATCACTTTTCTATCAAAATCTTTCCTATCTCCACTCAATGGCATTGGAAGATCGAGCAAAATAGGATTTTGAACTCGCGGCATAGACGATAACCCAAAGCGGCGGTCTACTTGATTTAGATCAACTTCAATCCGCACGCTCCCACCTGTGACACCAAAATCATCGCGCGCGCTAAAAAGGAATTCACTCTCACCGTAGAAATCAGTTTCAAAGACCCCACTCCAAGACACCTCTGGAGGAAAATCAGGAGCAATTTGGACGACCCAACTCGCTTCATGTGGGCCTGAAATTTTTAGCTCGCCAGCCTGCTGAACCTCGAAAATTTTTTCCGGCTGCGAGGCGGGTGGAAGATCCTCAACACGCGCCGATACCGTCTCAGTTATGATATACCTGCCTAAGGCTCCATATATCCGCGCTTCGACCTTAGTGCCTTTTAATAAGCTCAATTTGGACTGTTTACGCAAATCATTCAAATAAAGTGTCGGAAGAGCAGAATAGGCCGGTGGCGTAATCCATCCCTCCCATTGAGATCCCACCACCTCACCCAAGGCTTGTGGATCCTGCAGATCAATGACTGTTTTCAAATTCCAGACTGAGCCGAATAAAACCGATAGAATAAAGACTAGTAAGGCCGAGAACCTTAGGCCAAAAGGATCTTTTTGCATCAGACTCAAATCAGGTTTGAGGGCTTTTATTTTGCTTGCTTCCACTAATAGCTGTCGCTGGTGCAGTGTCCACAAAGCTTTCGATACACGGTCTGATTGCCCCAAAAGAGGTTTATCTAACAATCCCTGTAAAGGGCGCGCGGAAAGGCTCTGATCAAGCCGCTGCTTAGAAAGCGACCACCTTGGAAACCGAAACCCCCAAAGACCCCAGAAAAAACTTGCCCCGATGATAACCACACTGGCCAGATTTCCAAACCATAGTGCATCTATGCCAAGATTATTGTGTACGCCAAGAATAGCCAAACTTAACAGGCTAATTGACAGGCTAAAAAACAGCCAAAACCTCCGGAAAAATTGTTCCGACAATAAACCGAGATATGTCAGCAGAATAGCTGAATTTAAACGTAAGACTGAAAAATATCTCTGAGACAATTGGTATGTAAAACCTTAAACTAAACGCAGTTATTATAACCATATAGGTAGAGTATCGCGATTTATCATTTCATCAAGGGTTGGTCTTGGACGGATTACCGCAAATTGATCCTCTTTTACCAAAACTTCTGGGATAAGAGGACGCGAGTTATACTCACTCGCCATAACTGCGCCATATGCACCAGCAGACCGAAACGCAACAAGATCGCCATCATGCAGATTGGCCAGATCACGCTCCTTTGCAAATGTGTCTCCACTTTCGCAAACTGGGCCAACAACATCATATGTTCTTCCCTCGTGACCAACCAGCGGTTCCTTCACAGGCACAATTTCATGATGCGCTTCGTACATTGCAGGGCGGATTAAATCATTCATTGCCGCATCGACGATCAAAAAATTACGTCCCTCGCCTTCTTTGACATAAATAACCGATGAGACAAGCAAACCAGCGTTACCAACGATCAGTCTTCCAGGTTCAATCTCGATTTCACACCCAAGATGACCAACTTCCCGTTTTATTACATCGCCATAGTCTTTTGGAAGCGGTAGAGTTTCATTGCTGCGACTGTAGGGAATGCCCAAGCCGCCCCCTAGATCAAGCCGCTTTATATCATGCCCATCCTCGCGTAAAATATGCGTCAATTCAGCAATTTTTCGGTAGGCCAGTGCGAAGGGCTCTAGATCGGTAAGCTGGCTACCGATATGAACATCTATACCAACAATTTTGAGCCCTTTAAGTGAGGCCGCATGCGCATAGACCTCTCTTGCACGTGAAATTGGAATTCCAAACTTATTTTCGGATTTACCCGTCGCAATTTTCGCGTGGGTTTTGGCGTCAACATCCGGATTTATACGAACTGTTATTGGGACTTGAACGCCATGTTTCAAGGCGACTATGTTCAAAAGCTCCATCTCTGGCTCGCTTTCAACATTGACCTGACGAACCCCACCCGAAATAATCATATTCATCTCTGAGTGCGTTTTACCAACCCCTGAGAATACGATCCGCTCAGGCGGTACACCCGCGGTGACAGCGCGCATATATTCGCCACCCGAGACCACATCCATTCCAGCGCCAAGAGCCGCAAGGGTTTTGATAATGGCCTGATTGGATGCTGCCTTCATGGCATAGCAAACTAAATGATCCATCCCATCCAAAGCTTCATCAAACAAGCGGAAATGCCTTTCAAGGGTGGCTGTCGAATAGACATAAAAGGGCGTTCCAACCTGCGCCGCAATCACAGGAAGCGGGACATCTTCTGCGTGCAAAACGCCTTGACGATAAATAAAATGGTCCATCTTACCCTCAAACTCTCTTGTCTTGCTAAGCGAACTAGCGCACAGGTCAAACAAAGAAAACCCTTGGGCGCTCAATCTTTGATCCTGACGCGATTTTCAATCATTATTATCATAGTTTATTGACCTTATAAAAGACGCTTTTTAAGACAGTAGAGGCCTTATACGATCTATCGCCTTCAATATATTGTCGGCGCTATTGGCATAAGAGAAGCGCACAAAGCCTTCTCCGTTTTCACCAAAGCTCGTGCCAGCGATCGTGGCAACACCCGCTTTTTCTAGAAAGAGGTTCTGCGCTTCCTTGGCGGTAAAGCCCGTTTGAGAAATATTAGGGAAAGCATAAAATGCCCCAGCTGCATTTGCACAGGTCACGTTTGGCAGATCATTCAATGCTTGCAATATAATTTTGCGACGCTCATCAAACTGCTCCACCATATGAAGCACATCATCTTTTGTCTCCTGTAAGGCCGCAAGAGCGGCATATTGGGCAGAAGCGTTGACACAAGAATGATCATTAATGCAAAGTCGCGTGACTGTTTCCACCATACTGTGAGGCCAAACAGCATAGCCAATACGCCACCCTGTCATTGCATAAGCTTTTGACCATCCATCCAGCATAATCACTTGGTCGCGAATCTCGGGGTAACTAAGTAAGCTGACATGTTTGCGCCCTTCGTAAAGCATTTGGCTGTAAATCTCATCAGAGAGAACGGCGATATGTGGATTGGTGGCGAGGCCAGCCACAAGCTTATCAAGCTCGGCTTTATCAACGACCCCACCTGTCGGGTTACTCGGACTGTTAACAATTATAAGGCGTGTTTTAGGTGTGATTTGTGCCAAGATTTCGTCTGCAGAGAAAGAAAATCCGGTCTCTTCACGCAACTTAACCGGCACCGGTGTTGCGCCACTGTAGCGGATCACAGATTCATATATTGGGAAACCGGGATCAGGGTACATAATCTCCACCCCAGGTTCACCAAACATTAAGACAGCAAAAAACATAGAGGGTTTGCCACCGGGAACAATGACAACTTGCTCTGCATCTACGTTGACCCCGTGGCGTGTGTGTAGGTCTCGCACAACTGCTTCGCGCAAAACTGGTAGCCCGTCTGCTGGTGTATAGCCGTGCTGGCCATTCTGTAGTGCCTTGATACCTGCCTGAACAATATGTTCCGGAGTGCGAAAATCAGGCTGACCAATCCCAAGATTAATAATATCATATCCCTGTGCCGCAAGTGCCTGCGCGCGGGCCAGAACAACAAAAGCTGATTCAGTTCCAAGACGCCTAACTGGGGCTGCAAATTTCAACTGGGACATTTCTTCTCCTTAGTGCGTATTTTAATACGAGATTTAAACCTCAGTTCACTTGTGCGCTCGGCGCAAACGGAGGACCATCGACACCACATGACACCACAAACAGTGTCGACAAGAGCACTACCGTAATTTTCAAAATTTTCATGACTTAAGCTTCTCTTTCCAGCGCACAATTTGCAATCTAACTTGATTGGGTGCTGTCCCACCGTACGACTGGCGCGATGCAACAGAGTTTTCCACACCAAGAACTGAGTAAACATCTTCATTAATATCAGCGTGTACAGTTTTCATATCAGCTAGTGAAAGATCCTGCAGATCACACGATTGCCTTTCAGCCAACGCCACCAAAGCCCCTGTGATATGGTGTGCATCGCGAAATGCCATATTCTGTTCTCGCACCAGCCAATCAGCAAGATCCGTCGCCGTGGCAAATCCAGCGCCTGCAGATGCCTTCAAATTTTCCGGTATAGCCTGCATATCGCGTACCATCCCGCTCATAGCGGCCAATGCGAGGAAAAGATTATCCGCCGCATCAAAAAGCTGCTCTTTGTCTTCTTGCATATCTTTGGAGTAGGTCAGAGGCAAACCCTTCATCACAATCATCAAACCGACGTTGGCGCCAAATATCCGTCCAATTTTTGCCCGTATCAATTCTGCAGCGTCTGGGTTCTTTTTTTGCGGCATGATAGAAGAACCTGTTGAGAACCGGTCAGAAATATTCACAAATCGAAATTGCACAGAGGACCATATCACAAGTTCTTCAGATAATCGGCTCAGATGCATAGCGCACATAGACGCGACACTTAAAAACTCTAAAGCAAAGTCACGATCGCTGACAGCATCCAAAGAATTTGCGCAAGGCGCATCAAAGCCAAGTGCTTTTGCCGTCATTGCACGATCAATTGGAAAAGATGTCCCAGCAAGAGCTCCTGCCCCAAGAGGCGATTGATTCATTCGCCGGCGCGCGTCGCCGAGACGATCAAGATCGCGCCCAAACATCTCAACATAGGCCATCATATGGTGACCCCAAGTCACAGGCTGGGCGCTTTGCAAATGCGTAAATCCGGGCATGACCCAGTCTGCGCCAGCTTCGGCCTGTGACATGAGAGCTTCCATCAAAGTCTTGACCGCTATTTGAGCCGCATCAAGTTGATCACGAACCCATAGCCGAAAATCAGTTGCTACCTGATCATTGCGCGACCGCGCAGTATGAAGCCGCCCTGCAGGATCTCCAATAATATCTTTCAAACGTGCCTCAACATTCATATGAATATCTTCAAGCTCCTCAGAAAACTCAAACTCTCCAGTATCGATCTCAAAAAGCACCAAGCTAAGGCCATCTTTTATAGCCTTGGCGTCGTTCTCCGAAATAATACTTTGGGCTGCAAGCATCGAAACATGAGCTAATGACCCTTCAATATCTTGCTTGGCCAAACGTTTATCAAACCCAATTGAAGTATTGATGGCTTGCATAATAGCATCTGGACCGTCCACAAACCGACCTCCCCACATCTTATTTGAGGTATTGTCTGACATCTTGTTAACCCTTCAAAGAATTTATGTGTGTTTTGCTCTGATTGGATTCTTATACCGACCGAGACGTGGGTGCAAACATTGCCAACTTAGCGAGACAAGTTTTTAATGCCTGAAGGGTTTGCAAAAGCAACTCAAAAATCATCTTCCTAAGATGAAGTATTGAAAAAACGCTGTCAGGGTTCCACCGCTTGAAAACAACAATTTATTATCCAAAGTATCAATTGAAAGCCTGTATCTCGCACAGAGACCGTCAAGAAAACAATAAATTGCGCTTTACTTTCTTATGCGAAGTAGCGGGACCTGCTATCCAGAAATATTGTTTTAAAATTAATTCCAAGCGCGCAGATCCTATTAATTTTCATATATAGTTGAAAGATCATCGGCGAAATACTGCACCTATTTCTCAGGCAAAGATAAAATAATCAGGCCTACACCTGATAATGCTCACTTTTTGGCACAGTTGTTGCAAAAGACATTTCGTAACAACAAATCAGGATTAGAAACATGGTAATGGT
>JAQWKM010000078.1 GCA_029247845.1 Paracoccaceae bacterium | reverse complement strand
TCTCGTCATGTTGGGCTCTCTGCGGGGGAGGCGGGCGCAGATTATGTCAGCTTTGGTCCAATCTCTAGCTCGGATTTAAATGATGGGGAACTTGTAGAGACTGATCTTTTTGACTGGTGGTCACAAGTAATCGAAGTACCCATAATAGCCGAGGGCAGACTGACTACCGAAAAATTGAGCGAAATTGGCCCTTTCATAGACTTTCTTGCGTTTGGACAAGAGATTTGGGACAGTGACAGCCCAAGCAAAACTCTGAAAAAGCTTATGTCAGCCGTGCCGTAGCTCTGGCAGCCTCATGTGTCGCAACCACAATAGATTCTAACTCCTGAGCCAATTCTTTGCGAGATGCAAAGCCCGCAACGGAAACAGGCTCGGAAAAAGTTATGTGAATTGCACCATGCCGTATGGTCGCCAAAGTAAGTAGCAAATGCTTACCCAGTACCATATCCCCCCACCAGCCATAAAACCTTTCATCCTTACCAGCGGGTGGCTCATAATAAAGTGACACAGGTTGGACAAAGGATACAGACTTTAGACTTTCATTAAAAAGCGCCCCAAAAAGTGTTGATTTAAATGGTAAAACCTGAAGTCCGTCGCTTGACGTCCCCTCAGGAAAAAACAGTAATCTATGGCCAGACCCAAGCCGTTTTTCAAATAATTTAAGCTGGTTTACGGACTTTCGAGGATTTCGTTCAATAAACAAAGTCCCAGTGGCTTGCGCGAGTTGACCGATCAAAGGCCATCTAGACACTTCTGCTTTCGAGACGAAATAAACTCTTTGAAATGCATTCAAAGCAAATATATCTAACCATGAGGCATGATTTGAGACAATTGCCCCACGCTTTAGCATAGGCGTTCCCTTAACCTCACATTTCAGCCCTATGAAGAACAGCGAACTTCTACAAACGGACTTGGTAATATAAGGCGTCACGGGCCGCGTTTGTCCAAAGACAGGAAATTCTATCAGACGGACAAGCAGGAGAAGACTCAGACCGACCAAGACGACGCATAAGACAGGAACTCCCTTAACAACTGCCACTAAGATAGAGAATAGGTTTAGACACGACTCGGGCGGATCTTGTTGGCTCTGCCACATCATCGTTTAAGGCTTTTTTGTTTGATATATGTACTCTTCTGTCTGGTATTTAGTTTTTTAGTATCCAATATGAGGCACACATCAGTGGTATTAAAGGCATAGTCTATGTAAGCACCCTCTCCCACAACACCGCCGAGCCTCAAGTATGCTTTAATCAAAGATGGCACTGCGATCATTGCTTTTGGACGGTTCAAATCAGCAAGATGAATAAGATCCATCCGCTGACTGTTAGGATCTTTAGCCCGCACCCTCAAATTTATAGGTGCAAGATGATTGTGATGTAAGAGACTCAGCGGCTCGGCCAGCTTGGAGATGTCCGTTCCATGGAAGCTTGCGACACCAAAAAGGATTTCGATATCGCGCTGCAACACATATTCAGAAAGCGCCTGCCACAAATAATACATGGCGCTGCCGCCCCGATAGTCTTGATGAAGGCACGAACGCCCAAGTTCAAGCAACCTACGCCCCGAGGCTTTCAGGGGCTTCAGATCATATTCACCTTCGGAATAGAATTTTTCTAACTTTAACGCCTTGTCATGGGGCAACAGTCGGTAAACCCCGACAACACCCGAAGTACTGCATTCAGGTTTTGCCAGATCATATAGAATCAGATGATCGAAAAAAGGGTCAAATTCATCCTTCTCAAGTGCATTCTGATGGTCCACCAAAGGCCCCGAGCTTCCAAGCTCTTTTACAAAAACCTCATAACGCAGCCTATGCGCAGAATGAAACTCTTCCTCAGTTTCGGCAATTTTTGCAAAGAACCTAGGTTCACTCTGTAACATTCAATAGCACTCTATTTTCATTTTGTTACATTCTTAGGCATTTTTAGCCAAAAGATGCCCAATATTAAATCAAAAGCGCATACTATTTTAGATTGGTTCCAGTACAGGCCGCATTTAATCATTTTCAAAAACCTGCTGCAGCGCAACTCGCGAGCCATCAATGACAACCTTTCCCATCTCAGAAAAATTAACGGTAATTTTACTATTTATGCAAGACTGTACCTGTCCAGTGCCCCAATCAGATTGCGATGGATGGCGGACATACATGCCAGGTTCCAAAAATATGTTCAGATCTTCCAATCTTTACTCACCCCTTTCAAAGGCCATTCTATGATCAAGCCAATAACAGACTTTCATCCCTGATTAGATCAAGGGTTCGTCATGACTTGATAAGCCCTATCGGTGCAATTCACAACGGTACTGAAATTATATTGACGAGTGTAGAAGATAAACTTAGATATAGTTTTAATCTAATTCCTTACAGCTCTCGAAACAGAGCAAATAAAATTAATTTTTTAGAATTGCTTTTTGTAATTCTTTAACCACTCATAAAATCTGGTCGCAAAGCGCTTTCTCCGTCGTCCAACCCATCGTATCAGCAGGGTCCAGAAAACATTGAACTGGGACATTGACACAGATCTGTCCCTGGCAGAGGCGCAAGCTTCATTTCAATGCATTATAAGCCTCGAAACAACCATTTCAAAAAGCGGACATCTAAATTTAAAACATCAGGTACGTGTTTATACCATTTTCGGAGGTAACAAAGACATCCATGCAAAAAATGTTTTGGTCTATTTTTGTGAATAGGCGTAATTCGACAGAATTTAAAACAGCAAACGTCAAATTTTCCCTGAATATTAGACTCAATATTCCAACAATCAAACTCACAATCTCAGAGAGCATGATTGATATTATTGCCGAATAGTCCCGCTCCCAGATACCAGATATTTGAAGCTAGTAAGTTGAGCCGCGCCGACCGGTCCCCGCGCATGCAGCTTGCCAGTGGCAATACCAATTTCTGACCCCATCCCGAACTCGCCACCATCGGCAAATTGAGTAGACGCATTATGCATCAGTATAGCGCTGTCTACACGCTCAAAGAACAAATCTTTCGCTGCCATATCCTCAGTCATTATACAGTCAGTATGATGTGAACCATAAGTTTGAATGTGCTCTATTGCGTCTTCAATACCGGCAACTTGGCGCGCCGCGATGATACTGCTAAGAAATTCCTTGCCCCAATCGTCTGCATTGGCGCTTGTGGTTTTTCCAATGTGGCCCAGACTTTCTCCGACGCGAACTTCAACTCCGGCCTTCAACAGCGCGTGGATAACACTCTCGCCGAGATCTGCAACAATATCTTTGTGCAACAGCAGGCATTCAGCAGCCCCACAAATTCCAGTTCGGCGGGTCTTCGAGTTTAAAACGACCTCAAGTGTTTTAACGGGATCTGCTGATTTATCAACATAGATATGCACTATGCCCTCAAGATGGGCAAATACCGGCACCCGCGCTTCGTTCTGCACCAGTCCAACCAGCCCTTTGCCACCTCTGGGCACGATCACATCGACAAATTCAGTCATCCGCAAGAGATGGTGGACAGCAGCGCGATCGCGGGTTGGGATTAATTGAATAGAGGCTTGCGGCAACCCGACCTCTGCTAATCCGGCTAACAAACATGCGTGAATAGCAACCGAACTGTGATAACTTTCGGATCCACCACGTAAAATAACAGCGTTCCCCGATTTGAGTGCAAGCGCGCCAGCATCCGCTGTGACATTAGGCCGGCTCTCATAAATTACGCCAATCACTCCCAGTGGCGTGGCCACTTTTTTAATAGTCAAGCCGTTGGGTCTCTCCCATTCATCCAACAGATTACCAACCGGATCATCTTGCTCGGCCACAGATAAAAGACCTTCGCGCATATTGGCGATCCTTTCTTTATTCAGCATAAGGCGATCCATCATCGCCTCTGAAATGCCTTTGTCCCGTCCGTATTCAAGATCTTTGCCATTTTCCACTATGATATTGTCGCGGCGCGCCCAAACAGTTTCAGCAGACACACGTAAAGCTTGGCGTTTCTCATCCTCCGACGCATAGGCCAAACGTGACGCTGCGTCTTTGGCCTGCTGCCCGATCTGTTGCATCATTAAATCAATATTTTTCATAACCTATCTCCAGAGCAACCCACATTACGTCGCCATGTCATTTCTATGTATCAGTGCCGCACGCGCCGGATAACCCAACACATGTTCAACTTGCGAACTGCGCAAGCCTTTAATCGATTGAGCCTCCTCAGACGTATATCCAATTAAACCATGGCCAATTTCATGTCCAGATATCGCGCGTATAACAACCGCATCTCCACGTACGAACTCACCGGATACATTTGTCACGCCAGCCGGTAAAAGGCTTTTGCCAGCCTTGAGTGCCGCAACAGCACCTTCATCTACGTAAATCTCACCCATTGGTTTTACGGCTGCAATCCAGCGTTTTCGTGCTGTATGCGGGTCAAGTTGGGGTTCAAACCACGTGATAGGGGCTCCATTTTCAATAGAGCGTAAAGGATGTAAAACAGAGCCTTTTGCAATCGCCATAGCGCAGCCTGCTGCAGTCGCTGTTTTAGCGGCTAGTAGTTTCGTTTTCATGCCGCCTTTGGACAGACCAGATTCCGCGTCCCCTGCCATGGCCTCTAGTTCAGGTGTTATCTCAGATACCGTCTCATAGCGTTTTGCGTCGGGATTGCACTGTGGATTGGCCGAATAAAATCCATCGACATCAGACAGAAGGATCAATTTATCAGCCCCAACCGTCACCGCGACCTGAGCCGCAAGCCGGTCGTTATCACCATATCTAATTTCATCTGTTGCAACCGTATCATTTTCATTCACGATCGGCACGACACCAAGTGATAAAAGCGTTTCCATGGTTGCGCGAGAATTTAGATACCTGCGACGATTGGAGCTGTCCTCCAGAGTGACCAAAATCTGAGCTGTCTTGATACCGAAGGGCGCAAGAACTTCCTCGTAGGCCCTAGCAAGACGGATCTGCCCAACTGCGGCCGCAGCCTGAGATTGCTCTAGCGCCAAATAATGCAGATCAAGATTAAGAACCCGTCGGCCAAGTGCGATCGACCCCGAAGACACTAGCACAACATCACACCCACGTTTTTTAATTGTAGCAACATCCTTGGCAAGCGAAGCAAGCCACGCCTCACGTAGCTTTCCATCCTCACCGGATACAAGCAGCGCAGAGCCGATTTTAACGACGATGCGCTTGGCGCCGCTTAGGGTTTCCATTCGCCTAATCCCTCATCGCTCTTTTCGGCTTTATTCTTGGTCTCGTCAATGATGCGTCTTAAGTCTCGCAGTACTTCGGGCACCCCTTCCCCACTCACAGAAGAGAGCAGGAGAACATTTTGACCACATACCACTTCAAGTTCTTCTTTGAAAAAGATGCGTTCTTCTTCATCCAGAGCATCAATTTTGTTCAAACCTATGATTATCGGTTTGTCATTCAGGTTGCCACCATAGGCGGTCACTTCATGCATGATGACGCGGTAATTTTCTAAGAAGTCGCCCGCGGTTGCATCCACCAAGTGCAATAGGACGGAACATTTTTCGATATGTCCAAGAAAAAGGTCACCAAGTCCGCGCCCCTCATGTGCCCCGTCAATAAGGCCTGGAATATCTGCCATTACGAATTCGGTATTATCAATACCAACAACACCCAGATTGGGGTGCAAAGTCGTAAAGGGATAATCTGCGATTTTGGGCTTGGCATTGGAGGTCGCCGCCAGAAAGGTCGACTTACCAGCATTAGGAAGCCCAAGGAGACCCGCATCTGCGATAAGTTTCAGCCGCAGCCAAATCGCGCGATCAACCCCAGCCTGTCCCGGATTGGCCCGGCGTGGAGCTTGATTTGTTGACGATTTAAAATGCAGGTTTCCAAATCCACCATTACCACCTTTGGCGAGAATAAGACTTTGACCAACTTCTTCAAGTTCCCCAAGGACAGTTTCATGATCTTCATCGAGAACTTCAGTTCCAGCAGGTACTCGCAAAATTATATCTTTTCCACTAGCCCCAGTACGTTGCTGACCCATACCACTGCCACCATTGTCAGCGAAGAAATGTTGCTGATACCGGAAATCAATAAGCGTATTTAATCCGTCCACAACCTCGACCATGACCGATCCACCGTTTCCCCCGTCGCCACCATCCGGGCCTCCGTACTCAATATATTTTTCCCGGCGAAAACTAACTGCGCCAGAACCGCCAGAACCAGATCTTATATAAACTTTAGCCAGATCGAGAAATTTCATATGCGCCTCTCAACGTCGTGCTTTTTAAGGCAATAGATAAAGTTGTCCAAAGCCTCAAGTCTTAGTCTGAAATTAAAACACGCAAAAACCTACTTCCATCCAACCTGTACTCAGAAAATTCTTTTACTTTTAGACGTGCGGCAGAGTGCATAAACCCTTTGCCTTTGCCTTCAAACTCAAATATTGTGAGCATGCGGCTGGAAGTCGGATTGTCATAAAAACGATACTATGATTTCCTCTAAATCAAATCTGATCAAACAGTCTTTCATAAATGCAAAAATAGCCTTGGTGACATATCCTGCCACCAAGGGAATAGATCAAGAAAGTATATAATGCTTTTATTCGGACCAATGTCGGCAGATTTAATCAATCTATCATCCTGTTGACATATACTCAGACGAAATCAAAGACGACTGGAAATTGCGAACATTGTAATAATCTCAGCAGCATCTGGTATCGGCCAAGGCGTAGTCATTGTCATAAGAATTGGCGCCACCTTTACAAACTTGCTGATGCCGGAAAACTCTTCTAAATGCACCATAGAAAGCGGTTTCATCACCGTACTGTTTTTTGCTGATCACAGGCGCATTTTTACGCTGCCATTTCAGTCTGTCCAAAACAAATTCACGCGAGGCCACAAGCGCATTTCGCATGCTTGAGCAATACTGGGTCTTTCAGTCTTGCTCACCTCATTCACATAGTTCATTTGACTGTCGGTGGTATGGACATCGTCAACATACTAGTCTGTGAACACACAAAGAAAAACAAATGTCGCCGTTGAAACCAAGCACTTGAACCCACCTCAAGTTCAAGTGATACTGACAAGATAGAGCAGGCCACTTTGGGTATTTATATTACCAATAAACTATTACAGGATTGTTAAATGACGCGCATCCCACCTCTCAACTGCTTCAAGGCCTATGATATTCGCGGCCGTTTGGGCGATGAGTTGACTGAAGACATCGCCTACAGGATTGGCCGTGCCTATGCAGAGGTGATGAGCGCACGGCGCGTGGTTTTGGGCCACGACGTGCGCCCTACATCCGCGCCACTGGCAAGCGAATTGGCGCGCGGGCTAATGGCGTCTGGGGCGGCAGTCTATGATCTGGGCCTCTCTGGGACAGAGGAGACCTATTTTGCGACGACACATCTCGCCGCAGATGGTGGCATCTGCGTCACAGCAAGCCATAACCCGATGAATTACAATGGGATGAAGATGGTCAAGGCCGGCTCGGCCCCGATTGGCAGCGCAGATGGTATGGCCGCAATTAAATTGCTTGCCGAAAGCGGCAAGTTTTCTTCCAAAAAAGCAGGTGGAAAGTTGATAGACGCCAGCGAGACGCGCGTCGACTATGTCGAGAAACTGATGGAATTCATTGATGTCGCGGCCCTAAGACCCTTGAAGGTCCTCGTCAATGCAGGCAACGGCGCAGCGGGACCAAGCTTTGACGCTCTGGCCGCAGCACTTGCGAAAGCAAGTGCACCAATCGATTTTATCCGCATACACCACGTACCTGACGGGAGCTTTCCTCTAGGAATTCCAAACCCTTTACTTAAAGAAAACCAACACCTGACCGCAGTACCTGTGGTGTCACATGGCGCTGATATGGGTGTGGCGTGGGACGGAGATTTTGATCGTTGCTTCTTCTTTGATCACGAGGGAGGCTTTATCGCGGGAGAATATGCCGTGGGGCTCCTAGCCGAGGCGTTCCTAAACAAAGAACCTGGGCAGAAGATCGTCCATGATCCACGCATAGTTTGGGCCACGCAGGAAGTAGTTGCAAAGATCGGCGGTCAAGCCGTCCAGTCGCGGTGTGGACATTCTTTCATCAAACAAGTGATGCGTAAAACTGGTGCCGTATACGGTGGCGAAATGAGTGCGCATCACTACTTTCGTGATTTCATGGCATGCGATTCAGGGATGATACCAATGCTGCTGATGATCGAACTCATAAGCCGTCGAGGCCAAAGCCTAAAGGAATTGTTGATGGAGCGCCAAGCCGCCTACCCCTCCTCGGGTGAAGTAAATTTTCCCGTTCAAGATCAGGCGGCCGTGATTGCAACCATCGAACAAATCTACGGATCCCAAGCCGATAGCCGAGATGAGACCGATGGACTGTCTTTGTCCTTTGGAGATTGGCGTTTTAATCTTCGAGCTTCAAACACTGAGCCACTTTTACGGCTGAACATCGAAGCCCGCGGCAAGCCTGATCTGGTGGCAGAAAAGCTCGACGAACTAAGGGCGCTTATCACCGCTTGAGGGATTGTATTAATTAACCCGGCTGCCCAAATTGACGCACATTTTTTATTATGAACATTCTAATCTTTTCACCCTCCAAAAGCTCAGAGTGTTAGATTACAGGCTGGCCTTACGTGTGCTAAATTTAGGGACATCACTATTTCCTATAGTTAAAATCACGATCTAAAAAACGCAAGGTTTTTAGCCAAGGCAAGGCAATTACTTGCCCGTGGCACCGATTTTGACAATAGCGGTAATCTTGATGAGTTGGAAAGAGACTAAAGCCTGATTTTTCTCGCACGCGTGCACGGCGTATTAGTGCCCCCACAGGGACTCTGGCACCTTAGGGACAAACTTAAATCTATTCCTGCGTATAGATTCACACGGTAATCACTGCCTGTCAATCCATGACCTATCCTCGATGTGTGCCAATGTGGAGCAAATGTGTGACAGGATGTGGTTTACATTTAGGGGTACCTGGTGGGCCATGCCACCCCTGTCCGTTGATTATACTAGGGCTTTGCCAGTGGGGTGGGTTTCTAAAAGCTGCAGCTCATTAAAAAAACGTCTTAGTAATGTATAAGAGATAGATGTTAGTGTCGTTATTTGGTATACTTGGATATGTGTTGTTATCTTCTATCTAATTAATAAATAACAATAATAAAGGAAAGA
>JAQWKM010000066.1 GCA_029247845.1 Paracoccaceae bacterium | reverse complement strand
CGGGATCCTGCGACTGAAAGTCAAGTGCGCGCAGCAGACCCCATTGCCTCAACTTGGCTATCGGCAAATGCGGGATCGGGCAAAACAAAAGTGCTTACAGACCGCGTGGCACTATTGCTTTTAAAAGGCGTTGCTCCGGAAAATATTCTCTGTCTGACCTATACCAAAGCTGCTGCAACAGAGATGCAGAACCGGCTTTTCCGGCTGCTAGGTGACTGGGCGATGAAAGACGACGATACGCTGTATAAAAACCTATTAAAAATTGGGTTTGTTGGGCATCAGGATCAGGAAAAGCTCCGCCATGCCCGCACTTTATTTGCGCGCGCCATCGAAACACCCGGAGGGCTCAAAATTCAAACAATTCATTCGTTTTGCGCATCTCTATTGCGTCGGTTTCCACTCGAAGCCGGAGTAAGCCCGCAATTTAGGGAAATCGAAGAACGTACTATTTCCCAATTGTGTCAGGATATTCTGGAGGATTTGGCAGATTCAAAACATGCCAATCTTGTTTGGGAATTGGCGCAATACACCAATGACCATTCAGTGGCAAAGCTACTGACCTCGATGCTGCGGATCCGCCAACACGGTTCGTTTTCAAGCTCAAAATCTGATATCTGGGCAAGTTTTTACCTGCCCGCTGAGTTTGGCGAAGATAATCTGATTGACGATTATATGACGCTACAGGATGTCGATTTGGTCAAAACCATGGCGGCTGAAATGGCTCATGGCTCGGTGACGGATCAAAAAGGCGCAGCAATACTTAATGAGGTTCAGGATTTAACGGCAAAGAGCCTGTCTTTGGTAATGCAAGTTTTTCTTAATAAATCAGCACCTTTCACCGCTAAGATTGGGAAATTGCCAACCAAAGCACTTTCTACTGGGGCTTTGGCACCGTGCATGGACCAGATTAACGATCTGATTGGTCGAGTCTATCATGCAAAACAAGCCTCGTTATCGCTTTATGCAGCTCAAAAATCCTTTGCGCTGCATCAGTTGGGCGTAATGTTCCTACCTGAGTATGAACGTCAAAAACAGTTACGTGGATGGCTTGATTTTGATGATTTGATTTTGAAAACACGGGATCTCTTGTCCAAGACGACGGTAGCCGATTGGGTTCTTTATCGTCTCGATGGTGGCATTAGCCATATTTTGGTGGACGAAGCACAAGATACCAGCCCGCTGCAGTGGGAAGTAATCGAAAAACTTGCCCAAGAAATTACCAGCGGTGCCGGTACCGAGACTGAGCCAAACAGAACGATCTTTATTGTGGGTGATAAAAAACAGTCAATCTACTCATTTCAGGGGGCGGATGCAGGTGAATTTGATCGCATGAAAAAATCATTTTCTGATCAGCTTGCCTTGACAAATACCCCTTTAAACGACCGCATATTGGAATATTCTTTCCGTTCTTCGGCGGCGATCTTACGCACAGTGGATATGACATTTCAAAATAAAGAAGCTTCAGGGTTTTCGGCCAGTCAAAATCATATCGCGTTCAAGGCGGATATGCCCGGTCGTGTGGACCTGTGGCCGCTGGTTCCAACCGTCACATCCGATAGTGATACAGAATGGCAAAACCCGGTAGATTTGCCATGCCAAAACAATCATTTTGTGGTGCTTGCACGTCAAATTGCTCAAACGATCAGAGATATGATTGATAACGGAGAGTTGCTTCCAAACGAGATTGCAAACTCTGGCGTCTATAATGGACAGGTAGTTCAGCCGGGTGATTTTCTCATCCTTGTCCAAAAACGCTCAGAGCTTTTCAGCGAGATTATTCGCGCTTGTAAATTGCTTGATCTTCCTATTGCGGGGGCCGATCGTCTCAAGGTTGGTGCTGAGATGGCGGTTAAAGATCTGGCGGCCTTACTCTCTTTTCTAGCGACCCCAGAAGATGACCTGTCGCTTGCCATTGTGCTGAAATCACCACTCTTTGGATGGAGTGAGCAAAAGTTATATACGCTTGCACAGGGTCGGCAGAAACAATACCTCTGGCAAAGACTACGAGGTGATGCAGAGATCTATAAAGCAGAGCTGAATATTTTACAGGACCTGCGTGATAAAACAGATTTCCTGCGTCCATACGATCTTTTAGAGCGCGTTTTGACCAAGCATGAGGGGCGCAAAAAACTTTTGGCGCGTTTGGGCAACGAAGCGGAAGACGGGATAAATGCCCTTTTGTCTCAAGCTTTGAACTACGAGCGTTCTGAAATTCCTTGCTTAACGGGCTTTCTCGTTTGGATGGAGACGGATGACCTTGAAATCAAGCGTCAGATCGAGAGTGATGGAAATCGTATTCGCGTCATGACAGTTCATGGTGCAAAAGGTCTGGAATCCCCGATTGTAATTTTGCCGGACACCGCCAAGCGCACCTTTATCGACAAAAACGAAATCTTGTTTGACAGTGCCAATACTTTCTGGAAGCCGCGCTCAGAGTCTATGCCTAGCCTTTTAAGCGATTTGGCGACTCAAAAACGCGCCCTTGAGCTGCGGGAAAGAGATCGACTTTTGTACGTCGCCATGACGCGGGCTGAAAAATGGCTTATTGTGGCTGCTGCTGGGGAATTGGGGGGGGATCCTCCATGTTGGTATGATCAAGTAAAAGCAGGCTTGGGCTATTCTGGAGCAGTTGAACATCACTTTGACCTTGGCGAGGGCCTGCGGTTTTCGCATGGCGACTGGTCGGAGCTTAAGAAAACCAAAAAGGCAGCACATCCGGCCAAAAGAGTTGAAACTCCGGATTGGGTTTTGGAATTTCCAGCAGAGCCTGTTATTCCTGAGGCGGCCTTGAATCCTTCAGATCTAGGCGGTGCAAAAGCACTATCTGGCGATATGGGGCTCGACGAAAACGCCGCTAAGAGGCGGGGAAATCAAATTCATTTGTTGTTAGAAAAATTGCCAAACATGGAGTCCTGCCTATGGTCTAAACTGGCAGGGCCTATTTTGGAACATGAAAGTTTAACATATGATGACGAAAATCTAGATGATATAATTAATGAGGCAGTGAAGGTTCTGCAAAAGCCAGACCTAAGCTTTCTTTTTGGCCCAGATACATTTGCCGAAGTTTCGATTTCAGCCTTGCTGCCGGAACGTGATAATCGCTTGATGAACGGCATAATTGATCGATTAATTATTGCCAAAGATGAGATCATCATCGTCGATTATAAAACAAACAGACATGTGCCATCTCACGAAGACGAGGTTCCCGAAGGGCTAATGCGCCAAATGGGGGCATATGCGTCAGCGATCACCCAAATGTACCCATCACAACGCGTACGACCGTATATTTTATGGACTTCGACAGGTGAACTTTTGTCTTTGACATATCTTAAGGTTATCAATTGCCTTAAGGCGTCGTCAGATGCTTGACCTTTGCAGTCACGCTGCCTAGTTTGTCACTTTAAAGCGAAAATTCTAAGGAGAAAGACATGTCCACAGTTGCCGTAACAGACGAAACTTTTGATGCCGAAGTTAAAAACTCAGACGTGCCTGTCGTGGTGGACTTCTGGGCAGAATGGTGTGGGCCTTGCAAGCAGATTGGTCCAGCGCTCGAAGAACTTTCTTCTGAAATGGCGGGTAAAATAAAAGTTGCAAAAATTGATGTTGATACAAACCCGAACACAGCTGCGGCAATGGGCGTACGTGGCATTCCGGCATTGTTTATTTTCAAAGATGGCGAAGTTATCTCAAACCGTGCGGGAGCTGCGCCGAAAGCGGCTCTTCAAAGCTGGATTGAAGACTCAATTTAAAACAATGGATCATCATTTTTCAGGGTGGCATGCTGCCACTGCTGAAATTTTTGAGTATCTTTAAATTAGATAGACTTTAAAATAATTACTAAGAGATACAGGACCTAGATATGAGCCAAGGCGATTTTCCCGGTTGGCACGGAACAACCATTATTGGTGTAAAAAAGAACGGAAAGGTCGTGATTGCCGGTGATGGTCAAGTGTCGCTTGGACAGACAGTCATCAAGGGGACAGCTCGCAAAGTCCGTCGATTGTCGCCGGGAGGCTTTGACGTTGTCGCGGGTTTTGCTGGATCGACTGCCGATGCCTTTACTCTGTTGGAAAGACTAGAAGCCAAGTTAGAGGCCACCCCGGGCCAACTTCCCCGTGCTGCGGTTGAGTTGGCAAAAGACTGGAGGACTGACAAATACCTGCAAAAACTTGAGGCGATGCTGATCGTAACAGATGGGACGCACCTTATGGTCATTACTGGCGCGGGTGATGTGCTTGAGCCTGAACACAATGTTGCAGCGATTGGATCGGGTGGAAATTACGCCTTAGCCGCTGCCCGCGGCATGATGGATACAAAAAAAGGTGCCGACACAATTGCTCGTGATGCCATGGCCATTGCGGCAGATATTTGTGTTTATACAAATGGAAATCTGACAGTTGAGGAAATTTCTGAGTGAGTGATGGCATCAATAATACCAGGGACTTTGATTAAAAGCGCTGTTTGAGTGACTTTCTTTTCAAACAATAAACATTACTTATACGTCTTAAGAGGTTCTAATGACTGACCTGACACCGCGCGAGATAGTTTCAGAACTTGATCGTTACATTATAGGACAAAATGACGCCAAGAGGGCCGTTTCTGTAGCACTTAGATCACGCTGGAGACGCAAGCAGCTTGCTGAAGATTTGCGCGACGAGGTTTTCCCTAAGAACATTCTCATGATTGGGCCAACGGGTGTAGGTAAAACTGAGATAAGCCGGCGTCTTGCGAAACTGGCTAAGGCTCCCTTTATCAAGGTCGAAGCCACCAAGTTTACCGAAGTCGGTTATGTTGGCCGAGATGTCGAACAGATCATCCGTGATCTTGTTGATAGTGCCATTGCGATGGTCCGTGTGCAAATGCGCGAAGATGTAAATGCAAAAGCTATCAAAGCAGCCGAAGAGCGTGTGATTGAAGCGATAGCTGGCACAGATGCCCGTGAAGCAACCCGAGAAATGTTTCGCAAAAAGCTTCGCTCGGGTGAGCTTGACGATCATGAGATCGAATTGGATATTTCCGATAGCAGTAATCCGATGCCGATGTTTGATCTGCCTGGACAACCTGGAAGCCAGATGGGGATGATGAACATTGGTGATATCTTTGGCAAAGCCATGGGGCAACGCACCGTCAAGCGAAAGATGACCGTTTTGGAAAGCCACGAGGTTTTAATTGGCGAAGAAGCAGATAAGCTTTTGGATGATGAGGCCGTGACGCGCGCTGCGCTAAGCGCCGTTCAAGACAACGGTATTGTATTTCTTGACGAGATTGACAAAGTTTGTGCTCGTTCGGATGCCCGTGGCGCTGAAGTAAGCCGAGAAGGCGTGCAAAGGGATCTTTTGCCCTTGATCGAAGGCACGACTGTGAGCACGAAGCATGGACCGGTAAATACCGATCATATCCTGTTTATAGCATCCGGCGCATTTCATGTTGCAAAACCGTCTGATCTTTTGCCCGAACTGCAGGGGCGGTTGCCAATACGGGTTGAGCTGCGCCCTTTGACCGAAGCTGATTTTATCCGTATTCTGACAGAAACAGACAATGCACTAACGCTGCAATACACGGCCCTTATGGAAACTGAAGGGGTCAAAGTGGCCTTTACCGAGGATGGTATTGCAGCCATTGCCAAAATTGCGGCCGAGGTGAACCTATCTATTGAGAATATCGGCGCACGGCGGCTTTATACTGTGATTGAGCGCGTCTTTGAACAACTCTCCTTCGTCGCACCGGACAAATCTGGCGAGGATGTGCAAGTGGATGCCGATTATGTTGAACAACATCTTGGTGATTTGACCCGAAATACAGATCTAAGCCGTTACGTTCTTTAATATTGGGAAGGCGGGTTTCGGGCAGAAAGTTTGGATTAAAAGACTTTGATCAAAACGTTCTATTCCTCATTTGAGCAAAAATACTAAGCCGTATTTAGCATTCCCATCACGCGGTTCAGGTGAAAATCTGTGTCTCCCAGTTGATGGTCAATCATAATCAGCCGTTTGGCATAATGGGAAACTGCATATTCCCAAGTCATCGCAATACCCCCATGCATTTGGATTGCTTCTTCGGCGATCAGTCGGGCTGAACGCCCTATCATGTTTTTTGCCATAGATGCATATCGGCTAGCATTTGTGCCTCCCAATTCAGAAGCTGCCTTGATGGTGATTGATCGGGATTGCTCAATTTCGGTTAGCATGTCAACGGCGCGATGCTGAAGGACTTGAAAACTGCCAATGGGGCGTCCAAACTGTTTGCGCTGTTTGAGATAATCGACGGTGATTTGATAGGTCACATACATCATTCCCACGGCTTCGCCACACAAGGCAACGATCCCTGCATCAAGCGCATCTTTTAGTGCTGATTGAGCATTTTCGATCAGTAATTCGGCCTTGGTGTTGTCAAGTAAGACTTCAGCTGCACCGCCACCATCGATGAGACCGTAAGAGATTACTTCTGCGTCTGCAGCTTGTACTTGGTAAAGGTTCAGACGATCTCCTGCTTTTGCAGCCACAAGGAAGTAATCTGCTATATTTCCACCATAAACCGATGTTTTGCGCCCGCTCAAGTGATGATCATCGTTTGCCGTAGCTGTAATATCGATCAAATCATACGGTGCGTCGGGTTCTGCGATTGCAACCGCGTAATGTGCTGTCCCTTCAAGCAAGGCTGCCTGCTCTTGTCCTGCCGCACTTAGCAAACGGCTGGACATCAGAAGTGGCAGAGCAGGTTCGCAGTTGAGTGCATGGCCCAAAGCCTCAAAAACTACTGCAATATCTGCACCAGTCCCACCAAACCCGCCATCTGCCTCATTTGCCAGAGCAGAAAACATCCCAAGTTTGGCCATTTCCGTCCATTTGGACGGATCATGAAAAGGCGCATCATAGGCTACGGAGTTTCGATGCTCTATCTGGTATTGTTCGGCCAGATATCGGGTCAGCGTATCAGAGAGCATCTGGCGGTCTTCGGTCAGATTAAAATCCATCGCTCAAAGCTCCAGCATGGTTTTTGTCAAAATATTGCGCTGAATTTCATTTGACCCACCAAAGATTGAAGTTTTGCGATTGTTGAAATATCGTGCAGCATTGAAAGCTGTGTCTGGCGGCCCAAAGAGAATGTTGCCCTCTCCCAAGTGACCGGGAAAAGGAGCAGCAAGGGGTCCGAGCGCTCTGCGGGCCAGATCGCGCAGTTCTTGATTGATAACAGTCCCCTTGATTTTCAAGATTGATGTCTCGGGCCCCGGTGTACCTTGCTCTTGGGCTCGAAAGAGCATGCGCAGATTGGTTATTTTCATTGCTTCCAGGTCGATCTCTACCTCGGCTAATCTGGCAGCAAACAACGGATCGTCAATTAATCGTTTTGCACCGCGCTTGATTTTTGCGGCGATAGTTCTCACTTCTTCCAGAGCTTGCATTGAAAATCCAACACCTGCTATCCCAGTGCGTTCATGGCTGAGCAGATATTTGGCGATGGTCCAGCCTTTATTTTCTTCACCGACAAGGTTTTCAACTGGCACGCGTACGTCGGTAAAGAAGACTTCGTTTACTTCGTGCCCGCCTTCAATAAGGCGAATGGGCCGCATCTCGATACCAGGCGTATCTAGGTCGATAAGGACAAAGCTGATGCCTTGTTGTGGTTTTCCCTCTGTGCTCGTGCGAACAAGACAAAATATTTTATTTGCGTGTTGGCCCAGTGTTGTCCATGTTTTCTGCCCATTAATAACGTAGTATTCGCCCACGCGCTCGGCTCGGGTTTTCAGTGAGGCAAGATCAGAGCCTGCACCGGGCTCGGAATAACCCTGACACCACCAATCCTCGCCTGATAGAATTCGGGGTAGAATTTTGTCTTGTTGTTCTTTGGTCCCAAATTTATGCAGCACTGGCCCAAGCATATTAACGCCAAATGGGACGACACGGGGCGCATAGGCCCGGCAATATTCTTCTTCAAAAATATGTTTTTGAACAGGCGTCCATCCTGGACCACCAAACTCTTTGGGCCAAGTGGTGGCCAGCCAGCCCTTTTTGTTCAAACTACTATGCCATTCATCCATCATAGTTTTGGTCAAACCGTCCCCGGCGCGTACGGCTGACGTAATGTGATTTGGTAGATTATCTACCATAAAAACCCGTACTTCTGATTGAAAGGCAAGCTCGGTTGCAGAGTAATTCAAGTCCATATCGCCACCTATCTGTTTAAATCTGAAAACTTGGTACCGTCCGAAGCCATTTGTCTAAGCATACCGGGAACCTTCCAATAATGACTGTCTTCTTTGGCATATGTCTCGATTCGGTCGATAAGCTCTTGTGGACCGAGCGTATCGGCATAATGTAGAGGGCCGCCTCGATGGCGGGGAAATCCGTAACCAAATAGAAACACCATATCCACATCTAAAGGTCGCGCTGCAATTTGTTCTTCTAAGACCCGTACCGCCTCTGAAATCATAGCTGTCATGCAACGTTCAACAATCTCTTTATTGTTAAACTTTTGGACAGTGATTCCTGCTTTTTGACGTTCTGCGTTGATGATGGCGTAGATATTTGAATTGTTATGAATATTGCACCCTTCATAAAGATAATATCCTTGGCCAGATTTTCGGCCAAACCAACCGTTTTCGCAAATACGATCAGCGATTTCGCCCGAGTATCTTTCTTCTTTCGGGCGAGTTGGGGCCTTTCTCTTGCGCGTCATCCAGTCTATGTCGAGCCCAGCAAGATCGGCCACTTTATGTGGCCCCATCGCAAAGCCAAATTTTTCAAGAGCTTGATCAACTTGCTGGGGCCGCGCACCATCCAACACCAGATAAGCCGCTGTCTTGCGATAATGCGCCAAAATTCGGTTACCAATAAATCCGTCGCAGACGCCGGCTTTGACGCCAACTTTACGCAGTTTTTTCGCTAGGGCGAATCCGGTGGCTGTCACGGCCGGATCAGTTTTCTTGCCAACAACAATTTCCAATAAGCGCATCACATGGGCAGGTGAGAAAAAGTGCAGGCCTATAACATCCTGCGGGCGTGACGTGACAGCTGCAATCTCGTTAATATCCAGATAAGATGTATTGCTGGCCAAAATAGCCCCAGCTTTGCAAACACTATCGAGTTTTTTGAAGATCTCTTTTTTGACGTCCATATCCTCAAAAGCCGCCTCGACAACCAGATCAACTTGGTCGAGAGCTTCCATGTCCAAAGCCAGCTGTAAAAGCGACTGTGTTTTTGACAAGTTTTCAGCTTGTAGTTTTCC
>JAQWKM010000036.1 GCA_029247845.1 Paracoccaceae bacterium | reverse complement strand
TGAGAAAAAGTCTCAGAACATGATTGCAAAGGGTCTATCGATAGCATTTTCACAACTTCAAGCGCTTGTCTCAAAGGTAAAGTTAGCATCAAAAAATAACAATGGAGAAGTCATTGCTTCTAATCCAGATGCGGGCAAAGTTACCGATCTTTTGGGCACACTTAAAGGAATAGACCTGAGCAAGCTCTTTACCTATTCGGATAAATCAACAGCGTTTGTCGATATAGAATTAAACGGGACTAACCCGCCCACCATAGATGAGTTCATGACTATTTTGAACAAGGTGAAATCTGAAAATGACTCACTATCGCCTATTAAATCCGCTGAGATGGCTCAAGTTACTGTTGCTAAAGAAATTGCATCAGAGGGAGCTAGGACGTTGGCACTGCCCATGCGCACTTCTGATGTTGTATTTGTCTCCGAGAGTGACATCGTAAGCGTACCTATCAAAAATCTCCCGCAAGCGCTGCGTGAAACATCCATCCCATTAGAACAGCTTTCTGGAGAAACTAATACTGCTGATCTTTCGAATATAAAGGAGAATGTTTCGGGCCAACATCCCCTTACGCCAGTGATAACGCCTGTGAGTATTGCTACAGAAAAACTAGAGACTGTCTCACTTGAATTAACGGAAGCTGATGTTGAAGCAGCGCCTGTAAGAGACCTCCTAAGCAAGCCTGATGAAAAAATAGTAGTTAAGTTGGATCAAGTTTTCGTTCATGGTGAAAATGTGGTTCCTAAAAAAACACTAATTCAAACAATAGAGACTGAACTTGTTACAGTGGCTAAGACTGCTGAAACAATCAGTTCTAAACTGCTTGAAGATTTTGAAGCACAAGGGATTAAGCCGCTTTCTAAGGTTGTCAAAAATTCGGTGCAGAGCGTTCCAGCGCGTGACATACCTAAGATTAAGGTCGACGCCGAAATAGTAAAAGTGCCTGTTGATCGAGCAATACAATTGACTGACGAGACTGCTGCCACGAGTGCAAAGCTAAATCTCGACCTGAACACTGAGAATAATACAATTGCAGTGACGGATGGTGCTGTCGGAGCGGCTGAGCTAACCGCTTCTGGAAAAGTTGTAAAAAGCGACATAAACGCAAAAGTTGTAAAAAGTGACATAAACGCAAAAGTTGTAAAAAGCGACATAAACGCAAAAGTTGTAAAAAGCGACATAAACGCAAAAGCTGTAAAAAGCGACATGACGGCTCAACAAAAATCTTTGCCCAACGATATAAGCTTAAAAGAGCCAAACATTGACCTAGCGCCCAAAGTGACCAGAGTGGCTATTGCAGATGTAAGCGAGTTTAAACCCGAAGTTGCCGCACAGAAACCTGAAGTCAAGATAAGTTCTAGCCAAGATAAGCATATTACAGATAATGTTTTAAAGGATAATAGTAATCTTGAAAAAGGTTTTTCTAAAATGGCTGCCGCCAAGCAAGCGGTCCTAGGTCGAAAAGCTATGGAAACCCAAGTCGCAGACAGGTTCAATATTCAGCCTCCTAAAATGAGACCTCTTTCAACGGCGCAAAACACAGCTTTGGATTCAAAGTCAGTTACAGACTTTGTTGCACGGACTGCGCAAGCTTTTGTATCACAACAGCAAGGCATTATGCGTAAAAAATTGACGGGTGATACACCAGATGCATCGAACACTGTGGGCGTGAACACCGATGCTGCTTCTTACCAGCAAATTGCCGCATCGTCCGGCAGCCAAAGTCAGACAGGGCAGGGCTCAGGTGGCTCAAATATGCTGGAAAAATGGGCAGACACTCATCTAGACCTAAGTTCCAGAGGCTGGGCGACCAATATGGCCAAAACGATGATCTCAGCCTTGAACCGTGGTCAAGAACGACTGATGTTCTCACTTTCTCCACCTTCACTGGGGCGTATCAGCATAGCCTTTACGAGTACCCGTGGGGCGTTAGATGTACGCATACAGGCAGAACGCAAAGCAACGATTGCGCTTTTAGGTGATGCAGAAGGAAAATTGACGTCAAACCTAGAAAGTGCTGGCCATCGGGTTAACAGTCTTTCATACGCAGAGATGAATTCGGGTGAGACAAAATTTGATTTCGATCATAATCAAAGTTCAAATAATGAGAGTAAAGGAAAAGGTAAAAGAGATTCTTCGCAAGCGGAGAAACCTGCTAAGCTAGAGGCTGAAGCTGAAAGCAGTGTAGTATCAAACAAAAAAGCAGATGACTCGCTTGTGAATATCACCGTTTAATAAAGGGGCGGACGAATGGCAGAAGAAGAAGAACCAAAGAAAAAATCCAATATAGTCACCATACTTATTTTTGTGGTGGCTGGATTTGTATTGGTTGCAATTGGCTTAGGCGTGGGCTTCATGGTATTTGGTGGATCGCAGGGCAATCCCCAAGATATTGCAAATGAAATTGTCAGTCAAAAAGAAGTCGAGCCTGCAGCGGATGCCGAAGAGGAAGAGGAGGGAGAGTGTCAGACGGACGCTGAGGGAGAGAATATTTTGGATGAAGAAGGCAACTGTTTAAAAGTACAAGATCCTGAAAAAGTATCCAAAGAGACACCTGAAAAAGAAGTATTCCAGACCTTGTACTATGAATTGCAAGGTAATTTGACGACAAACCTCAAAGGATCAAGAAGATTCTTGCAAATTGGTGTAGGCGTATCTACCAAATACGATCAGGCAATCTTAACCAATGTTGAAACACACCTGACAGCTTTGAAAGCTGATATTTTGGCTGCTCTTAGCGATTATACGGAAGAAATGGTTGAAGGCCGAGAGGCGCGTAAAATGCTTGCAAATGATTTGCGGGACGTAATCAACGCGAAGTTGGAGGAGCTGGAAGGGTTTGGTGGAATTGAAGAAGTTCACTTGACGTCTTATGTGCTGCAGTGAGTAATACCTGATGTCATCATCATCTAAGCTATCAAAGAACGAAGTTGATGCCCTGATCTCTGGGCTGGATAGTGCCGATGGCTCTCCGGGGGATATTGAGCAGACGGCTGCCGATAAGAAGGTTCGGGACTTTACATTTGGTTCAGACGATCTTTCGCTTTTAGGGGACTATTACGCGCTAAGAGTCATCAATGAGCGATTTGCTAGATTTTCCCGCATTGTCTTTCAACCAATGCTTAAGTTGGCACCGCGTGTGACAGCCCTAAACCCGACAGTAAAGACTTTTGAAGACTATAGCTTCTCCTCTGAACCTTTTATGAGCCTTACTTTGGCTCGTATTGAGTTTCTCAGGGGCAATCTGATGATGGTGATTTCTCCAGATTTGGTATCAAAGTTAACTAATGCCTACTATGGCGGTAATCTAGGCCTGACTAAGACATCACGCCGAGCGGAATTTACCTCTACCGAAGCGCGGATGATCGAGATTATCACTGAGGGTTTAATCGAATCATTGGACATAGCGTGGAGCGAATTGATCAAGCTCGAATTTTCGGAAGTAACCCGGGAAGAAAATTTGCAGTTTGTTTCATTTGTCGAGGAAACAGAGCAAGTTATTTGTTGCGCATTTGAAATTCAATTGCCTGGAACCGAGCCTGCGTCTTTTGATGTTTTGTATCCTTTGCAAACTCTCAAACCGATCGCGGCGCAACTTAGATCTCGGATGCAGTCTGATAGTGTTGGTAGTCTATCGTGGACAGAGCGTTTGCAAAACGCTGTCTTTAATGTCCCATTATCTTGTACGGCACGGTTGACGACAGTCGATAAATCAATGGCACAAGTGTTGAACTACAAAGCTGATGACATTTTGCCGATTACAATTAATGGGCCTTTAGAGTTGGTCGTTGAAGATCGCGAGTTCTTTGAGGCAGAGTTGGGCGATGTCGGTGGAACACTGGCGATAAGCTTGTTGCAGCAAAATCTAAAAAAAAATAAGTAGGATGAGGAATTAACACATGAGTGAAGAGACGGTGGAGACAGAAAGCCGGCCAGCCTCAAAGCCTGATAAGATTGGCTCTGAGAAGCTTAAAATCCTTGAAAGCATTGAGGTCAATATCTCAATTGAGGTTGGGCGAACCGAGATGACAATCAAGGACCTGCTGTTGTTGAATGAAGGGTCTGTAATCGAATTGGATCGCCTTGCAGGAGAGCCTCTGGATATCCTTGTCAATGGTGCGATTATCGCTAAGGGTGAAGTCGTTATGGTCGGTGAGAGATACGGCGTTCGTTTTACAGATATCGTCGATCCAGAAGAAAGAGTTGAATCTGTTTAAATTGGCACGAATTTTGCCTTCTCACTTAGAGGAGGCAGTTTATGAATGGCTTAGAAGACTTAAATCAGAAAATACTGATCGTTGTCGCCTTTACGGGGGTGTTTCTACTTGTATGGTGGTATATAAAAAACAAGGTTGATAATACCGCCAACATTCCTGGCAATGGAAAATTAAAACATATTGAAAGCCGGCGCCTCGCGCATGCGGCAGTGTTATCTATATTTGAAGTTAACCAGAGAACTGTCCTGATTTTGCAGGATAAGCAAGGCGCCTCAGCGTTAGACATCAGCGAGACCAAGCGGAAGGGATGCAACGATGATGTCTTGGCATAGACCGCTAGGTGCTGCACCTAGGTTTTTCACATTTTTTGTAAGTGTTTTTTTAGTCGCAACTCTTTATGGTGTAACGTCTGGCTGTGCTCAGGTAGCGTCCATACCAGGTCTGCCCGCGGTTCAAGTAAGTCAAGGGGAAAATGGTGCTCAGCAATATTCCTTATCACTTCAAATCTTAGCTCTGATGACAGCGATTACGCTATTGCCAAGCATGCTACTTGGAGCGACATCGTTCACTCGTATTATAATAGTGCTATCTCTTTTGCGGCAGGCGCTTGGAACACAGCAAACACCGCCAAATCAAGTCTTGGTTTCTATCGCATTATTTCTAACGATTTTTATAATGTACCCAACTCTTGAGGAGATTTATTACACAGCGGCGAGTCCCTATCTTGAAGGTCAGCTAGATATAATTCCTGCCATAGAAAGCTCGTCTTCTATTCTGAAAGAGTTTCTAGTTCTGAATACGCGTGAAAGAGAGTTGGCAATGTTTGCTGAGCTTGCAGGTGATGCGCCCTATGCATCAAACGGGGATGTCCCTTTTAACGTTCTTATGCCAGCTTTTATCACATCAGAACTCAAGACAGCCTTTCAGATCGGCTTTCTTCTTTTCTTACCGTTTCTCGTAATCGATATGGTTATTGCATCGGTGTTAATGTCGCTTGGTATGATGATGTTAAGCCCGATGCTTATTGCATTGCCGTTTAAACTTCTCCTTTTTGTAATTGTAGATGGTTGGGCCATGACGGTTGGTTCTATTGCCTCTACCTATCTGAATTGAATATGATATGGAATTTGACTCAAATATAGAACACTTAAGGTTAGCTTTTTGGAATGTTGTCATGGCGGCAGGTCCAATTTTGGGAATTGCTCTAGTCGTTGGTCTTGTAATTGGGATCATTCAGGCTGCAACATCCATAAATGAAATGACTTTGAGTTTTGTTCCGAAGCTAGTTTTTGTATTGGGTGGTTTCGCCTTGCTGTCGTCTTTTATACTAACACGGCTTTCTGATTACTTTGCGTTCATTTTTGATTCCATCACCGCGTTGGGCTAAAGTATGGAGGGCCTGTTATTAGAGCAGACCACTGGCATCCCTGGGCTTTCACTGCCCAGTCTTTTGCAGTTTATAACTGTCTTCTTTTTTAGCGCATTGCGCATTGGAGCGTTTTTGATAACGGCTCCCTTCTTTGGCGCGACCTCAGTGCCACTTCCAGTTCGTATCATGACGAGCATGGTGTTAGCGGTCGCATTCGTTGGCCAAGTGGACCCTTCTCTTATTATACAAGCAGATTTGTCAGATTTGCTAAGAATGATTTTTATTGAGCTTTTTATTGGCATTTGTATTGGCTTACTGGCTAGTATGCTGTTTGCCTCAGTTTCACTAGCTGGTGAGAAAATAGCATCTTCTGGAGGGCTTGGGTTTGCTGCTCAAGTTGACCCAACAACGGGAGGGCAGACACCTGTTATAAGTAACCTTCTGACCCTGTTTTTGATCGTCATATTCTTATCTATTGATGGCCATCTGGCGCTCATTCGCGCCTTATACCACAGCTATAGTATCTTTCCTCTTGGAGGGAATTTCCCAGTTCAGGCAGCAAGTGAGTATGGTGTGAAAACGGCGAGCCACATGTTCGAAATTGCGTCTGTTATAATGTTGCCTGTTGTGTCTTTGCTTTTGCTTACAAACTTTGCAGTAGGTGTTATCACACGATCTTCCCCCCAGCTTAATCTATTTTCTTTTGCCTTCCCGATTACGATGATGGTTGTTTTCTTGGCGCTTTATGCCTCGGTCACGCCACTTGGATATGGAATGGAGGACTTGGTTGAATTCAGCATTGATTACATAGGTAAATTTTTCGCGGAGATGCGCAATGGCTGAGGAAGACGCCCAAGAAAAGACTGAGGAACCAACTGCCAAACGGCTTGAAAAAGCAATGGAGGACGGGACGGTTCTTCAATCAAAAGATCTTATGGTTTTTACAACTTTATTTGCTGGGCTACTGGTTTATTTTGGGCTTTTGAGCATTTCAAATTTGATGCTTGGTCAATGGGGCGCTTTTTTCCAATTCGATATGAAAGAGTTCCAAGGAGAAGCCGTTAGGCAAAGTTTTGAGGCCGTAAAATACATTATAGGATGGGGTTTGATTATTGGAATTCCCTTGGTGATTTCGGTTTTAATGACCCAAGTGTCGCTGTCTGGGACCATAAATGTTGCTCCAAAGGCAATGGCATTCAAAGGTAATAAAATAAACCCTGTTAATGGGCTAAAACGCATGTTTGGCCCCAAGGCCTTATTTGAACTGGGAAAGTCTGTTATAAAAGTAGTCTTTTTGATAGGTGCTGCGGGAACAATTATGTTTACGCAGTTACCAACTCTCATGACGGCTTCACATGCTAGTTTAATGAACGGTTTAGCGCGGGTGCACGATGTGTTCGTTGCTTTGTTCGTAACCTTACTTCTGGTCTTGGCATTCATCGCCTTGTTGGATGTCCTTTATCAGCGTCACACACACCTCAAACAGCTAAAAATGAGTAAACAGGAAGTGAAGGATGAGAATAAGCAAACTGAGGGTTCGCCAGAAGTTAAGGGTAAAATTCGAAGAATGCAGATGGAATCCTCGGCTAGGGCTTCACAGCAACGCCAAGCGCTGGACGATGTGCCGTCTGCGACTGCGATTATTACCAATCCCACACATTTTGCTGTTGCTTTGAAATATGAGGTGGGTGAGCGAGGTGCGCCCGTCATTCTGGCCATGGGGCGTGGAAAAATGGCTGCTGACATCATTGAGATTGCAAATAAAGAAACAGTTCCAATTTTTCAGAGCCCACTATTGGCGCGGGCATTATTTTTTACTGGTAATATTGGCCATGAAATTCATGAAGAATTATTTAGTGCTGTGGCCGCTGTATTGGCGTTCATTTTCCGTATCGCCAATGGGGAAGAATTAGAAGCACCTGACGTTGAAATTCCAGATGATCTTAAGTTTACTGAGACAGGAGGGCAGATTAATGCCTAGACTTACATATAAAAAATCACTCAGTCTTGGAGAAGCTATCAGCTCTGTATGCTTTTTTGGTGTTGGTGTTATTTGGTTATCGGAGGGTATTGATTTTTTCGTTCTTGATCAATTTCTGCGGGCATCCGGTTTATTTCTTTGCGCTACGTTAAGTTTTGCTGCATGCCTTCGTTATGTCATTCAAAATTTTCTTTTCAAGTTGCTAGTTGGCTTTGATATCCATGAAACAGAAAACTAAAGCGCTTTGCAGCGATTGCAGTCATTTTTATGTGACCTACGATATGCATAAGCCCTGGGGATGCCGTCATTTTGGCTTTAAATCTAAAAAACTACCGGCTCAGGTCGTTACTGAAGCAAGTGGCACGAATTGTGCTTATAAAAATATTAGAAGTCCACTAGGGCAACAAAAGAGGAAACTGGCAGATGGCGGGTAATAAATCTGCAACACCGGCTGACGTTGAAAAGAGTATCCAGATTGCGCTAGACGCTGCGGATGCTGCAATGGATGTAACATCTGAATATGCGAAGGTTGCACAACAGATTAAAAAATCGACGAATATGCTCTCCAGTATCGAAAAGTTGGGAAGGATTGGGGTCATAATCGGCTTCGTCACTGGGATCAGTGTCGCAGCCTTATCACTTGTTATGTTCTTTTCAGCCTCTTCTAAGCTAAAGGTCTTGATGCAAACTAACACAGAGCTTTTGACTGTGTTTGTCGAGAATGTTGATATTTTCAATGAAAATGTAGCTAAGCTTGAACCAGCTTTAAACGATTTAGATCTGTTGACAAAGGCTGTAGACAAAGTTGGATCTGGCATGATCGCCTATGGTGATAAGTCAGAGATGATGGGCGCTGAAATAAGAGTAGCTATTGAAACAATGAACGGAATTACGCCGGCAGTAACCTCGCAAATGGCTGATATGCAGGAAAAAACTTCGATCATGAACTCTGAATTGACGATGTCCCTTGCTGAGATGACCAATGAAGAATTCAAGGCACAAAACATGATTATGGGTAATTTTACCCGGTCAGTTATTGATGCGTTACAATCGATGTCTGATACGTCAGTCGACGTAAAAGAACAACGTGCTGCCGTTCAATCACTACAGGATGTAAATGCAGAGCTTGCGGCGCGAATTGCTACTTTAGATCAACGTCTGGATGCGGCAAAACGCGAGGCCTCGAGAGCCCGTACCGCTGCTGCGGCTAAACCAAAGAAGAAAGCGACAAATGGTGATATCATCAAATACCCATAGAATTTTGTCTTTCCTGAGGGTCCACTCCTAATGTCTGAAAAAGAAGTAAAAGCTGGCGCTGAAGCCGAAGATCTGGATACGTCCGATAAGGCTCTTCAGATTAAAAAGATCGTGGGTGGCTATAGTAAAAGCTTGGGCCTTATTAAAGGCGACATCATTATTGGGCTTGATGGCGACGTTTTTCTTGGAACAACAGAAGACTTCAAAGACTATTTTGAAATCGATGAAGATGACGATCGTGCTGACAATCCAAGGCCTGTGCTTACTATCAAGCGGGACGAAACTCTTTTTAATCTTATTTGTCATCAGAGAATTACTTGTAAATTTGAGCGAATCGACAACCCCTATCTGCAGCTGAGCGAACAAGCGCAACAGACTTTAGATATGGCAAAGCACAACGAACTATCTGAATATTTAATCTACTATGATAATAAGAAAAATGCCGAGCTGCTTTTGCGGTCTAAATCTCTTCTAGCAATGATTGTTCCGCCGTTTTGGTTTCTTAACCAAAGAATGCCAGAAGCCATGCTAGCTAGCGTTCTAGGGGCACTGGCGACACTGACTGTACATTGGATCTTGGGCGCTATATATTATACTATTTTATGTCTTTACGTTGGGCGTGAGCAATTGAATATGGCTATGAGCTTCATGAGCTATAAACGAATGATCTACATGCAATCAATCGCTGCTATCAGCGAGATCAACGCACAGAGAACAGCGCTGTCTATAGATAATGATCTTTACTTCAAGAAGCCTGTAGAAGGGTTAGTACAGAAGAAAAAGAGACGTAAGAAAAAGCCTGTGCTAGCAGGCTAACTTTTGCATGGTGGATTGGATGAGTTTTAAGCTTTCCAACAAATAAACTCTTAGAGAACGCTTTCACCCACATAAATTTTAATTTTACACATTACTTAGTTGAAGACAGCCTCACAACCGCTTGTTTGGTAAAAAGTGAAATGATCAAAACTTCGTAAGAAATCCCCTTAATCTCGCAAAAATCATTCAAGGCTTTAAATTCGTCCTGTTCCCAATTCTGGTTAACAATGAATTCGTCAAATATCATTATGGTACTGGTATCAATTACAGGCTTTGCGTTCATCAGCGCACAGTATGTCGAAGTATATAGGTCAGCATCAAAGTTAATTAAACCTGCTTTTGGTCTGGATATTGAGAAAAATTCGGGAAGCGTTTTTTCAAACTCCCCAACGATAAACTCACCGCCCGATACATCAGGGATTGCCCCATAACTTGAATAAGTTCCTTTTGGTATTGGTCCCCAACTTTCAGGTAATCCTTTAAATGTGTCAAAGCCATAGCCTGACTTAAAACTCTGCATTACATATCTGAAGGAGTCTCCCATCCAAACACCAAATTCATAGAACGAACGATCCGTATTTGAGAGTTGAATTGCGCGGTCAAAAACTGACCAACGATTAAAGTGTATTTCTGGTAAAGCTGGCAGAGAAAGGATCCATTTAATTGACGTAAGGATAGGGTTATTAGAGTACTCGGTTTTCATCAAAACATCAAAATGACTATCTTTTCCTGCAAACGCGTTTATTCCTGCTAAGGTAAATATAGCCTCTGAATGCTCAGGTGCTCGCTCTAGACAAAGTTCAATTATCCTTTTGGCTTGGTCAAAATCATTAACCGTTGAATGCAGGTTCCAATAAGCTGAAAAGTTATTTGGATCTAGATCAATAGCCTTCAAAAAGCATTTTTGCGCGCTAGAGACATCGGCCTTATCATTAAGCAGATTTCCATAGTTATTATAGACAGCTGAAGATTTTGGATGGAGCGAAATAGCTTGTTTGAAAATGGATTCTGATTTATCCAAAAAACCCAACGACTTCAATGCTACTCCCAAGTTATTGTATATATTTGGAAGGTAATGTTTATTTTGTTTGAAATCTTTCGTGAGAGGTATTAGGTCAGCCGCTTTTTCGTAGTAATTTATAGCCTGTCTGTCATCACCTAATTTTGCATAACTTTCAGCTATCGCATTGTTAACAAAGATTGAGCCAGGAGCATCGGTAAGAATTTCGTTCGCAACATCAATTAGTGTCGTATATTGGCCTTTGTGAAACAAATTAGTAATTAGAGTAATTATTCCTTCATCAACTTCTTTGCATCCTTTTCCGTCTTCGATCATCATACCAATATTACGGTGATCAAAATTCTCGGTAATAGTTTCGACGTCGCTTAAACTAGATGACACGGAAGAGTTCATCATAGGCGCGGAAAGATCGTGCGTGTGGTTGTGAAAAAAAGATGACATAGTTTACTCCTCGTATAGGGAGAACGTCAAAAATTTAAAAAGGTTTAGATATATTTCTCATTAGAGAGGTAGGTTATGGTAAAAATTCAATGTTTAGGTGTATCGGAGCAACAAATACCATCTTAAGCTCATTATGTACGTCGCTGCAAAACATTTGGTGAAGAAAACAAGTGAACCTGAATATTTTTGGGTTAGTGCCGTCGAGGGTTTTCTTTTCAAATCAACGTCACGTTAACCCATTCAGACGTTATTACTAAGGCTAATAAGGCTGAGTTTAACCCGTGTGCATCCTACTTGAGTTTGTATAAGTTTTTGCCGTCCCTTAATATAAAAATCAGGAATTGATGTCGTTGTGAATTGCAATCTTTAAAGTCAGGTAGGTAAAAAATATATTAAACTGCCGTTATTTTACAAATACGAGGAGTTTATATAGTAGAACTTAAACGAACATCTATGTGACCATTTGCGTATGTTGTTCTGGATCTAAATTAAAGTGCTGCAATTAGGTAATTTGTAATTTTGAATCTTAATTAAAAGAACTTTCTATCGAAGTTTTCGTAATGCTAATGAAAGCTCGAACTTCATTTGTTGTGTTTAGCTTGCAACCAATTGATTTAACTTGTACTCGCGTTTTCTTTGAGCAGTAGACTTTATGTTTTCCAATTCTCGATATTTTGCTATAGTTCTGCGAGC
>JAQWKM010000017.1 GCA_029247845.1 Paracoccaceae bacterium | reverse complement strand
GTTTTGGCAGTTTCCTCAGGCTGTTTAAAATATCCCTGCATGACGTTGGCGCCACGCACTAAAATTTCACCAGTAATACCTGACGCAACGGGCGCCTGATCCTTATCGCCAATCGTAATTTCATTCCCATAGGCCTGACCTATAGAACCAATTTTGCGCACAGCGGGCGGCATCGGATTTGTAGAAATTTGAGAGCCAGTTTCGGTTAGGCCCATTGTTTCAATAATAGGAACTTTGAAGCGCTCTTCAAAACGTTGATGAATATTGGGAGAAAGCGGCGCCGATGCCGAGCGGGCAAATCGTAAGTGGGAAAGATCCCCCGCCGTCTCAGATTGATTGAGAATATAGGCAAATTGGGTTGGGACTGCGGAAAACCAGCTACATTTATATTTACCGATAATGTCCCAGAACACTGAGACTGAAAACCGATACGGTAGGATGAGTGTACTAGAAGAAACAGTCGAACCCATGACAGTGACGCACAAGCCATTAATATGATAAATCGGCAAAACACAGAGCGCTCGGTCATGTTGAGTAATGGTATGTCCTGAGGAAATAAATCGACCCGCAGCAAGTAAATTTGCGTGACTGAGCATAACCCCTTTTGGATTGCCCGTCGTTCCCGATGTATACATCAACAAACCAATTGTATCCGCTGCAAGACTTGGCCCAGTATGATCCATGTCCGAGTTTAAAGTCACTTCATCCCAATTTGGGCCAGCCTCATATTGCAACCGAACGCGCATGACATACTTGCCAATGCCTCGCAAAGCTTCGTCAATATCACCGGTACAGTGATCCGCTACAAAAATTAATTTCGCTTCCGAATGATTGACGATATACCCCATCCTTTTTGTGCCCGCCACCAGGTTCAGCGGGACAGCGACAAAACCGCCATAAACAATTCCCATGAAAGTGAGGCAGCAGCCGATACAATTTTGCGAGGCTATGGCGACCCTATCACCTTCTTTTAGTCCGAAGGCTTTCAGCTTGGCAGCGATCGTCTGAACACGCTTGGCAGCCTCTTGAAAAGTGATTTCTAATCCTGTTTCAGGCGACACCAACCAAACATGATCGCCATGTTCGGCGGCGTTATATATAATTTGCTGTCTTAAATCTTGGATATTTTTTTGGGTATTCATGTTTGATAGCTGTTCCAAAATTCGAAAAAAATATCATCAAGCTTGGGACAATCTTCCTCTATAACGCGGACAATTTTTACTTTATTCACGAAATGCGTCCAGTTCAAATTATCGTCAATTGAGTTCCCCCCCCAACTCCCGCACCCCATAGACAAGGAGAATGGCAACCCATTATTGAAAAACCCACCAGTGGCAAAGCAATGGGCTTGGTTTACAATGATCCTGCATGTTTGTGCCGCCATCGCCAAATGGTGAGCCCGTTCGTCATCATGGGAATGAAGGCCAAGCGAGTGGCCTGCACCCTGATAATTTTGGATCTTCAAAGCTGTTGTAACTGCTTCATCAAAATCCTCAACCACATAAAGTGCAAAAAACTGAGACATTTTTTCGCCGCTGAGCATAGCCTCAGGTCCAGCCTCTTTCGTAGGCACCATCAAAAATTTTGTCGCACTATTTGCGCGCTCTTGTAGGCCTAAGTTTTTGACAATTACCTCAATATCCTGAGCCAGCAAAGCTTTGGTTATTTTGCCGTTGTTCCAATGTGTTGACACAAGATGATCGCTTTCAGTCTGGTCCAACAAAAGACCACCCTCTTGCTCAAGTGCCCGAAGCGCATTTTCGTAAACTTCCCTAAGGATAATAACAGCATTTTCAGACGAACATGACGTGGCATTGTCAAATGTTTTGGAAGCGGCAATCTTGGCAGCAGCTTGTTTAAGATCTGCGGTTTCGTCAATAATGGTGACAACATTCCCCTGCCCTACTCCCAAGGCCGGCGTTCCAGAAGAATAGCCAGCTCGGACATTATTTGGGGACCCCGTCACAACCAAAAGGTCCGCTAATTCCATCAAACGTTTCGTCTTTGCTTTCGAAGGTGGGATCGGAACCATCTGAACTAGATCTCTATTTAGACCTATTTTTTCTATATTTTCATGAATAAAAGCAAGCAATTTGCTCAGCGCGCCTGCGCCTTTCGGAGACGGTGCAATTATAATTGAATTTCCAGTTTTTAGAGCATTGATTATGTTGTTAACAGGTGTGGCAAGCGGATTGGTTGAAGGAACTATTGCCGCAATGACACCTTTGGGCCGCAGATAGGTAGACAGTCCAAACTCGGGCTCATCGGCCACGTGACCAAAGGCCTTAACACCTTTGATATCACGCATAAGGCCTAGAGTTTTATTATGGTTCTTCTGTGTTTTATCCTTTACGTTTCCGAGGCCTGTTTCCTCTACTGCGTATTTTGACAGCATCTGATTATTCTCCGGCTTCATCAAGGCCCAAGCGACCGCTTGACAAGCAAGATCAAATAGTTGTTGTGAGCCATCGGTTTCATAATTGCGCTGTGCCTTTCGTGCTTTCCCAACAATTAAATCTATACCGGAGATCTCTGTTGGTATCGTCATACGTGGTATCCTTTTTTACGCTGTTTCTTTAGATATAGGTGCGAATGCACTATAAAGACCCTTTGCCAATGTCAGGATGCCTGCAATCACCAATATTGTGCAAATCGGTCTCGAGAAATAAGTCCCTAGATCATAATGCACCATTTGCATGCCTTGGGCAAAGTTCTGTTCGCCGATCTTGCCCAAAATCAAGCCCAATACGATGCCAGGAATAGAATATCCTGATCGACGCAGGAAAAACCCTATAATTCCTGCCAAAAACATTACCATTACATCAAGTACGAGACCACGGCTGATATAAGCGCCGATACTGGCAAGCATGAGGATCATGGGGGCCAAGAACTGAAATGGTATTTTCAGTAAATAGAGGATCGTTTTGGTTTCTAACAACCCAATGAAAAGGATAGAAAGGTTTGCATAGAACATAGCGGCAAACACCACCCAAATCAAATCTGGCGAGTTATAAAACACCAGCGGCCCTGGCTCCAAGTCGTGCATTTGAAAAACCGCCACCATCATCGCAGTAAGCGCCCCACCAGGCAGGCCCAAAGCAAGTAATGGGATCATTGCCGCACCGGTTGCCGCATTATTTGCTGTCTCTGAGGATATGACACCTTCGAGCTCACCCTTTCCAAATGCAGATTTATCCTTGGCCCAACGCACTGCCTCGCCATAGCCCATAAAGGCAGCCAGTGTGGCGCCAATGCCTGGCAGGATACCACAGAAAAATCCAACCAAAATTGAACGTACAACAGCAATTTTATGTGCCCAGAGTTCTGTGATACTCGGAAAATCAACACTCAACTCAGGCGCTTCGTATTTTCCAGCAGCTTTTTTTTCGGCCTGAACAAAAACTTCAGAGACTGCAAAAAAGCCCAAGATGGCCGGGACAAATGCAATCCCAGCGGCCAAGTCGCTAAATCCAAAGTTAAAGCGGTTTATACCCCCAACTGGGTCTTGACCAATGGTTGCAATCAAAAGACCTAACAAAACCGATAACCATCCTTTCCAGATGGTTCGACCCCCAACTGAGGACGCGACAGCCAGACCAAAGAAAACCAAAGCAAAGATTTCAGGTGGCCCAATGTTCATAATTGCCCACTTTGCCAATGGTTCAGTCGCGCTCATCATTATCAAAGCAGAAGCAACGCCGCCAATCGCAGAACATAAAACAGCCGCACCAACCGCTTTTCCAGCCATTCCCTTTTTGGTCATTGGATAACCATCAAATGCCGTTGGTGCGTTTTCTGGTGCTCCGGGTATATTGAATAAGATGGCCGTAATTGCTCCACCATATGTTCCTGTACAGTAGATGACCGCAAAGAGCATGACACCCTGAGCAGGTGACAAATCGGCAGTAAATGGAAGAAGTATTGCTGCAAGAGTCAGCATGCTAACGCCTGGAATTGCACCGAAAAGCATGCCCCCAATGACACCAAAGACAAAGACTCCGATAGTAAAAGGATCTCCAAATAAAGTCGCTGTTCCGGCAAGAAAATTATCAATCATGCATCACCACTAAAACAGTTCGTCGAATTGTGTCTTCATTTTCAATAAGAAGGCACTGACGTCATAAAAAGGCGAAACATTGCCCTGCGGGAGTGGCGCATTCAGGACGAGCATAAACAAGACAAGCAATAATGCATAGATAAACACCGTATTCCCTAGAATGAATTTCCACCTTCGCTCACCCCATGCACACATGATCAAGGCAATGAAGACTGGCGTTGCGCAATAGAACCCAACCGGCTTTAACGACAGTGCATAGAGAAATGGAATTATGAGGATAAATCCTGTTTTAACATGAATATCAAGGGTATCATAGGAGACTTCATCAGGATCGTCACCCATGCCAACGCGATCTTGTTGGGCTTTTGACCCATTTTTGAAATTATAATATAAATTGCCCAAGGCCACGAGCATGATCAAAAGCAGAATTACTCTGGGCCAGCCAGTCGCGCCGAATTTGTAAATTTCAATTGGTTGATTAAACTTAAAAGTATAGCCAAAGAATATGCCAGCTACGGCAACCCAAAAGAGTACTTCTAGGATGGTTGATTTAGAAAGTTTGCCCATATCAATTCTTTTTCAGTCCAGAAAATAGCCTCCTTGGAAGCCTTATTCCAAGCAGGCTATTCACCAGTAGTTTCCAATATCTTATTTGACGTCTAGGCCCATTTCTTTGTAAACACCGCGGTATTGATCTATTGCTGCGTTTATCAATTCTATGGCTCCGTCCGTATCGCGATAGCTGTCAATCACGTTCATAAATTTACTATCATTGTATGTTTGATAGCTGTCTTCGCAATAAGCACGCTGAAAAGCCCACTTGAGCCAATCAACTCGATCAGCCGGTGCATCTTTGTGCACATAAAAACCGCGGAAGCGCAGAAGAGGTTCAAAATCCATGCCCATCTCTACATGAGTTGGGACATCAGCAAAGGCCGCTGGCCGTTCACCAAAAACAGTCAGAATTGGCTTAAAGTTATCTGAATCCAGGAATTTTCGAACATCACCAGGTTGCTCAAACAAAGCATCAACTTGACCGCCTAAGAGAGCGCCATATCTAGGAGCACCCTTATCAAAAGAAATTTGCTGAATGGTCATATTAGAACTCTCAGTGATGAATTTCATGATCACCCGTTCCATCGAACCTTCTTTTGACACATTCGCAATTGTCGCTTTACCATCTTGCGCTTGAACCCAAGCGACGAAACTTGGCCAGTCGGTATAGCGCGTCTCATTTGTCCGAATATATACCTGAGAAAACGTAACCTGCGATATCACAAGGGGAATAAGATCAACGGCCGGATTGGGTTTGCTTGAGTCAAGTGCATGTGCAGACGAAGCATCATCAATGTGCTCAAGAACCGTGTAGCCGTCTGCTTGAGAAGTCATATAAGCCGTCATGCCCACTGTACCAGATCCACCCGGCTTGTGATCACGGTTAATTCCGACGGAGGTTAATCCCGTGACTGCTTCAGCCATTGCAGCTGCAACTTGACCCGACCCGCCACCAGGTCCATAGGGAACGACCATAGTAAGGGCACGGTCTGGGAATCCACCGGGTTTGACCATGCTTGAATTGGAAATGCGGCATTCTTCGGCATAGGCAATGCTTGAGAATCCAGCAACAGCCAATGCTGTTACAATCCCAGACATACTTTTCTTTTGCAGTTTTTTCATTTTAATTTTTCACTCCTCCGCTGTATTTAATTTTTATAGTTGTTGCCTATTTGGGAGACCATAATCTTTGTGAGTCAATAAAAAAATAAATTATTTAATTTTTGTATCTAGCGTTGCCATTCTCAAGAAAAGTTTGATTGGTATAAAATGATTATAAATTTAAAGATTGACTACAAAAAAATATTTGATCGAATTGACAGCCCATGTCTAGCCTCACCAACCTCGCCAAAAATGTAATTCAGGCAACATTTAAGCCTCTTGGACTGAAACAATATCCGTATTGTGAGTTTTGAGACATATTTTTGTTTAGTCATTACGAGCAGAGTTTATTAACTTAACATATATTGAATATTCGGATATTTAAATTACTAGCAGGCATTTTTCATAAGTTTCCGATGCCTTTTTAAGCATGGTGCTGAACCAAAATCGAAATCAACCTAATTGGCGACTGGAAATACCTAATAGTCATTGCCAAATGTTAATCTTTTTTTATTCAGCCACTTAGCGCAAAGACCATTTAGATCAATGATGAAAAAACTCGGGCTTTGCTTCTCTAGCCTAGGCTTGGATAACCGCAATTAGTGGTTCAATTTTCTGTCGTGAGCGCCATGTCGCTGGCAGTAATGGAAAAGCATCAACTTATTTGCGGCGTTTTTAAATTTTTGCATGTATCTTATATTTATATCTTATTAAGTTTAAAGGCAGAATAGATAACAGTTTACTATTTAGATCTTTGTAAGCATCTTATTTGCACACGGCTTTTCACTTACTTTTATAAAGAGCATGCTTTGATGACGCGTGATATGAACACTGAATATATAAACATGACCGCAACAGAGGCTATTGCCCGTCTTCGCACCAAAGACGTATCACCACTTGAATTGGTAGAAGCTTCAATCGAGCGTATTGAGGCCATCGATGACAAAGTCAATGCACTGCCAATCCACTGTTTTGAGCAAGCACGCATGTACGCAAAATCATTCGATATAAAATCGCATTTGGAAAACCCAAAATCACTATGCGGTCTTCCCATCGCTGTGAAAGACTACAATGATTTAGCGGGCGCCTTAACGACATATGGCTCTCCGATTTTTGCTAATAACGTCGCTAAACACTCCGATGCAACCGTAAGGCAATTGGAAAACAACGGGGCAATTGCGGTTGCCAAATCCAATGTTCCCGAGTGGGCCGGCGGACACACTTTTAACTCAGTGAATGGGTTGACGCGCAATCCATGGGATTTGCGCAAAAGTGCCGGTGGATCCTCTGGTGGCTCATCGGCGGCGCTGGCCAGTGGGTCGGTTTGGTTGGCGACTGGAAACGATCTCGGCGGCAGTTTACGCACACCAGCGGCATTTAACGGAATTGTTGGCTTGCGCCCTAGTCCTGGGCGCGTGCCTCGGGGCATGCGATTGCCCGCCTTGGATACCCTTTGGGTCGAGGGGCCGATGGCGCGAAATGTTGACGATTTAGCTTTAATGCTCGACGCCAGCGTTGGACACCAAATTGATGACCCTTTGTCTTTTGATCATGCTGGGCCATCCTTCTCAGCCGCTTTACACGACCCAGGCATGCCAAAGCGGGTCGCATTTAGTCCCGATCTCGGCGTTGTTTCCATGGAAAAGGAAATTGCACACATCTGTGGAGGTGCCACGTCAGTTTTTGCTGACCTTGGGGCCGATGTAACAGAGGATATTCCCGATTTCTCAGGCGTATTAGAAGCATTCCAAACACTCCGTGCTGTCTTATTTGCAACAATGATGGAACCGGTCTTACTGCACCATAGAGAGAGAATAGCGCCAGAAATTATTGAAAATATCGAACGCGGATTAAAGATCGCGCCACCGCAAATATTTCAAGCCGAACGGGTTCGCATTGAGCTTTACAAACGTGTGATTAGTTTCTTTGAAACACATGACTTTCTCCTTTGTCCTGCGGCCTCTATTGCGCCGTTTCCCGTTGAGCAACGTTATGTGAGGGAGATCGATGGAAAGCCCTGTGAGACATATATTGATTGGTTCTCGATAACTTTTGCCTTAACCGTGACAGCCTGTCCAACAATAAGTATTCCCTGTGGCTTTACCTCTGACGGGCTTCCAGTCGGTATTCAAATTATGGGTAAACCTCGGGGCGAAGCTGAACTCTTACGCGTCGCCAAACGATTTGAACATGCTGTCGGAAT
>JAQWKM010000192.1 GCA_029247845.1 Paracoccaceae bacterium | reverse complement strand
GATAAGTCAATTTGTGTGCGTGATGGATATTGTAAAGGTAAAGCAGATGAATGCGCGGAAGGCCTTGTAGGTATGTGGAAAATACTTCAGATTGAATAGGGTCTATCAGTGCAAAATAGCTCAATTAAACGTCCATGTGCATATGAGACGACGTCCATTTCCAAGTGGTCACTTGATAACCAGATCATAGGGTCTTTCGTTGCTTAGAGATGGGATTTGATTGCGTGCTGCTTTGGATTGTTGAAGATCTAAGTCTAACGTGCGGGTTCCAGTTTTCTCACCGCCTAGGTCCGCAATTATGTCTCCCCAAGGGGAAATTATCAGCGAATGCCCCCATGTGCGTCGACCGTCAGCGTGCGCTCCAACTTGGGCCGCTGCAATTATCCAAATCCCATTTTCAATCGCACGTGCGCGCAGTAGAACCTCCCAGTGGGCTTTTCCTGTTGGCACTGTAAAAGCGGATGGAACAAATGCGACTTTTGCGTCAGCTTTGGCAATGTCGCGATAAAGATGTGGAAAGCGAAGATCATAGCAAATGGTTAAGCCCATACGACCAAATGGAGTTGTCACTACGATGGCCTCACTTCCGGCGTCATAGCGCTCAGACTCTCCAGTTGGCGACTTTCCTGTCAGGAAGATATCAAACAAATGTAACTTATCGTATGAGGCAATTATTTCTCCTAAAGGATTAATCATTGTTGCATGGTTCAAAAACTTTTTGTTGGTCCCCAAGATTGGAGTTGAACCTGCTTGTATCCACAAACTATGTTTTGCTGCATGCGCCTGACAGGCCAATATAAACGGGTCCTGATCCACTGAGACGACCTGCACCAGGGCATTTTCACGATTGCGCTCCATTAGTCCAAATGCTTCTGGGAGGGCCAACATCTGAGAGCCGTCCGTCACGGCCATGTCCACTATATACCCAAGTGTCGCAACATTTTTGGCATGACTGTTTGACGAGGTAGTTTGGGCAATGGTCAATCTAAGGTTTGAGGACATGGCTATATTTGCGGCTCCTTACTGGTGCAAATCATCCTAACGTTGCTGATGACTTAAAGATATTTGTATCTTTGGCTCTTTGTCAAAATTACCAAAGGGCATCTAAGGATAGCATTTGGTGACGAAATCTTTACACAGTTAAAATGATATGCAAAGTGGAGCAATATAAATGACGACCCCAGAAAAAAGACTGACCGGGCTTGGTCTAACCCTTCCCTCACCTTTGACTATACCTCCCAGTTTGCATCTTCCTTTTAAATTTGTAAACGTGCGTGGACGTCGGGTTTCTATATCGGGTCACCCGAAACAGTCCTCCGACGGTAAAATAGCAGGGCCGTTTGGCAAAGTTGGCCAAGACCTTACGACCGAAGCAGCGCAAGAGGCCGCGCGCGATATTGGACTTTCAGTATTGTCGAACCTGAAATATGAAATTGGAGATCTATCGCGTGTTACGGGCTGGAACCGGGTATTTGGAATGGTCAACTCAGCACCGGACTACAGCGAGCAACATCTGGTTATAAACGGGTTTAGCGATCTTATCATTGATGTCTTTGGAAAAGATGTTGGCCGCCATGCCCGATCTGCGATTGGATTAGCAGGTTTGCCAATGAATTTTGCAATTGAAATAGAAGCTGAGCTTGAAATTGATTAGGCGTAGCATCATCGCCGTGTAACGAACTGGTCTTTGGTTACGACCTAAATTTGCAAAGGTTTAAAAATAGTGAGTTTGACAAAACCAACTCGCTTTTTCAAGATAAAAATGTCGTCTTATCAGACAGTTTCAAGCTCTTTTGCTAAATCTCCGATTTCTGCACCACCAGCCATAAGCGTTTTGATATCATCTCCGGCTAAATCTTCTGCTGTTCCACTGCCAATCACTTCTCCAAGTGACAGGAATGTGAAACGGTCAGCAATCAAGCGCGCGTGGATTTCATTATGCGTTATCAAAATAATCGCAATATCACCAAGTTTCTGAACGCGTTTGATGGTTTTTAAAACTTCCATCTGCTGCTTTTGGCCCAAAGCCGAAGTGGGTTCGTCCAAGATTAATACTTTCGCTCCAAAATAAATGGCACGCGCAATGGCAAGGGTTTGGCGTTGCCCACCAGACATTGTTCCGACGGCCTGTTCAGGATCTGTGATGCTAATACCGATTTTAGCCATTTCTTCAGAGGCGATACGGTCCATTTCCCTCATCTTCATCAAACCAAAGGGACTGTTAAAGCTGGTTATTTCACGACCGAGAAAGAAATTTCTGGTAACCGATGTTAGTGCATTCAAAGCCAGATCTTGGTAAACTGTGCCGATACCTGCATCGCTAGCATCGCGGGGCGAGGCAAAGTGTATAGGCTTCCCTTCAATTTCGATCTCCCCGCTGGTCGCGGGAAAAACGCCTGATAGGATTTTGATTAAAGTTGACTTGCCAGCTCCATTATCGCCCAGCAAGGCATGCACTTCGCCAGGGTGGATCTCAAGGTTTACGCCGTTAAGTGCTGTAAAAGAACCAAATTTCTTAACCAGATTGCTGGTCTTGATCAGGGGTATTGAGCCAGACTGTGCCATTTATATATTCCCCATAATACGTTTACGAATATTTTCATTAAGCAAGGCAGAGGCGATTATAACCAGACCCAAAAAGACCCTGTAAAACGATCCATCGATCCCGGGAATATAGAAAAATGCTTCTCGGGCAAGGCCGAAGATAAACGCCCCTACAATGATGCCCAAGACAGTCCCAAAACCTCCTGTCATGACCAATCCTCCGATAACGGCAGCTGCGATCGCTTCGAGCTCTTTTAGATTGCCCTTGGCTGCATCACTTGTGTTGACTTCAAATACTTGACAGGCCGCAAAAATCGTTGCGCAGAAAGCGGAAAAGACAAAGAGCGAAATTTTTACCTTGTTCGTTGGAACACCATTCGCTTGCGCTGCGCTGAGGTTCCCACCAGTTGAATAAATCCAATTTCCTGCTTGTGTACGGCTAAGTACAATATAGCAAAAAATTGATAGGATCAGCCAGATCATCACGCAGGAATAAAGTCCTGGTGCAAATTGATTGCCAAAGTTATTTGTGTTCCAATCTATTGGGTAATAGAGCCAATCAAAAAGGCCCTCTAAAATGTTCCCACCAAAGAAATTGGCTACTTGGTTGACGGTTGGTATCGTATCGATATAAGCTCGCGCTACATCCACATCGCTTACAGTTTTAGGAACGACTGGATCAACGCTGAAATTGGCGATTTTATCTTGAATGGTATTTACCATGTAGTCGTTGCCCGACTGCACAGCATTTTCCAAGGCTTTTTCGAGCGGCTTAACACCTTTAGTTTCCATGATGGCGGTTTTAGCTTCGGCCACACGATTGTAAGTATACGCCAAACGTTCGGTCAGTGTTGCAACCATGTCTGTAGAGAGGGATTGCGTCAGGTTGACAAGATCTGCTTCAGGTAGAGATTTGGCATCTAATCTACTCAATTCACCATGTCCCTGAAGATCAATAATATTCTTGAGATCGGGTATCTCTGTCACAGTGGTTGAGCCAGCGCTTTGGTCGGGCCTGTGGTTGAACGCGCGCAGTGACACTTCTGTTAACCCGCGCAAGAAAAACAATCCACCCAGTGTTACGATGAAAGAGGGCAGTCCAGACCGAACAACTATAAACCCTTGGATCCAACCAAAAGTGAGAGTAAAGCACATCGTTATAAATATAGCCCATACCGGTGTGACATGGTCCACTGAGAATATTGTAAAATACTCAACATGAACTCCACCATCGAAAGAAATATAAGGAATAAGGACTGCAAAGCCCCAACGGAGGATCATGGCCATACATGCACCGGCAAATCCGATCATTGATCCAATGGAAAGGTCAAACTCTCCGGCAATAATCAACAGACCCGCGCCAAGCGCTATAATCCCAAGTTGTGAAATCACACGTAGGTTATTTCGGATACCAAGTGCGTTGAAACCTTCTCCTGCAAAAGGGTTCCATGTACTTTCTGCAGCGGGAATTGAGAAATAGCCAAGCATTCCAAACAACAAGATCATAACCCCGATAGGGCCGATTTCAGGCCGAACAAACATAGCCCAAAACTGTTTCTTAGGAGCGTGGCGATCTGCTTCTTGGCGAAGTTCTGTCGATGAAGTCATAACTATTCCCAAAAAAATTGGATAGCAAATCGCTACCCATGGCTTTCAAAAAAAGTAGATGGCACAAAGCCATCCACTAAATTTTTTTATCTTATCTGTCTACGCCTGCAAGGGCAGCAACAGAAGAAGCATTTGATTTGTCAACAAAGCCTGGTCCTGATGGGATGTTTGCACCCGGAAGAAGGCCAGCACCGTTATTGTAAAGGTGCAGAACGATAATTGGCATGTAGCCTTGCAAGCGCTGCTGCTGATCGATTGTGAACGCAACTTTGCCTGCGTTGATCGCATCCATAACTGGTGGGCTGAGATCGAAGCAAGAATGGTGTAGTGTCATTCCAAGCTCGTCAATCGCCTGTTGTACGCCTACGCATGTGTGCGGTCCAACTGACAATACAGCATCGACGCCTGGGTTGGCTTGAAGAGCCGCTGCAGCGCGAGTTGTGATTGTTGCAGGATCGCTAGTTGTATCAACTGTTGATGCAATAGATACGTTTTCGCCATATCCGTTACAACGATCATTCAAAGCAGTGTTGTACTGCTCGTGCATCATGCAAAGCGCGCTTGTTGCGCCTTCGGCTTTTGCGAGTGCACCAGCTGACTGACCAGCTAAATACTCAGGCTGTCCAACGTGCATCAAAGCACCAACAGAAGCTGAAGATTCTAGACCAGAGTTCATAGTTATCACTGGAACACCAGACGCAACCGCATCTTTGATCGCCTGACCCAAAGCTTCAGGATCTGGCAAAGATACAACCAATCCATCTGGCTGAGTTGCAGCAGCAGCAGCGATTGATTTCGCCATGTCGCCCATGTCAGCTGATGGTGTATATACATATTCAAAATCAGCGCCGATGTGACGCGCTGCATCCTCACCACCTTTTTGAACGACTGGCCAGAAGGGGTCTTTCCCTTCGCCGTGTGTGACCATTACATAGCGTTCTGCCGAAGCCGCGCCGGCCATTAGCGCCATTGCTGATAGCGCCATCACTAATTTATTCGTAACTTTCATAAATAATCTCCCATTTTTAGCCATCTTTGACAGCATTATGGCTTTAGCACCAGTTGTTGGTGGTTCGTCCATTTAGAACTTACAAAAAGTTCCACGAATCAAGGAACCATAAATTCGCTAAATTTGCAACCGGTTGCAAAGACAATTTCTTTTGGCCATACTCTCTCATGTTTAAGCGCTTGAAATCAAATTCCAGAAAGATCTGTAATCATGGCCGTTACCTTAGATGATGTTGCAAAGAGAGCAGGCGTATCGCGCTCTGCTGTATCTCGTACCTTCACTCCAGGTGCTTCTGTATCTGCGGTTATGCGCACCAAAGTCGAAAATGCAGCGAATGATCTGGGCTATAGTCCAAACTTCCTTGCGCGTAGTTTGACCACGCGGTCGACCAAGCTTATCGGCCTTGTCTCAAACAACTTTCATAACCCAATTTTTTTGGAAGTTTTTGATCAATTTACGCGAGGTCTTCAGGATCGCGGTCTAAGGCCCTTGTTGGTCAACCTGACCAACGAAAGAGAGGCTACGGCCTCTGTGCGGATGCTAAGGCAGTATTCTGTGGACGCGGTCATTGTAGCTTCGTCCACGTTGCCTCCCGAATTTTCCAAAGCGTTCCGCGATGCAGGATTGCCAGTGGTCAATAGTTTTGGACGTTATGAAGCCATGCCAGAGGTTCATGTGCTCGGCATCGACGACTTCGCATGTGGGAGACTTGCAGCTTGCGAGTTGGTTGCGCGAGGGTATAAGAAGGTCGCTTTTATGGGAGGTCCCAAAGACGCCACATCCACTCAATACCGCCTGAAAGGCTTTGAAAAAGAATTGCAGTTACATTCTGATGTAGAGTGGTCGCACTCCTTCGCTCAAGCTTACTCGTATAAAGCAGGGCGAACGGAAATGGCGCGTATTTTACAATATGGTCGCCATGCGGAAGCCTATTTTTGTGGTGATGACGTTTTGTCGGTCGGTGCTCTGACTGCAATTGCTGACAAAGGTCTTGCGGTTCCTGAGGACGTGGGGGTGATCGGTGTAAATGATATGGAAATGGCTGGGTGGCATAATATAAACCTGACCACAATACACCAACCGTTTGCAGAAATTATCCAGTCCTCAATAAATCTTATAGTGGGCATGCTCGCCGACCCCAATCAGGCGCCAGAAGCTAGCCTGTTCCCTTGCACTTTTGTAGAACGGGGCACATTACGGCCCCGTCTTTAATATTATTGGAACATCGGTGGTCGGGCATCTACCCAAACGCCATTTTTTGCGCCCGAGTCAGCAACAGCATAAACCGCTGCCATTGAGCGAAGGCCATCTTTTGCTGTCGGAAAGATATTTGCAGCCGGATCCATGGGGCAGCCCTCTTTTTGTGCAAAAATAGCTTCGGCAAGATCTCTGTAGATGTTGGCAAATGCCAGAGGCATTCCTTCGGCGTGTCCTATTGTGACCCGCGTGCTACGATCTGCTTCTGGAGATAGACTTGCCTCGCCGCGCTCGATTGTTTCAAGCCGACCGTTGAGTGGCATCCAGTAGAGCTGGTTGGGCTGTTCTTGTGCCCAGCTTAGGCCACCTTTTTCTCCAAAGACCTGAAGGGTTAGTCCATGTTGGCGTCCAAGTGCGATTGAAGACGTCCAGAGCCGTCCAACGGTTCCCTTATCCATGCGAAAGTTTACCATTGCATCGTCTTCAAGGGTGCGTCCAGGAATACAAGAAACTGTATCTGCTGACAGGGTGGTCACTTCTTGCCCAGTCACAAAAGATGCCATATGCATTGCGTGAATTCCACAGTCTGCGAATTGGGCAGAAACGCCAATTTGCGCAGGATCATAGCGCCATCGCACGCGAGGATTATCTGCGTCAGTCGCATCTGCATGATGGCCATGGGCAAATTCTGCTTTCACCAAACGAATATCCCCCAGTTCTCCGCGAGCAACCATTGCCCTCATGTGGCGCACTAATGAATAGCCAGAATAGCCATAATTTACCGCACAAATTTGCCCGCTCTTTTCGCTTATGCGTACGATGTCTTCAGCTTCTTGTACGGTCATTGTCATGGGCTTTTCGCATAGAACGTGAAATCCAGCTTCTAAAAAGGATTTTGTAATTTCAAAATGGGTTGAGTTTGGCGTGGCGACTGTGACCAGATCAACGCGGTCTTTGTGGCTCTTTTCACCATCCAGCATTTCTTTCCAGTCACCGTAAGCACGATCTTTTTGTAGACCCAGTCTCTGAGCGTAGTCGCGCCCTTCCTCTGGTCGATGATCCAAAGCCCCAGCCGTAAATTCAAACAAAGCGTCGAGCCCTGAACCCAATCTATGTGCTGGACCTATTTGACTGCCTTCACCACCTCCGATTAGGCCCCATTTTAACTTTGCCATCGTCTTTACTCCTCGGAAAACCCAATTGATTGCAGATAGGATCTATTCTCTTTTGCGTCATCAAGTGGGCTTATGTTCATTGTCGGATCGCAATCCTGCTCAACCGTGCACCAGCCTTCAAAATCAGCATCCAACAAAATTTGTCTTACAACCGCAAAGTCAACATCGCCTTGACCCAGATTACAAAAGATACCTTCACCGCAAGCGTCATAAAACCCAGTACGTTTTTTGATAACATCGGCTTTCACAGCAGGATTAATGTCTTTAAAGTGCATATATGAAATGCGGTTGATATGTCGTTTCATGAAGTTAACAGGATCATAGCCAGCATAAGAATGATGCCCAGTATCAAAGCAGATCTTCAAAATGTTTGAGTCAATCTCCTCTAGCAGGCGTTCTAGCTCAGGCTCGAAATCAATAAAGCCTGCTGCATGCGCATGCATACCAACCGTCAGACCATACTCTTCGGTGCCAATCTGTGCCGCAGTCTTTAGACGATCCCGAAAATCTGCCCATTCGGAGGCATCCATGTGTTCCGCCTCTGAGGCGCGTCCTGCTGTTGGAGCGCGGCGGGGGGAAATAGAATCGATAAGAACTAGATGTTTTGCACCGTGTGCCGTTAAATCCTCGCAAGTGCGTTGAATAGCATCCTGGACTTCATCCCATTTATTTGGAATATGAAATGGTCGAAAAACAACGCCACCGACTAAGGTCAGATCATGTTCTTCTAGAGCTGGGCCTAGGATTTGGGGGTCTTCTGGCATAAATCCGATTGGACCAAGCTCGATGCCGCGATAGCCTGCTTTCGCGCATTCTGACAATACGGTCTGCCAAGTTGGATTTCGCTCGTCCCGAGCAAACTCAACACCCCAAGAACAAGGGGCATTACCAATTTGAATAGTCATGAAGAAAACTCCCTTTCTAAGCGAAGATACCAGCAAACAGAATTATGGAATGTAAATCGCAATCCTGGTTTAAAAGAGCGCAAACAGATAAGCGCATGGGCCGTCCTTACAGGTGTTTCAAATTCAGTTGCAACCGGTTGCAAAAGTAGTATCTTTAGAATCGTAAGAGCGCAAGCTTCAAAAGCTGACCCTCCAGAAAAGGATGTCCCAATGCAGAGCGAAAGATCAGTCCGTCTTACAACCGCCCAGGCCACTATGAAATATCTAGGAAATCAATTTATCGAAATTGATGGACAGGAATTGCGGCTCTGTGGCGGTGGATTTGGGATTTTTGGTCATGGAAATGTGACGTGCCTTGGAGAAGCTCTTTATAATTTGAAAGACGAGTTGCCGCTGTATCGTGGACAGAATGAACAGAGCATGGGCTTTGCGGCTGCTGCGTATGCTAAACAATGGTTGCGCCGGCGTTTTATGTTCTGTACGGCTAGTGCTGGGCCCGGAACATCAAATTTACTGACCTCTGCAGCTTTGGCACATGCCAATCGCTTGCCGCTTTTGCTCTTGTGCGGAGATACTTATATCACGCGCTTACCTGATCCTGTTTTGCAACAGGTTGAACATTTTAATAACCCCAGTTTGGGTCTCAATGATGCGTTTAAAACGGTCACTCGGTTTTGGGATCGAATTACCCATCCTGCGCAAGTTATTCAATCTTTGCCACAAGCAATCTCGACAATGCTCGACCCTGCAGATTGTGGCCCGGCCTTTATTGGGCTTCCACAGGATGTACAGGGTTGGAGCTATGACTATCCAGAACAGCTTTTTGAGAAAAAAGTGCATCGCATTCGGCGTAGTGCGCCCGATAGCGAAGACATCAAAGCCGCCGTAGAGGTTTTGAAAACGGCCAAGCGTCCCATGATTATTGCTGGTGGGGGTGTCCAATATAGCGGTGCGGTCCAAGAGCTTAGAGAATTTGCAGAGACTTACGGAATTCCAGTAGTGGAAACTATTGCTGGAAGAGCTAATATGCTGGCCACGCATCCGCTTAACATTGGGCCAATAGGCGTCACTGGATCAAGCAGCGCAAATAATATCGCTGAAAAGGCTGATGTCATTTTGGCAATTGGTACGCGCCTACAGGATTTCACCACAGGTTCGTGGACGGCATTCGCGCAGGACGCAAAGTTTGTGTCGATCAATGCGGCGCGCTTTGATGCGCACAAGCATTTGTCGCTGCCAATGGTAGCCGACGCAAAGGTTGCAATTAACAGCCTTCACGAAGCGCTGGATGGTTTCCATACTACGCCAGACTGGACCAAAAAAGCCAAAAAAGAGCGACAAATTTGGGATGATTATGTAGCTTTTAATGTTTCGTTGGACAATGGCCCCAATTCTTATGCTCAGGTCATTGGCGTTGTGAACGAACTCTGCGATCCGCGGGATCGTATTGTTACGGCCGCTGGTGGTTTGCCCGCAGAAGTCACTGCAAATTGGCGAACATTGGGAATCGGCACAGTTGATGTGGAATTCGGATTTTCCTGTATGGGGTATGAAATAGCAGGCGGTTGGGGCGCGCGTATCGCACAGTCCGAGCGCGAACCAGACAGTGATACGATTGTATTGGTTGGAGATGGCTCGTATTTGCTTTTGAACTCAGATATTTACTCCTCCGTCCTAAGCCGTAAAAAACTTATCATTGTTGTGCTTGATAACGGGGGCTTTGCCGTGATCAATAAATTGCAAAATAACACTGGAAACGAAAGCTTTAACAATTTGATAGCAGATTGTCCAACGGTTCATGATCCTTTTGCAGTTGATTTTCAGAGCCATGCGGCATCGATGGGGGCTAATGCGGAAACAGTACAAAACCCTTTGGAATTTGCTGAGGCCTTCAAGCGCGCGAAACAGAGTGACAAGACCAGTGTTATTTGTATGCAAGTTGATCCATATGACGGATGGACGGATGAGGGCCATACTTGGTGGGAAGTCGGGACGCCTGAGGTGAGTGACAGCGAAAATATAAATGCCGCTCATGCCGACCAAGAAGCAGGGCGTAGCAGACAAAGAAAGGGTGTCTAATGGCATCATTAGATCGTCTCTCAGGTAAAGATTTTTTGATTATTGGCCGGGCAGGTATGGATTTTTATCCAGATCCCCCCGGGACTAAGACGGAAGAAGCGACCCACTTTTTTGCTGCCCTTGGTGGATCATCCGCCAATATTTGCGTTGCCCTGAATAAACATGGCGCGCGCGCATCTCTGGTCACTTGTGTCTCTGATGATGCAATCGGTCGTTACTGCCTGAACCAGCTTGATCATTACGAGGTTGATCGAAAGCATGTGCGTATTGTGGGCGGCGAGGCGCGCAATTCGCTGGCAATCGTGGAAAGCCGTGTCGAAGATCATCAATCTGTAATTTATCGCAATGGAGCGGCTGATTTTGAAATGACATTAGATGATGTTCAGGTCTTAGAGTATGCAAGGTATAGCGCTTTGATTACCACCGGAACAGTTTTTGCAGCTGAGCCTTCCAGGAGTGCTGCCTTTCAGGCATTTGATTTGGCAAAAACAGCAGGCTTGCCTTTGATTTTTGATGTGGACTACCGTCCATATAGCTGGCCGAGTGCCACGGTTGCGTCTAAGACTTACTCTCGCGCTGCGGAATATTGTGACATAATTGTAGGCAATGATGTCGAGTTTGGCTTTATGGCGGGGGATTATGGTCAAGGTCTGAAAAAGGCCAGAGATCTTGCGAACACCACGGCAAAAATTGTTGTGTATAAAATGGGTGAACTCGGAGCGATCACTCTCACAGCTAATAGTGAAATTCGCACAGGAATTTATCCTGTGAAAGCGCTAAAGCCTACCGGCGCTGGCGATAGTTTTATGGGTGGCTTTGTTGCTGGTCTGGCAGACGGGTGCCCGCTGAAAGAGGCCGTTTTGCGCGGCTCTGCTTGTGCCTCTATGGTTGTGGCACGTGTTGGCTGTGCCCCGGCGATGCCCACCACCCTTGAACTGGATGAGTTTTTGCGTGGCCATGCTGGCCCAACGGAATTATGAGATAGGAAACCAATATGCATATTGCACCATTTGATAATAATAACTTGCCAATTGTGGATGTTGAAAATCCAACGGTCCCGCTCAATTATTTCAATATTGTCAAGCTGACCAACGGGCAGTCCTTTGATTATCAAGTGCCTGGTTATGAAACATGTATCGTTCCTGCGACAGGAAGTTTGGATATTGATGTTGAAGGTGTTCACTTTGCAGCGCTGGGCAATCGCGGAGAAGACGTGTGGGACGGAGAACCCGAAGGGGTATATATCCCCTCTGGAGCTAAGGTTACTATGACTTGTTTATCTGATGCTACTGAAATATTAATTGCTGGAGCAAAATATGATAAGGTCCTTGATCCCTTTGATATCCGCAAAGACGGTATAGACCTCGTACAATATGGCAGTGATGAAACAAAGACACATCGTAAGATTAAACATATCCTGGGCCAAAAGCAGCACGACAAGGTTGGCAGGTTATTGGTAAGTGAACTGTTTACTGTCGGCCAAGGTGGTTGGTCCGGCTTCCCGTCTCATAAGCATGATACTAATAGGCTTCCGACCGAAACTCGCCACGATGAAACGTATAACTTTCGGTTCAAACCCAACCACGGATCAGGCCTTCAGATGCTTCAAAGGATTGATAACGAACCGGGTGACGCATACCATATTGTCGATGGCTCGACGATTTGTATCGACGATGGTTATCACCCTTGTGCAGCTTTGCCCGGGTACGAAATGTACTACTTCACCATTCTTGGTGGTCTAACGCAGCGGCCGCTGGTGCAGTATTTTCAGCCCACACATGCCTATCAAATTGAGACTATTCCCGGCATTAAAGACATGGTTGCTAAGTTTAAATGACACTTGTGACGCTAAAGGACGTTTTGGAACCCGCTTTGAGCGGTAGCTACGCTGTGGCTGGTCTAGTGACCCTTGGATGGGAAGACATGCGCGCCTATGTTGAGGCGGCAGAGCTGGAGCAAGTGCCAGTTATATTGCAGGCGGGTCCAAGTTGCCGAGCCCATACGCCTTTGCCTATTTTAGGCAAAATGTTCCGCCATTTGGCCGAAAGTGCATCAGTCCCTGTCGTTGCTCATCTCGATCACGGATACACATTTGATGAATGCCAAGAGGCGCTAGATAGCGGGTTTACTTCGGTGATGTTTGACGGATCAAGAAAGCCCCTCCAGCAAAATATAGATGAGACTGCGCAGGTGGCAGAGCTTGCGCATCAAGCGGGTATATCTTGCGAGGGCGAGATTGGCTTTGTTGGCTATTCAGGTGGTGAAAATTCGTCTGGCACGGACCCTTCAGAAGCTGCAAAATTTGCTGTGGATAGCCATGTTAATGCTATGGCAATTTCTGTTGGCAATGTACACTTGCAGACTTACCAATCTGGTGTATTGGACGAAGAACGCATTCGCGCAATAGATGCGGCTTGCGATGTGCCTTTGGTGATACATGGTGGATCAGGCGTGCCGATAGAGCAGCGTCGACGTCTGGCCCAGACATCAGGCATCTGCAAGTTTAATATCGGCACCGAATTGCGTCTAGCATTTGGTGCGGCTCTTAGAAGCTCGGTCTTGTCAGATCCCAATCGCTTTGACCGAGTCGCGATCCTGAAAGACACGCACGGGCCACTCGTTGCTGCCACGCGGCAGGTTTTGAAATCTTTCAAACTTGCCTAATTGAAGAGCCTAAGTTATTTTATCTTTACGATAAGTTTGCCAAAATTATGACCTTCCAGTAGGCCCATAAAGGCTTTTGGAGCATTTTTCAGACCGACAACAATATCTTCTTTGTAAGCAATCTGGCCCGCTGAAAGCATTGGAGCCACGTCGCTCAAAAAGTCGCTGTACCGATCCCAGTGATCTGAGATAATAAAGCCATTGACTGACATTTTCTTGACCAGAATACTGCGCCACATTTTTGGGAGTTTGTCAGTCTCGCCCCCTGCGTTGGCCCCTAATGCGCCCGCATTATACCAGCTTATCATACCGCAGATAGGAATCCGTGCACCGGTATTCATTAATGGCAAAATCGCATCAAGAGTTTTGCCAGCCACATTTTCAAAATAGATATCGATGCCATTTGGACAAAGCTCTTGCAGGGCTGTTTTCATCGAACGGCTATCTTCATAGGCCTTATGATCCAGGCAATGATCAAAGCCAAACTTTTCGACTGCAAGAGCGCATTTTTTAATCCCACCTGCAATCCCCACGACATGCAGCCCATGTGTTTTGGCAATTTGACCCACCATTGAACCCACTGGACCAGTGGCGGCTGCAACGACAAGCGTTTCACCGTTCTTTGGCCGGCCATGTTCTTTTAACCCGTACCACCCTGTAAATCCTGGCATACCAAGAACGCCAAGTGCCGTTGTGATGGGCATTAAATCGGGATCGAGCTTGCGTAATTCACGTGCCGGAACGCATCCGTGGCTTGCCCAGCCAAGCTGGCCAAATGCGAAATCACCAATAGCAAATTTGGATGAATTTGAAGCGATGACCCGACCTACAGCACCACCTTCCATCGTTCCTCCAATCGGAACTGGGGATGCATAGGACTTTGCATCATCCATGCGGCCGCGCATATAAGGATCGAGCGACATGTATTCAATTTCAACGAGAACATCATCGTCACACAAAGCTGGGATTTCAATCGTTTCCAAACGAAAATTATGGTCACCTGGTGCGCCGATCGGGCGCTCTGCTAGGGCAACCCTTTGCATGGTCTCCGACATATCTATTCTTTCTTTTTAGAGTTTTGATTAGCGTCCGAACGAAACCGGAATACACCTGTTGCTGTTGCTATTGGCTGTCCAGTATCATCTGTTACCCTTCCTTTGGCAAAAAATGTTTTGTGGCCTCCACCCGTTCGGTTGGCCTCAGCGATAAGAGCGTTGCCTGTGCTTTGACCCAAGTAGTTTACCGTAAGGCTGAGCGTCATTGCAAAAATTGGTTTGTTGGGATCTTCTGAATAGCAGGCGCAGTACCCCATAGCTGTATCGAGCAGAGTTGCGTGGATCCCGCCATGCGGAATTCCATATCTATTTAACAAAAAAGGCTTTAACGGCAATTCTACACGGCAATAGTCTTTGTGCCATTCTGTCAGTTCAAATCCAAGGTGATTTTGAAGTGGATAAGGTGCTTCGCTATGAAGTGAGAGGTTTTTTTCATCAGATAAAGTCATAACGTTTTCGTCGCTTTAAGGCCGGCATTTGCACAATCGTTGACATAGCTTCCCACGCGCAGGGCGCGTTGTGGGTTTGACGCATTGCCATCTAATGCCCGTTTTTTCACACCCTGCAAAATACCACCCATCCGGAAAAAACAAAAGGCCAGATAAAATCCAAAGTTTTCTATCTCAGAAATTCCACGGTGGTCACAGTAAAGATCGATAAATTCGGGATCTTCCATCAATCCCTGTAAATTCCTGTCAATTCCGGCAAGTCCACGGCCCTCTTTGCTCGCCTGCATCGACCACTGCATTATAACTGCTGCCAGATCTGCATAAGGATGACCGATGGTCGATAATTCCCAGTCCAGAACGGCCAGGCATTCTGGGTCTGTCTTGGAAAATAGCATGTTATCAATGCGATAATCTCCATGTACTAATGCGCGTTGACCGTCATCTAAAGGCATATGATCATCCAGCCAGACCATCAATTCATCCATCTGTGGTATGGTTTCGGTCTCTGTCGCCCGATATTGCTTTGTCCAGCGGTCTGTCTGGCGGCGGTAATAATTCCCGTCAGGACCAAAATCGGATAGCCCGACTTTGACAAGATCAACACTGTGAATTGCAGCTAAAACACGGTTCATTTCATACAGGACTGGCTTTCTATCGTCGAAAGGCAGTTCTGGAAGGCTTGGATTGTCATAGTTCCTACCATCTATCATTTGCATCACATAGAAAGCCGAGCCTATTACTGTGTCATCTTCGCAAAGCACGTGCATCTTGGCCACTGGAACATCCGTGTCTGCCAAGGCTTTCTGGACGCGAAACTCTCTGTCTACGGCATGCGCCGATTTCAGCAGGATGCCGGGAGGTTTTCTGCGCAGTACATAATTTCTGCGCGCAGTTTTTAAAGCAAAGGTCGGGTTTGATTGACCATCTGCAAATTTATGTGCTTCAACAGGACCAGAAAACCCACTGAGATTGGCCGATAGCCATTTATTGACTGCCGCCGTATCCAAATAAGATGTATCAGACATGATGCTTCCTAAAGCTAACTATATGTCAAAAAATGGTTGGTTTCTTGCCTAATATGTGGGGTCTCATTAAATCCATGCAAGTAAAATCCTTTAGGCGTAAATATAAATCTGTTTACTGAGCAGTTTTTCATTTGTAGTTGAAGACGGATTTGTTGTTCCTTAGGGGTCTGCAAGGCCGCTGATATCATTTGTGAAATTGCACCTCCTGAACTTAGCGCCAGTACAGAATTTACCCCATCGCGCATAACAAATTTTCGGTCGGCTTCAACACGTTGTCCAAATTCGACCCAGGTTTCTGGTGGTTTTTGAATGTCATTTTCTTGCCAGGCCAGCACAGTTTCGCGCAACGCGCGAAAGTATGTTTTTCGGTCCGTGTGCATATTCTCTGGCGCTAGGTGTCCGCGATAGTGTGCGTTTAAAAGTCCAGTTAAATCAAATTCGTTAAGGCCAGTGTGAATTTCTGCGTTTACGGTATTGAGCCCCATGCCTTTCGCAATACCTTCGATCGTTTCGCGATGCCGCCGCATATCCCCCATGACCCAAGCATCAGGCCGCACGCCTTGCGCGGTAAGAGCTTGGCCTAGAGCATGGCTTTGCTCGTGACCCAGTTCGGAGAGCTTATCGTAATCATCTGCACCAAAACTCGCCTGAGCATGCCTGATAAGGTAGAGTTCAGCCATATATATCGCCTTGAAGCGCTTTGCCTGCCTGTGTGTATTCAGCTTGGAACTGATCTACGAGCCCACTGGTTGGCATGACTTCTTTGATTGCACCAATTCCTTGACCAGAACCCCAAATCTCTTTCCAAGACTTTGGTTTTTCACTTTTGTCTGAAAAATTCATTGCAGAGGGATCTGAGGCGGGAAGATTATTCGGATCCATACCTGCTCTGGTGATCGAGGGTTTAAGGTAGTTGCCGTGAACACCAGTAAACAACGACGAATAAATAATATCGGCCGCCGATGAATCAGCGATCATCTGTTTGTAGGCATCTTCTGCATTTGCTTCATGCGTGGCAATAAAAGGTGAGCCGATATAGGCAAGATCTGCGCCCATTGCTTGAGCTGCGAGAATACTTCGGCCAGTTGCAATTGATCCAGACAATAAAAGTGGGCCTTCAAACCATTCCCGAATTTCACTGATCAATGCCATTGGAGAAAGTTGGCCGGCATGCCCGCCGGCACCCGCTGCCACGGCAATCAATCCGTCGGCGCCTTTTGTGATCGCTTTTTTGGCAAATCTGTTGTTGATAATGTCGTGCAGTGCAATGCCCCCGCAACTATGCGCGGCATCGTTGACTTCGACACGGGCTCCAAGAGATGTAATCCAGATCGGTACTTTCCACTTTGCGCAAATCTCAAGATCCCGTTCAAGCCGTTCATTTGATTTGTGGACAATTTGATTGACGGCATAGGGTGCTGCTGGATTATCTGGATTGACCTGATTATACCGATCCAGTTCTTCCGTTATTCTTTTTAGCCAGAGATCCAACATGATTGGATCACCTTCTTTTTCGCGTGCATTCAGGGCTGGAAATGATCCTACTACGCCAGATTTGCATTGGGCAATCACGAGGTCTGGGTTGGATATAATGAATAAAGGTGCGGCCACAACGGGAAGACGTAGCTTAGAAAAGATTAAGGGTAACCCTGGCATATTTTTTCCTATTTATTTAAAAGTACTGTCGGCTGATCCATTCAGCCACGAGAGCAGGACGATCATTCCCTTGTATCTCCACGCTCACATCAAAAACATTGGTTATTTCTGAAGGTTTTTCAGTGTCGGAAGAGGCAAGTGTGAAATGTGCGCGCACCCGGGAAGCTGAAGTCACCGGGGTGACAAAGCGTATTCGATTGAAACCGTAATTTACGCCCATTGTAACGCCTTTAATGCGTGGGATACTGTCATAGCTCATGGCAGAAAGCATTGAAAGTGTCAGAAAACCATGCGCGATAGTCGTGCCAAAAGGAGTTTCAGACGCCAAGTCAGCGTCGACATGAATGAATTGGCGATCTTCTGTCACATCTGCGAAAAGATCAATTCTGGACTGGTTTAAAAAAAACCAACGCGATGTTCCAATCTTTTGTCCAACATGGCCTTTGAAATCTTCAAGGGACATCAATGACATGGATTAATCCTCACCAAAGATAGAATGCCCCGTAGAAACATTTATACCCCCTGAGACGGGAAGAATAGCGCCTGTGATGTAAGACCCGCCATATCCACACAGAAATTGCATGCAGGCTGCAATATCTTCAGATCGTCCAACGCGCCTGGCAGGAACGCGCAGGCCAACCCGGTCAGAGCTATCGTCATCACCAATCGCAAATTTGGTCATTCCAGATTGAAAAGGTCCCGGCGCCAATGCATTCACAGTGATATTGCGCTCAAGCAGTTCTTTGGCCAATATTCGGGTCATGTGGTGCACTGCAGATTTTGAGACAGCATAGGAATAGGCGTCGTCGCCCATGGGGATTTCCCCCATGACGCTGCCAACGTTCACCACTCTGGCTGGATCGTTTGCGTCTGTCGAAGCAGCCAGAAATTCAATTAGGCCTTGTGTCAGGTGAAACATTCCCGTCACATTTAAAGCCATTACTCTGTCCCATGCATCGTAGGGAAATACTCCCAAAGGAGCCCCCCAGGTTCGCCCTGCATTGTTCATCAGAATATGAAGCTTGTCTGTTCGCAATTTTAAAGCGGTGATTAAATCGCTGATTCCGTCCTGAGTGGCAATATTGCCACCGAATCCTTCGGCGGATCCGGCCAGCCCCATTTCGTTGATATCTGCGGCAACAGCTTGGCAGGCCTCGGCTTTGCGGCTGGCAATAAGAACGCGCGCTCCAGCTGAGGCAAGCCCGATCGATGCCATTCGTCCGATGCCTGTTGCTCCACCAGTTACGAGGGCAACTTTTCCTTTAAGGTCAAACAGATTTTCAGGTGTCATTAATCTTTTCCATTTCCTACTAGCAGAATGGCCTTTCATCCCAAGTGCAACAGTTCTCTGACAAAATGCCGCAACGTTCTATTGCAAAGGGGCAAAAATATCGGTTGATGCCCCAAAACCGTGGTCAAATTTATTGGATTTAGCAATGCGTGTTTTCTTTATCGGTTAAAGCTCTCCACATCACTTTTCCGGAGCCTGATTTGGGTAGCACTTCAACAAATTCGATTTCGGTTGGGCACTTATAGGCTGCCATCATTGTTTTGCACCATGATATTATCTCTCTTGGGCTCGGCGCTTTTTCATTTCGAGTTTTTACAACTATGGCTTTTACGGTTTCGCCGCGTCTTGGATCTTTACTGGCTATGACGCAAGCTTCCGCAATTGCGGGATGACCATACATAATAGCTTCTACTTCGGCTGGCCAGACTTTAAAGCCCGAGGCATTGATCATGCGCTTAAGACGGTCGACCATATAGAAAAATCCGTCTTCATCTACATACCCGATATCACCAGTGCGAAAATAGGCAACGCCGTCCAAAGTGACGAAAGCCTCTTTGGTGTCCTCTGGTCGACGCCAATAGCCCAAGAATACCTGCGGTCCGGCAATCAGAATTTCCCCAATTTCGTTTGGGCCAAGCTTTTTGTGATTTTGTGGTGACCAGATGCAAGATTTTACATCAAACACTGCTATGCCAAGACATTGCGCACGTGGCGCATCTGTGGGGTTCAAGTGCGTTGCCGCCATAGTTTCGCTCAGGCCATACCCTTCTAAATAATCAAGCCCAGTCAGGTCTTTAAGCTTTCTTGCAATCGGGGCGGGCATCGCAGTTCCGCCGCCGCCAACTGCTTTGAGAGATGAGAGATCATAGGATCTGATATTGGGATCATTTACAAAATCAATTGCCATCGTAGCAATAGATCGCCAACGTGTGATTTGGTAACGCCGAATAAGTTCAGCGGCAATCTGGCGGTCCCAGCGGGCCATGATCACCAGAGTGCCCGCTGCATAAATAGGCCCGTTCATGGCCCCCTGCATTCCGGTCACATGAAACATTGGCAGCGTTGCAAGCGATATGCTGTCCTCTTCAAATTGATGCCAGACAACGCCTCCTACTGCTGTAACATTCACGGTATAATGGCTATGCATGCAGCCTTTTGGATTTCCCGTTGTTCCAGAACTATAGGGTATAACGGCAAGGTCAGAAGCGGATCGGTTGACCGGGGGTACTGGATAAGCAGAGCTTATTGCGTCCTGCCACATCACATAACCGAGTTTGCGCATCAAGTCAGGATCGTGGGGGTACAAAGACGCTGGCAAACAAAGGTCATATTCTGGATCGGTCATATCGGCATAGTTTGTACTTATAAGCTGTTCTATAGCCCCCGTCATAAGCAGCGGCTGGACAAATTCTGATACTTCACTGCCTGCGATGACTAGGCGGGAATCTGTGTCTTTTTGGATGTAGTTGAGTTCGGCTTTTCTGGACATTGGGTTGACTGGAATGACCACGCCGCCGGCATGCAAAATTGCATAAAATGAAATAATAAACTGAGGGCTGTTTTGCATATAAAGCAAGACGGGTTCATCCGGCTTTATCTGTATAACACTCTGTAGGTAGCCACTTAGTCTTTCGACCAGTTGCAGAACCTCTTGATAGGTGTATTCAGCACCATAAAAAATCAATGCCTTTCTTAATGGGACGCGCTGCGCCGACGCCAAAAGGTTTTCTGGCAGCGTTTGCTTTGGGAAAACGATATTTTTTGGGACCCCTGCGGGCCAGTTCTTATTCTGTTTCACGAGCTTTGTTCCATAAATGTCAAGAATGCAGATTTTTAAATTTCTATCAAGGTCCACCGAGTGTAAACTCGCACACTAATTTGAGCGACTATTCTCTTATAAGGGTCAACCTGTTGCGTCGACGCCCTCTGGGCTTTATGTCAGTAGAAGGGTGTTTGGAAAATTAGGATAAAAAGTGACGAATCATCTTTACCGAAATGACCTTCCCGAAGGTCTTGATCTTGGAAATGCAGTGGCGATTGATTGTGAGACGATGGGGCTTAATCCGCATCGTGATAGGCTCTGCCTCGTTCAGCTCTCATCTGGGGACGGTCATGCACATCTGGTACAAATAAGTCAGGGACAAACCGAGGCACCTAACCTTAGTCGCCTGATTAAAGATGATAATGTGATCAAACTTTTTCACTTTGGTAGGTTTGATATAGCAGCTTTATACAATGCTTTTGGCGTTCTTGCGGCGCCGGTCTATTGCACGAAAATAGCCAGTAAACTGATCAGGACCTATACCGACCGACATGGATTAAAAAATCTTCTTCAAGAGCTGGTAGAGGTAGATATTTCCAAACAGCAGCAAACGTCTGACTGGGGTGCGTGGGATCTAAAGCTGGCTCAATTAGACTATGCGGCGTCTGATGTTTTGTATCTCCATAAACTAAGAGCTTGCCTCGACAAAATGTTAGAACGCGAAAATAGGACTGAGATCGCGCAGGCTTGCTTTGATTTCTTGCCTATGCGGGCCAAGCTTGATTTAGCGGGATGGCCTGAGACGGATATCTTTTCACATTAAACATCTGAGAAAGTTTGCACCTTTTGGCGACTATGCGAAACATTAATCATTCCATGATGGTAACTACTTTGAAAGTGATCCTGCCACTGGTTGCGCTGGGCCTATTGGTCAGCATGTTTCTGATGTCCAAAAAAGTTCCTGAGCTAACTGAAATTCCGTTCAGTAAGCGCGAATTAATTGAGCGAAGCAAGGGGCAACAGATGTCGACCCCCTACTATCTAGGGGTCACTAGATCCGGCGATAAAATCAGCGTTGCTGCAAATGCGCTAAAACCAGATGGGCACAACGGCTCAAATGCATTTGCAGATCAGATAAGCTCCAAACTAGAAACTAAAGATGGTGCCACGATCCATATGTTTTCTGATAGTGGGTTTTTATATAACGATACTGAGATGGTCGTGATGGAAGGTTCAGTTTCCGTTATAACGACGGATGGATATCAGCTCAGAGCGTCTAAAATCGATGCGCGGCTTGATCAGACATGGATCTTTGCCCAAGGACCGATCCAAGGTTCTGTACCCTATGGACGGCTCGACGCAGGATCACTAGAAATCGTGAGATCGGCAGAAACCGGTGCTTTGAATTTTAATTTCAAAGGTGGCGTTAAAATGATATATCTTCCTGAGGACTAGAGGCTGGCATGAGAAAAATTTCAATTATCCTGAGTGTTATTGCAATCTTTGCGGTGGCGCCTGTTTTGGCGGATGAAAATAAACCTGGATTTGGTAATTTATCCGAAGATACAAAAGAGCCCATCATGACGAGCTCAGATCAGATGACTGTTGATAGTGAAATTTCGCAGGCGGAATTGATCGGCAATGTTGAAATAGCGCAAGGTGATTTATTGCTTTATGCAGACTTTGTACGCATCACCTATTCGAAAAACCAGTCAAAAATTGATGCGCTCTTTGCCCGCGATAATGTTGTTTTGATTAGTGGTGAAGATCGTGCGACTGCCAATGAGGCTGATTATAACCTAGAGCGTGGGACAATTGTGATGACAGGAAACGCTTTGGTGAGTCAGGATGGAAATACAGTGAGTGCGGATAGAGCGGAATTTGATATCGATAGTGGTGCTACATCTATGTCGGGTCGCGTGAAATCGGTTTTAATTGCACCATCAGAGCAGGACTGACATGCAGCCTTCCCAACCTTTAACGCAGGTCAGCGCGAGTGGTCTGGTTGTAAAGGGATTGCGCAAAAGCTATCGCAAGCGAGTCGTAATTCGTGATGTTTCAATATCTCTTCAACAGGGTGAAGTTGTCGCACTTTTAGGGCCAAATGGCTCTGGAAAAACAACGACATTTTATGCGATTGCAGGATTGATAAACGCCGATGGTGGTCAAGTCATGTTAGATAATCAAGATGTAACAAGGCTTCCTATGTACCGCAGGGCGCGGTTAGGCATCGGGTATTTGCCGCAAGAAATGTCAATCTTTCGAGGTTTGACGGTGGAAGCGAATATAGCGGCCATTTTGGATATCGCAGAACCTGATTTGCATAAGCGCCGTGAAAGACTGGAAAAGCTTCTGGCTGAGTTTGCGATCGAGCATTTGCGGCAAACGCCTGCCTTGGCCTTATCTGGAGGCGAGAGACGGCGAGTGGAAATTGCCAGAAGTCTTGCCGCAAACCCGCGTTTTTTGCTCCTTGATGAACCCTTTGCAGGAGTGGACCCAATCGCTGTGGGTGATATCAGGCAATTAGTTTCGGAATTAAAAAAACGTTCCATTGGGGTTTTAATTACCGATCACAATGTACGCGAAACGCTCGATTTGGTTGATAGGGCTTATATTCTACATGACGGAAAAGTTCTAATGTCTGGCACCGCAAAAGAAGTGATTGAGAACGAAAATGTTAGAAAAGTTTACCTTGGCGATAGCTTTTCTACCCAATCATGATGCAGCAGTTTTAAATTTAACGATTTGCGCCCATTGACAGTATTGCTGCCTATCCGCATCAATGAGATATTGGCGCTTTACCAGTAAATTGGAGACGCGCTGTGCTTTAATTGAGTTCAGTAAAGTTGAACAGGTTATCATTGGCGCCGAAATTGGTCGCAAAGATACTTTGTTTTGACTGTTGTGAATATTTAAGGTGGCCTTGAACAAAAAAGGAGACATTATGCGGTATCAAATTTCAGGACAGCAAATTAATATTGGTGAAGCACTGCAAGAACATGTGAAACGCCATTTAGGTGACGTCGCGAGCAAATACGCACAGCGTCCAACGGATGCAAATATCATTTTCTCACGCAGTGCGCATGAATACGTCTGTGAAATTACGATCCACTTATCGACTGGGTTAAATGCTTCTGCAAAAGCCCGCGAGACCGAAATTTATGCTGCTTTTGACAGTTGTAGTGCCAAATTAGAAAAACAGTTAAGGCGTTACAAACGGAGATTAAAAGATCATCATAGGCACAGGACGCAACCTGTTGAGCTCTCTGATGCGTCGTCATACGTCCTTTCATCTATAGACCAGAAAGAAGATACTGATTCTGACACATTGCAGCCAATTATTGTTGCAGAAACAGAGTCGAAAATCCCTTTTATTTCTGTAGGAGAAGCGGTAATGCAAATGGAACTGACTGGCTCTCATTTTCTTGTTTTTCGCAATGAGGGAAAGAAGAATGTTAATGTGGTTTACCGGCGTGACGATGGGAATATTGGATGGATTGAACCGCAGTAGATTTTCCTCTAGTAAGGCGGCTCAAACTTAGGGAATTACCTTTTATGGAATTGTTACATCTTCTGAAGCCAGAGGCAGTGAAAGTTGTTTCTACGGTATCGAGCAAAAAACGTCTGCTTCAGGTTGTTGGAGAACTCGCTAATTCTGTTTACGGTCTGGATGTGTCTGAAACCGTAAGCGCCCTGCAAGAACGTGAAACCCTTGGTCCGACTGGAGTGGGGCATGGCGTTGCTTTGCCCCATGCGCGTAGTAAAACCATGGAGCACGTCGTAGGTACTTTTATACTTCTGGAAAAGCCGGTTGATTTTGGTGCGGTTGATAATCAGCCTGTCGACTTAGTTTTTTCGCTCTTTGCACCAGAAGCCGCTGGGGTTGACCATCTTAAAGCGTTGGCTTTGGTTTCACGTACTCTTAGAGATTCGTCATTTTGTGCCAAGCTGCGCTCGAACCAAGATAGTGCTACGCTTTACACTATTTTGACTGCCTCACAGAATACTGCTGCTGCCTAGGTAAAGACGACTGACATTGGGCTCTCCAAGGTCCACAATCGAAGTGGACGTAATCCTTTTTGTAAATATATACCGCGAGCTCTTCGAGTTTGTTATAATAGACTAGCAAGAGCTTGTCTTCAGATGATCGATCACAATCATGCGAGATATGCTCAATTGAGAGCTTTGAAGTAGCGTAAGGGTTAATTGGCGTTTAGGGACTCTCTTCATACAAAATAAGATTGTCTTGCTCTCCCTAAATTGCACACGCCGACAAAAATACGAATTGATCACAACCAGATGCAAGTGACGTATCAATTAGGTTTAATAAGCCTTGAACATTCTTTCGCCAGTAATGCCGTGGACCTTGCATGCTCTCACCAACTTGACTAAGCCCTGCAAAATTAGGACAGGCCTGTCATTTATAACTCCCAAAGGCCTGAGCCAGAGCATCCTGATCAATTAGGCCCCTTATAAAGGGGGGGCAAATTTGACCGCATTCTGCCAGCCAGTAAATAAATTATCGAATGTGGCTGGCGTGTAACCTTTGGCTTTGAAAGCTTTGCACGCACTCGCACCTATATAACTGGTGCCACTAACTGCTAAAACACGTACCAATGTGAAGCTCTAATTCGTTATTGAGCTGCCTTTGCGACTGAAACAAGCTCGTTTAAGTAAGCCGTCAATTCATCGCGCAAATCGTGGCGGGCTAAAGCAAAGGAAATTGTTGCTTGGAGAAACCCTGCCTTTGTGCCGCAGTCAAACCTTTGACCTTCAAAGCGAAGGCCATTTACGGCGTTTCCAAGGGTAACTTCATTTGCGATCGCATCTGTAAGTTGGATCTCTCCTCCAGATCCAAATTTTTGGTTTTCAATATGCATAAAAATATTTGGTGTAAGAATATATCGGCCAATAACTGCAAAGTTGGAAGGTTCGTACCCTGGCGCAGGCTTTTCAACCATACCGTTTACTGCCAGTAAATTGTCATCCTGTTGACCTATGTTCAATATACCATAACAGCATGTTTTATCCTGCGGTACTTCCATTGCAGCCACCATTGAACCCCCAACGTCTTGGTAGGCGTCGACCATTTGTTTTAGGCAAGATTTTTCTGCAGAGATAACATCATCTGGCAGAATTACGGCAAAGGGTTCATTGCCAATGAGGCGCCTTGCGCACCAAACTGCGTGACCCAATCCAAGCGCTTTATGCTGGCGAATATATGCAATGGTCCCACTTTCCATATTCGTATTTTTCAGAAGCTCTAAGAGTTCTGTTTTGCCTTTTTTAAGCAGTTCAGCCTCTAATTGTGGAGCATGGTCAAAGTAGTCTTCTAGCGCACCTTTGCCTCTGGATGTAACAAATATAAATTCAGTAATTCCAGCTTCTCGTGCTTCATCAATAGCATATTGAATCAATGGTCGATCAACAAGTGTCATGATTTCTTTTGGAATCGATTTTGTCGCAGGCAAGAAACGTGTTCCTAGCCCGGCAACTGGAAAGATAGCTTTTGTTACTTTTGTTTGCATCATTTCACTCTTTAATCATAACTTAATACAGTTCGTCACATAATGGTCAAAAAAGATCCATTAGAGCTAGTTTTAAAAAAAATCCCGGCATTTACAAACAACGCAGTTCAAAACGGAGTATTGTTTTCCTCTATTGAAATACATCGTTATACAAAGTTATCAGTTCTAGCTGTCTTCTAATAGCTTAACCCCGTCTGCCAAAGCAATGAAAAATGGATTTTCGTAGCCTACTTTCCCATATGTAAGCGGTTCTCCTGTTTTAAAATTGACCACTCTTCCGCCCGCTGCGCGCAAGAGTGCATCTCCTGCAGCGGTATCCCATTCCATTGTTCGCCCTAGCCTGGGATAGAAATCAGCCTCTCCCGCAGCCAGAAGACAAAATTTTAGGGACGAGCCTGCGCTCTTACTATCTCTTATTTTATAATTGGAAATATATTTGTCCGTTGCTTGATCGCGATGTGATTTTGAGGCGACTACTATCAAAGAATTGTTATCGGGTTTTCCCACATGAAGCGGCTTTTGTTCTCCAATGTCAGTCTCTCTAAAGGGTGGAAACTCTTCGACGGCGGTTTCATTTGTTGAAGTATAAAATAAACGTTTTATTGCCGGAGCATAAACAATGCCTAATGTTGGGACCCCATTTTCGATGAGCGCAATATTGACGGTAAATTCGTCTCTTCGGTTGATGAACTCTTTTGTTCCATCTAATGGGTCAACGATAAGGAACGTCGAGTGGCACTTTGCATGGGATGCGGCTTGCTCTTCAGTCACGAGCGCAATCTCGGGAAAGTATTTCTTGAGCCCTGCTGAAATCAATACATCGGCAACTTCGTCTGCGACAGTTACAGGGCTAGAATCATTCTTTTTACGGATGTCAAAGTCATCGGAATTGTAGATTTCCATAATTTTATCGCCCGCTTGGATGGCCAGAATACGCATGATTTCCACGAGATGATTTTTTAACACGGCGGCCCCTATCATTTACAAACCAGGTTTATTATATTTGGGAAATTATAAGTGTAAATATTGATTAGGGTGCAATAATAGGCATCCCTCAAAAGGGTTCATGCATAGTAGATAATTAACTAATTAAGAGTGGTACAATGTTTAGGACAGGAAAAAAGATCCGGTTGGCAAGACGATTAACCTGCTGGGCTTGATATGCAATGCGATCGTAAAAGACGCACAAAAATCTCAGTCGAAGCCTATTATGTCGCTTTTAATGGAAATGTTTCAGTCGGTTGTTCTGATTATAAGATTCTAGATGATGGTTCAATTTTTTGGCATTAAAGTTGCTGAATTAAAGGGTGATTTTGTTTTATAAAAATACAGTGAGGTTTTTCGGTGATAATGTATGCGAAAGCTGTGGGTGCTGTTTTTGTTTCTGAGGGCCCAACCTCTTCGATGATGTAAAATAGGCTAATGGCTACTGTGATTTCAATTACCGCAGCGGCGTTATGTTCAGACGATTTATATCTTTTCCATTTGGCAATTTATTATGTCTTTTTTTAGTTCATTTGAAATTTGTGTTTCGTTGGTCGCATTTTGCATTTTCTCAGTGGTATGGCTGTCTGGATATGCAATTGGCTTAGTCTTTTATTCAATTAAACATTGAACTCCAGCTGTTTTTGGGTTTCTTCTGACGCCTTATCAGCATGGCAATATGATCGAGTCTGGTGAAATTGTTTTTGCCAATACTCCGCACCTTTCATATTAACAATGTTTGATTGAAGCCCAATATTTCACTTCATCGATCAGACCTGAGGTTTCAGTTTTATTATGTATAATCCGCCCAATAGTGATTTCTAATGTGCGCTTTAGGTCACGATTGCCTTTTTAAGATTGGCCTTTTGGGTGAATATTATACTCGCCAGCGCGCCTGACCCAGTTCAGTTGGACTGCCAAGGGTTAGAATACTCTAAATTCTTTTGAATTTGCTCATGTAAGTCAAATTTTTGTTCTATTATTTTAATTTTAACCAACCGAACGCTTGCAGCCTACAAAGTGGCTGACTATATAAACCCAGCAGAACGACACATCGTTCAATCACCAGCTGACGTTGTGAGGCAAATGCCGTAATGGGTTTGCTTCGCTTGTTATCGCCTAAAATTAAGAGGGATCAGTGAAATGGCCAAAGTTATTGGTATAGACCTTGGAACGACAAATAGCTGCATAGCGATCATGGATGGATCGCAACCGCGCGTAATTGAAAATGCCGAGGGTGCTCGTACAACGCCATCGATTGTTGGCTTTGCAGATGATGAGCGTCTTGTCGGTCAACCTGCAAAACGTCAGGCGGTCACTAACCCGGAAAACACGATTTTTGGTGTTAAGCGATTGGTTGGACGCCGCAATGACGACCCAGATCTTGCAAAAGATAAAAAGAATCTCCCTTTTTCTATCACGGATGGTGGCAATGGCGATGCTTGGGTACAAGCACGCGGTGAAACTTATAGCCCAAGCCAGATTTCAGCATTTATTTTGCAGAAGATGAAAGAAACAGCAGAAAGCTATCTGGGTGAAGGAATTACTCAGGCTGTTATTACTGTACCTGCATACTTTAATGATGCTCAGCGTCAGGCAACGAAAGATGCTGGTAAAATTGCTGGTCTCGAAGTGTTGCGTATTATCAACGAGCCAACAGCCGCTGCTTTAGCCTATGGTCTGGATAAAAAAGAGACAAAAACGATAGCAGTATATGACTTGGGAGGTGGTACGTTTGACGTTACCATTCTTGAGATTGATGATGGTCTCTTTGAAGTAAAGTCTACCAATGGCGATACTTTCCTTGGTGGAGAAGATTTTGATATGCGCATCGTTAACTATCTTGCGGATGAATTCAAAAAAGAAAATGGCGTTGATCTTACAAAAGATAAAATGGCGTTACAGCGTCTTAAAGAGGCTGCTGAAAAGGCGAAAATTGAATTATCATCAACTAGCCAGACTGAAATTAACCAACCGTTCATCTCCATGGATGGCTCTACAGGTCAGCCTCTTCACCTTGTGATGAAGCTAACACGGGCAAAACTTGAAAGTTTGGTCGGTGACTTGATCAAAGCGTCTTTGAAGCCTTGCAAAGCGGCGATGAAAGATGCGAGTCTTAGTGCCGGTGATATAGACGAGATTGTGCTTGTTGGTGGCATGACGCGGATGCCACGGGTTACGGAAGAAGTTACCAAGTTTTTTGGTAAAGAGCCCCACAAAGGCGTGAATCCAGACGAAGTTGTCGCAATGGGCGCGGCAATTCAAGCCGGCGTTCTGCAAGGCGATGTAAAAGATGTAGTGTTGCTCGATGTGACACCGCTGTCTCTTGGCATCGAAACTCTTGGTGGCGTGTTCACGCGTTTAATCGACCGGAATACAACAATCCCAACCAAGAAATCTCAGGTGTTTTCGACTGCGGAAGACAATCAAAGCGCTGTCACTATTCGAGTATTCCAAGGTGAAAGGGAAATTGCGGCCGATAATAAGATTTTAGGCCAATTTAACCTTGAAGATATTCCTCCATCACCGCGTGGCTTGCCTCAGATCGAAGTGACATTTGATATTGATGCGAATGGCATTGTCTCAGTGTCTGCGAAAGATAAAGGCACAGGAAAAGAACAAAACATTACAATCCAAGCCTCTGGTGGCCTGTCGGATAGTGATATCGAAGACATGGTGCGTGAAGCTGAAGAAAACGCTGATTCTGATAAAGAGCGTCGCGACCTCATTGAAGCGACAAATCAAGCCGAGAGCTTGATCCACTCGACTGAAAAATCAATGGAAGAGCATGCCGAAAAAGTTGATCCGACAACGATTGAGGCGATAGAACTCGCCATTGTTGCTCTTAAAGACGAATTGGAAACTGGGGATGCTGGTAAGATCAAATCTGGTAGTCAGAATGTAACTGAGGCGGCGATGAAACTTGGTGAGGCTATTTATAAGGCTTCTCAGGAAGAAGAAGGAGCAGCACCAGCAGACGCAGACGTTATGGATGAAGATATTTTGGATGCCGATTTTGAAGATCTTGATGACAGCAAACGGTCTTAAGAAATTCAAATGGAACTAACAGGCCGGCCCCAAGTTAATGGGCCGGTTTCTGCATTTAAAAAGGAATAGATCAATGTCGAAACGTGACTACTACGAGTTGCTCGGCCTCGCAAAGGGTGCCTCGGCTGATCAGATTAAGAAAGCGTATCGGGCTAAGGCAAAAGAATTGCATCCAGACCGAAATGCCGACAAGCCTGAAGCAGAGTCACAATTCAAAGAAATTAATGAATCCTATGATGTTCTAAAAGACGCTGAAAAAAAAGCCGCTTATGATAGATATGGTCATGCAGCCTTCGAAGGTGGCATGGGAGGTGGTGGTCGTTCAGGCGGTCAGGGAGACTTTAGCAGCGCCTTTTCGGACGTATTTGATGATTTGTTTGGCGATTTTATGGGCGGAAGCCGCGGCGGTGGCGGGCGGAGCCGGGCCTCGCGTGGGTCTGATCTTCGCTACAATATGGGCATAATGCTCGAAGAATCATATTCTGGTCTGCAAAAATCAATCAATGTTCCCACGTCGGTACAATGTGGTTCTTGTCGTGGATCAGGGGCAGAAGGCGGCTCAGAGCCTGCCACTTGCCCAACTTGTTCTGGTATGGGTAAAGTCCGTGCAACGCAGGGGTTCTTTACCGTTGAACGCACCTGTCCAACCTGCTCTGGGATGGGGCAGACGATCAAAAACCCTTGCCGCGAATGCAGTGGTGTAGGGCGTGTCGAAAAAGATAGGTCGCTAAGCGTGAACGTTCCAGCCGGCGTTGAAACTGGAACTCGGATTAGGCTTTCTGGCGAAGGCGAGGCTGGCCTGCGTGGAGGGCCATCGGGTGATCTTTATATCTTTATAGAAGTGTCGTCGCATGACATTTTCCAACGCGAGGGAACAAATCTTTATTGCCGCGTGCCTGTTTCCATGGCGTCGGCAGCGCTTGGTGGCGATATCGAAGTTCCAACAATTGATGGTGGTCGCAGTCGCGTGAAGATTCCACAGGGCAGTCAGTCTGGGCGTCAAATGCGTTTGCGTTCCAAGGGAATGCCAGCAATAAAATCATCTCAGATAGGTGACATGTTCATTGAGCTTGCTGTTGAGACACCAGTTAATCTGACCGGTCGTCAAAAAGAGATTTTGCGAGAGTTTGAAAAACTCTCGGAGGATAATAATCCAGAAAGTAAAAGCTTTTTCTCAAGCGTTAAGTCTTTTTGGGATACCATGAAAGGGTAAAGCAACTTGTTTTAACGGTTGAATACCACCAGAACTTAACACAAATTTAAAGTTCACAAGCCAAAAATGGGCCATGAACAAAGACTAGTTTATGACGAAACCTGTCCTAGCCTTTTTAAAGAGCATAAGACTTTGTTTGATAGTCTGGGGAAAACCCCTTGCATGCTACATAAACGACTACCAGACGTGATTGAGAGAACCGTTTTGCTTGGCTATGCGGATGCTTTTTAAGATTATGAAACTTGAATTAGTCTTGTTTCATGCAACCTAGGGCCAAGGTGTAAAGCCTTCAGCCTGGGTCCTTTTAAAAGAGTTTGGTGATTTTAACGCAGTGGTTTCTGCTGCAGAGGATATATTTTTAGTAGTCAAAGGGCTTAGTGTCGCGGTACTTCAGAAAATCAAAATTATATAAGTGTCTGCGTATCGGTTGGTGGATAAAAAAATGATTGGTAGGCCTATTCTTTTGAGTTGAGAAAGCTTGCTTGAGTATTGTTAGGCGACTATGGCCTAAAAGACGGTTGAGCAATTTAAGGTTCTTTATTTGAACCACAAAAATACTTTTATAGAGAATGAATGGCAGGCGAATGGAGCGGTCGATCGCTTATCGGTTTATCCGCGCGAAATTGTAAAGTTCAAGTTAAAACTGACTGTATCGGCGCTTATACTGGTTCATAATTACCCATCTGGCGATCTGAAACCTTCGCCCCTCAGGACATCGATATGACTGATCAGGGTTGTGGTTCGCTGTCTAGGTCACACAAGCTATATTATTTAGACCAACAGGGACGGGGCTAAGTCATTAAATTCATGCGATGTAGTGGCGCAAATGTGTTTAGTATTTCGCTCATTGCAAATATTGCGCCCACGATAAGTTGCATACTTGCCCTAGGAGCCAAAGATAGCATTGATTAAGCGAATATATGAAGCTAACTTTGCTGCCTACATTGTTAAATTCAGATAAAATCTTATCTTAGCTGAAAATGGTGTCGGATCTTTGTAGGATTAGTATGTATAAATTTACTTTCAAAATTAATAAAATGTTGGCGATTAGCGAAACAGTGCTTTTGACCTTTTGCTTTGGGTTTTGGGCTCCGTTCTGCGTAGCTGATACGACGATACTGGCGCTTGGTGATAGTTTGACGCAAGGATACGGGTTGCGCCAGAAAGATGGGTTTGTCGCGCAATTGTCAACTTGGATGGATCAAAATGGTGATCGTATCCGGATCATAAATGCAGGCGTTTCTGGTGATACGAGCGCAGGTGGTTTGGCGCGCGTCGAATGGTCGCTTGAGGAGGATGTCGACGCGATGATTGTCGCCCTTGGAGGAAATGATTTCTTGCGTGGTATTGATCCTGCCGAAACACAGAAAAATCTTGATGGGATCATCAGAATTGGTCTCAAAAACGATCTCAAAATTTTGCTAATAGGGTATAAGGCACTCGGAAACTATGGGCCTAAGTACAAACAAGATTTTGACGCGATCTACCCCAAACTAGCTGAGAAATACAATCTTATCTTGGTTGAAAATTTTATAGGGGCATTGCTGGGCAAGGTCGACGAAGGTGAGCAACTACAAAGTTTCTTGCAACTAGATATGCTACATCCTAATGCTAAAGGTGTTTTGGAAATCATACAAGCCATGGGGCCAGATGTTCAAAAGCTCATCCAGGATTAGTCGCTGTGTTCAAGCAGACTTTATTTTGGAGGATCAGCACAAAATTATCTTTTGGATATGTCTCTTAGCTACAGGGATTTTGACAACTTTTCAGCTATTTCCTGAATGACGTAGAAGGCTTGGTCAACATCGTCCTGAGTTGTCTCAAATTGACCTGTTTGAAAGCGGATGACCCTTTGCCCGTTAACATTGGTTTGCGTTAAATAAATACGCCCATCATTGTTTATCATTTCTACTAATTGCTGAGTGAACTCATCATGATCTTCACAACAGGGTGCTAAATAGCGAAATGTAAACAAAGATAAGATCGGGTCGGTCGTAACTTCAAAATGTGACGTCTGATGCAGCTTTTTAGCAAAAGCAATGCTCCAATGTACGTGATTTCGAATTCTGGTTCTCAAGTTTTCTAATCCGTAAGAGCGCAATAAAAACCAAAGTTTAAGGGCGCGGAAGCGGCGACCTAGGGGGATCGACCACTCCGAGTAATTGATAACACCATCTTGCCCATAGGTTTTGAGATATTCTGGCTGAATAGCCAAGGTTTGCACTAAATCTGACGGTGCCTTGAGGAAATGTGCAGAACAGTCAAATTGTACACCTAGCCATTTATGCGGATTTAAAACAACGCTATCGGCATCGTCAACGCCCTGCCAGAGATAGCGAAATTCTGGACAGATCATGGCAGAACCGGCCCAGGCTGCATCTACGTGAACATAGAGGTCAAATTCCTTTGCCACTGAAGTCATTGCCGATATATCGTCACAGGCTCCCATGCCCGTTGCTCCAGTAACGCAGATCACCCCAGCCGGAGTGTAGCCTGCGGCAATGTCGGCTTTGATCGCATTGCGCAGGGCCGTAGAATCCGACGATCTCAAATCCCCTACAACAGGCAATCTGACCAAATTTTCCTGCCCTATGCCGGAAATCCATATTGCGCGATCGATTGAACTATGGGACTCATCTGACACATAAATGCGAAGCTGGTTCAGGCCACTCAATCCTTTTTTATTACCCTGCCAGCCAAGCGCTCTTTCCCGCATAGTCAAGACGGCCGATAGGGTTGCCGAAGAGGCGCTGTCTTGGATGACACCCTCAAAATGCTCGGGTAATCCAACCGCCTGTCTGAGCCAGTCCATCATCCTTGTTTCCATCTCAGTCGCCGCAGGCGATGTTTGCCAAAGCATACACTGTGCCGCCATTGTCGACGTCAGAAAATCGGCAAGGATCGCAGGGGGAGATGCATTGGAAGGGAAATAGGCAAAGAATCTGGGATGTTGCCAATGGGTCATGCCTGGTATTACAATATCGTTGAAATCTTTCATGATATCTTCCATCTGGGTACCCTCTTCGGGTGCAGATGTATCCAATTTATTAAGGATATCTCCAGGTTTTACCTGAGATCTAACAGGATAGTCCCGCAGGGCTTTGTGGTAATTGGCACCCCACGTTGAGATTTTCTTGCCCCACCCTTCGTAGTCATCCCAATCCATAAAAGTGTCCTTTTCGCGTGGTTACCCGATCTGTAGCGCTCTCGGGCTAATTCAGATTTAAAACAATTATTCCAGACATTGTAAAAAAGACACAGAAACGTATCGTTTTGTTTTAGGATTTTTGAATTATTTCCTCTGTTTTTTAAAAAAGCCTTGGCCAAGGTGGCTTTGTTTGAGGATGTATAGATACTCTTTAGGCAACGCTTCAATCTTGATAGTTCAAGATCCCTAGGTCTGCAGTAGTTTTCCAGATTGAATTAGCCGTTTCATAAAATGGCTGTCATTCTTACGCCCGTGTTTCACAAGACAATCTTTTTTTGGCAGTTTGTCGAATTTGGAAGATGACTCAAAATCTTAATATTATATTTTATGTATACGCTAAAGTAATACTTAATGTGTTTTAAATGGTCATGTTCTGTCATTTTAAAATAAGATTATGGAGCGCTACTTAAAATTTTAAAATGACACTTGCCCGACAAAAGAACAGTTAGATTGCAAGTTTAGGGTGATTAATCGTATATCTAAGTGACTGATGATTTTAAGGTTCAGGCAAATAAAGCTTGGACAGCACGCCGGGTAAGAATTTGAAGAAATGGGAAATTTTACGTTAATTTTCCAAGTTAGGTATCAAAAATCCATAAAGCAATGATTTATTAACTTTTCGATGGTGTTTATACAGACTACTAATAGGGAATAGTGGTTAGGTCCACTGTCTCGTCAAAGACCAAACAATCAACTAATGCGGTACTTGTAGCCAGACTGCACGTGACTAACTTATGGCTGGTCCAACATTCGCTTTTATCAGTTCTTTCCTTTTGGAGACACAGGACCGTGTTGGGCCGGCTTGAATTATCATTGTGGCAAGTTTGAGTGCGACGCCTCCAAATTAACAAATGCATTGTTAATAATTGGTGCCAAGGTTGATCTAGTGGCCACTTACGATGATGTTATGACATTGACCAATGGCTCCAGTGAAGCTCCAGATTTGCTATACATGATGGCTGATGAAATTTGTGGGCTGGAGCGAGCTATGTGGCTTTAACGTCGATTATACCGGGACAGTAGGTTTGAAAAATGCATTATTTCGTCAACAGAAGCGGTTAATAACGGTCCCTCTAAACAGGATGAGGATACTCAGTTACTGATTCTCAGAACATCGGCCGTAGCCAGATTCATTAGGATTAGCTACTTGAATCTCAAATTTCCATACAATGATTTAAAAGATAAATCACTCTGATGCGACACAAGGGTTGAAAATACACTTAAATCGGGCCATTGAGGGCGGCATCGTAAAATATATAACGGTAACAAAAGTAGGAGTGAGTATGGCCAAGGAAGATACGCTCGAATTTCCAGGTGTCGTGAAAGAACTTCTGCCAAATGCGACATTTAGGGTTGAGCTGGAAAACGGCCATGAAATCATCGCACATACGGCAGGAAAAATGCGCAAGAACCGCATCCGCGTTCTGGCAGGAGATAAGGTGCAGGTCGAAATGACCCCTTACGACCTGACCAAAGGCCGCATCAACTATCGTTTCAAATAATTCTCTTGCGGCTTGTTCTTGGTTCTGCCAGTCCACGACGTAGGGAGTTGTTGGCTCAAATAGGGGTTACGCCGTCAGAGGTTCGCCCCGCAGACATCGACGAAACTCCGCATATAAACGAAGCACCGCTTGCTTATTGTCGGCGGGTTACCAAAGAAAAAGTACTTGCCCTTCGCTCTGCCGACGACGAATTGGTTCTGTGTGGAGATACGGCGGTTGCAGTTGGCAGAAGAATCCTTGGAAAACCTGAGAGCAGCAGTGAGGCAGAAACCTTTCTGCGTTTGCTATCTGGGCGGCGTCACCGAGTGATTACTGCAATTGCGGTCAAGTATCAAAATCGTATTTGGGAGCGTGATGTCACAAGTGTCGTGCGCATGAAGCATCTTTCAGGCTCTGATATACAGGGCTATTTGGACACGAACGATTGGCAAGGGAAAGCTGGCGGTTACGCGATACAGGGGCCGGCTTCTGCTTTCATTCCTTGGATCAGCGGTTCATATAGCGCCATCGTCGGTCTTCCCTTGGCCGAGACGCAAGCCATCCTACAAGCGGCTGGTTATCGAGATTTTGGAGGAAGATCATGAAAGGCAGCCAGATATTTCTGGATCATCTTAAAGATCGCGAAGTGGCTGCGCTTGTGGTTGATGGGCTTTTGCAGGATTTGTTTATTGAAACTGACGCGCTATCACCTGAAAGTATCTTTAAAGGCAAAGCGGATCGGCCTGCCAAAGGTCAGGGTGGTATCTTCCTGTCTATGCCGGAAGGCAAAGGCTTTTTGCGTCAAATAAAAGGTGTTTCTCAAGGGCAATCCCTGCTGGTTCAAGTCTCTGGATACGCGGAGGCGGGAAAAGCTGTTCCGGTCACAACTCAACTGCTGTTCAAAAGCCGTTTTGTGATAGTGACCCCTGAGGCTCCTGGCTTGAATATTTCGCGCAGTATCCGCGACGAAGAGCTACGCGATCGTTTGCTTGAGTTTATGCATGATGCGCTGGCACCTCTCAGCTATGGCATGATCCTCAGGTCAAGCTGTATGACTGCTGATTTTGACGATATTTTGGAAGATGCGCGGCTAGTTCTAGATGCGGCACGGACTGTTATGACAGATGACGATCCGGGACCTTGCATGCTTCTTGAGGCGGAAGGGCCGCATCAAATGGCATGGCGCGAATGGGGGGATGTTGAAAGTATTGAGGCGGATACTGGGTGTATTGAAGACAGTGGTGTTCTGGATCAAATCGAGGCATTGCATAGTCCAAAGGTTGAAATTGGATTTTCAACCTATTTTATCGAACAGACACGGGCGCTTACGGCGATTGATGTAAATACGGGCGGTGATACGTCGCTTGCAGCCGGTCTAAAGGCCAATATTGCGATGGCGCGTGATCTGCCACGGCAGCTTCGCTTGCGTGGCATAGGTGGTCAAATTGTGATTGATCCAGCTCCTATGCCCAAAAAAGATCGCAAATTGCTAGACTCTGCCTTAAAAGCGGCCCTTAGAAATGACAATGTTCAAACCCATGTCTTAGGGTGGACCGCACTTGGTCTTATTGAACTTCAAAGAGCGAGAAACCGCGCGCCTTTTGCGTTGTGATTAGTTAACTTTCAAGATTCCAATACGAAATGGGACTGGCAGAGATAATATGCAAGATACGGATAGGAGACTTTCTTTAGGACAAAAGGCGGGCTGGGGTCTTGCCGATATGGGAATTGTTGTTTTTGTGATCGTAAAGCAACTTCTAGTTTTGTCCTTTTTGACCAATTATCTTGGCGTTCCAGTCACAATCGCCGGTATGGTGACAACCGGGATTTTATTCTTTGATATGATAACTGATCCGCTGATCGGATATTTATCGGACCGAACAAACACACGGTGGGGGCGGCGTGCGCCTTGGATGTTTGTTGGGGCGTTGGTCCTTGCCGCCGGTACAGTCGGTCTTTTTGGTGTTCCAGAGAAACTTGATCTTACCAGCACGATCTTATGGGTGAGTGGGTTTTTCATTTTGGCGACAATCGGTTTTACGATGGTTGCTATTCCTTATGGCGCAACTGCGGGGGAAATGACACAAAACCCCCAAGAGCGCTCGGCTATGATGGGCTTTCGTATGGCTTTTGCCAGTCTAGGTATCTTGCTGGGTGGAGCAGTTATTCCGCAACTTGCGGGCGGCACCCGCGAAGGACATCTGAGTGCTGTGATCATTGTTGTTCCGATCATGGTTCTCGCGATCTGGGGATCGATTTGGTCGACCAGAAAAACCCCTCGTATTATGGAACCGAGCCGTCAAAACCCATGGGAGATGGCCTCACTTGTCTGGAATAATACGTCATTTATGATTCTTGTTATTATCTATGGCGTGATGACACTGGCGATTGCTCTGATCACTGCCGGTCTGCCATTTGCTGCGATGTACCTCATTTTGGACGATGGTGAGACAATGCTATCGTCTGTCGCCAGTGGGTTAGGTGTCCTTTCACTTATGTTTGCGGCCTTTGTTTTAGGCTCGATCCTAAGTCAGGCGGTCTGGGTTTGGCTGTCGACCAAACTTGGCAAGACATTGGCGCTTATCGCCGGGCTGGTCCTTTATATAATTGTGCTCTTTGTGATTTATCGTGCTCTGCCTTCGGTGAATGTGACGGCAATTGCAGGCCTGTTTATGTTGGCTGGTATGACGAATGGTGCCTACCAGCAAATACCGTGGGCAATGTATCCTGACCTTATGGACATCACGCGGGCGAAAACTGGTGCGGCTATTGAGGGTGCCTTTAGTGCAATTTGGCTCTTTGGACAGAAATTTGCCAATGCTTTGGCGCCATCCTTACTGGCGTTCATTTTAAGCATCTATGGCTGGCGCGAAACGACAAAAGGCATCACTGAGCAATTACCAGAAGCAATAAATGCCCTGCGTATGTCGATTACGATTGTGCCATTGGTTATTCTTGCAGTGGCAATTTTGGGCCTGATCTTTGTTTATCTTCGCTCAATTGCGGCCAATGATGGCTAAGGTTTCGACCAACTCGTTCAGATCATAGTGGCCAAAACAACAGCAGCGCCGGGATAGAGATTGCAACAATCATAATCTCTAAAGGAAGCCCCATTCGCCAGTAATCGGAAAAGCGATATCCCCCTGGTCCAAGGATAATCGTATTATTCTTATGGCCTATTGGTGTTAGAAACGCAGCACTTGCAGCAATGGCTACAGCCATTAAAAAAGGGTCTGGCGAGACCTCTAGCTGTTTGGCCAAATGTAGCGCCACAGGTGCGGCGACAATCGTGGTAGCAGTATTGTTGAGCACATCTGACAAAGTCATGGTGACGATCATTAAAATGGTCAAAACGACCCAGTTGGGTTGACCTTGCGTCAGGCTTAGCAAGACCTGTGCTAAAAGAGCAGTCCCTCCCGAATTTTCCAGTGCCAATCCTAGCGGGATCATTGATCCCAAGAGCACAATGATGGGCCATTCGATACTTTCATAAAGCCCCTCTAGGGCCAAAATTCCAAACAGGATATAAAGCACGACCAATAGCCCCAAAGCGATGGGCAGATATATAAGACCAACCGCCGAGGCTAGGATCGTTGCAGCAAAGAGAAAAATGGCAAGGGTGGTCTTTGTATTGGCTGTTAATTGTGTTCCCCGATCTTCAAGGGGTAGGACATTAAGCCATTCAATCACAGTATGCGCATTTTCTTTGGGGGACAGAAGAAGCAAAATATCCCCCGGTAGCAGAACCAGTTTGCGCAAGCGTTCGAGGATTGTTTTGCCATTCCTAGAAACGCCCATAAGAATGGTCCCATAGCGCCATGCCAAGCCAACACTTTGCACAGATTTTCCGTGCAATCGTGATCTGTCTGTAACGATGACTTCGCTTAAACTGAGGCCTTCGCCTTCGGCTCTGAGCATGCCTTCGCGTTTCTCATCTGAAAAGTCCAAATTTAGATTGCTACGAAACTCGTCAACTGCATTTGGTACGGCTTCTAAAATAAGAGCATCTTGAGCCTTTAGAACAGCACTTTGTGGAGATCCATATAGTCGTTTTCCATCTCTGATCATGCCTATGATAGAGACATCGGTGAGCAGTGCCGCCTCGTTGAGCTCGGCCAACCTTTGGCCGATCAACGCGCTTTTTGTTGGGATTGTTAGCTCTGCGATGTAACTGTCAATATCGCGACTGGTCAATTTTTGGGTGTCGCGCTTGGGGATAAGTTTCCACCCTAGCAGCGCGACAAATGTAATGCCTGTAAAAGCCACTAGGACGCCAACCGGCGCAAAATCAAACATGCGGAAAGGTTCACCCAAAGCTTTTTCTCTAAACGAGGATATAATGATATTTGGCGGGGTCCCGACAAGCGTTGCCATGCCGCCCAAAATCGTTGCAAAGCTTAATGGCATGAGGGAAAGTCCAGCGGCGCGTTTTGCCTTTTGCGCGGTCTGAACATCTACAGGCAGCAAAAGAGCTAAAGCTGCAACATTGTTCATAAAGGCGGATAATATGCCGCCAATGAACCCCATAAAGGCAATATGTGCTGACAGGGACCGAGACGCTTTCACAAAATTATTGGTGATCAAATATACCGCACCCGAACGTACAAGGCCCGATGAGACCACCAATACCAAGGCAACTATGATAGTCGCGGGGTGCCCAAAGCCTGAGAATGCCGATCCGGTGGGCACCACTCCGACGATCACGCCTATTATCAGCGCTGAGAAGGCAACCATATCGTATCGAAACCGACCCCATAACAGACATAAAAACACGGCTCCAAAAAGGGCAAAGAGGATGATTTGTTGTTCGGTCATATTGGGTCACACCATTTATTATGCTGGTCTGTCTAGAATGTAATTTTCACCTTATAAAGCAAAATCTGGAACGTGGTTTCCCGAGTTTTGTCGTCTATGCTAAAAATGTGAGCCTAATAAAGTAGCGGTTAAACCCTTTAACCTACCTATCATTGACATATAGGCGCAGTAATTTTATGCCAGCATGATTGTCTAAACACTCGTCATATGACCATATCAAAAAATAGTAGGATCGCAAAAGCGCGAGAAATTTCGAAATAATATCATGGAGTAGCCATATGTGCGGGATAGTTGGTCTCTTTTTAAAAGATAAGTTGCTCGAACCAAAATTGGGTGGTCTGTTGACAGAAATGTTGATCACGATGACAGACCGTGGCCCAGACAGTGCAGGTATTGCAATTTACGGTTCTGATAATGGCGTCGACTCGAAGCTGACAATTCAGTCGGATCAGGCGGATCGTGATTTTGCGACGCTTGTGACGGATGTAAGCCGCGAAATTGGATCGGATGTGACGCTACAACGCAACGACACGCATGCAGTTTTAGGAGTTGCTTCTGATAAAACCGAGTTGGCTCGTGAAGCAATTGCCAAACTTAGGGCAGACGTCCGCATAATGAGCGATGGAGATGCAATTGAGATTTACAAGGAAGTTGGACTTCCAAAGGATGTCGCTCAGCGATTTCAACTCTCTACGATGTCTGGTTCGCATGGGATTGGTCACACGCGTATGGCGACCGAATCTGCCGTGACCACAGATGGTGCGCATCCGTTTTCAACGGGTCCGGATCAATGCCTTGTGCACAACGGTTCACTTTCAAATCATAATAACCTTCGTCGCAAGTTGTGCCGGGAAGGTATTCGGATCGAAAGTGCAAATGACACAGAGGTTGGAGCAGCCTATCTCACTTGGAAAATGCAAGAAGGCGCAACTTTGGGTGAAGCCTTGGAAGCATCTCTTGAGGATCTAGACGGTTTTTTCACCTTCGTTGTTGGCACCAAAGATGGATTTGGCGTCGTCCGTGATCCGATTGCCTGTAAACCTGCGGTTTTGGCTGAAACGGATCAGTATGTCGCATTTGGAAGCGAGTATCGTGCCTTAGTTGGATTACCTAGGATTGAATCTGCGCGAGTCTGGGAACCTGAGCCTGCAACTGTATATTTTTGGAGCCACTAATATGTTAACTTATGATTTGGAAGCTGACGGCTTGCGCGGATTGAATTCATCACTGCAACGGCAAACTATCGATACCAATCAAAATAATTGGGAAGTTGTGAACCCAAAGGGTAGCCATGCTATTGCAGTTGGATTGAATGCCGAAATCGAGGTGACCGTCCGGGGATCAACAGGCTATTACTGTGGTGGTATGAACCAGCAGGCACTTATCCATGTCGAAGGCTCTGTGGGGCCAGGGGTTGCCGAAAATATGATGTCCGGCGTTATCATTGTTGATGGTGATGCCAGCCAATACGCCGGTGCAACTGGCCATGGCGGCCTATTGGTTGTCAAAGGAAATGCCAGTTCCAGATGCGGTATCTCGATGAAGGGCATCGATATTGTCGTCCATGGCAATATTGGGCATATGTCCGCATTTATGGCACAGGCAGGCAACTTGGTTGTTTGTGGAGATGCTGGTGAGGCCCTCGGAGACTCTCTTTATGAGGCGCGATTATTTGTGCGGGGATCTGTGAAAAGCCTTGGGGCGGATTGTATCGAAAAAGGGATACGCCCTGAGCATACGGCACTGCTTCAAGACCTTCTTGAGCGTGCCGAAAGTGACGCCAAGCCAGCAGACTTTAAACGCTATGGCTCTGCCCGTCAGCTTTATAACTTTGATGTAGATCGCAATATGACTTATTAAAGACGGAAAAATCTTAATGGACAGCAAAATACCACGTACGGTCCCAATCCAATCAGCAACGTTTACGCAAGAGGTGAATGCAGAAATTCGCCGTGCTGCTGCAACAGGCATTTACGATATCCGCGGCGGTGGCGCGAAACGACGCGTGCCGCATTTTGATGACCTCCTATTTTTGGGGGCATCGGTATCGCGCTATCCTCTTGAGGGCTATCGAGAGCGCTGCGATACAAGTGTTACACTTGGAACGCGCTTTGCCAAGTTTCCTATCGAGCTTGATATTCCAATCACGATTGCAGGCATGAGCTTTGGGGCGCTTTCGGGTCAGGCAAAAGAAGCGTTAGGCCGTGGCGCAAGTGCCGCTGGGACATCTACGACGACAGGGGATGGCGGTATGACGCCGGAAGAGCGAGGCCATTCAACAAAACTCGTCTATCAGTATCTTCCATCGCGGTACGGGATGAGTCCAAATGATTTGCGCAAAGCAGACGCCATAGAAGTTGTGGTGGGTCAGGGGGCCAAGCCCGGTGGCGGCGGCATGCTTTTAGGGCAAAAAATTTCTGACCGCGTTGCAGATATGCGCACTTTGCCAAAAGGCATAGATCAGCGGTCTGCCTGCCGTCATCCCGATTGGACCGGGCCTGATGATCTTGAGATCAAGCTTTTGGAATTGCGTGAAATCACAAACTGGGAAGTTCCCATTTACGTTAAAGTTGGAGGAACGCGACCATATTTTGATACTGCGCTTGCGGTAAAAGCGGGGGCTGATGTTGTCGTTCTGGATGGCATGCAAGGTGGGACAGCGGCAACGCAGGATGTTTTCATCGAACACGTTGGAATTCCAACGCTGGCAGTGATACGTCCCGCTGTGCGTGCCCTTCAGGATCTTGGAGTCCACCGCGAGGTTCAGCTCATTGTCTCGGGTGGTATCCGAAATGGGGCAGATGTGGCCAAGGCTATGGCTCTTGGGGCAGACGCCGTTGCGATTGGAACGGCCGCGCTTATTGCACTTGGGGATAATGACCCCAAGTGGGAGGCCGAGTATCAAAAACTTGGCTCGACAGCTGGCGCTTATGACGATTGGCATGAAGGGCTTGATCCGGCTGGAATAACTACACAGAACCCTGAGCTTGCCGCACGGCTTGACCCGGTTGACGCAGGGCGCCGTCTGCGTAACTATTTGAAAGTAATGACATTAGAAGCTCAGACTATTGCGCGTGCTTGCGGGCATAATGATCTTCGCAACTTGGAGCCGGAAGATTTATGCGCATTAACCGTAGAGGCTGCTGCCATGGCGCAGGTTCCGCTTGCGGGCACAGAATGGTACCCTGGAAAACCTGGGACTGGGTATTGAATGATAAAGAATAGGCTGTCCGTTTTGGATGCGTCTGAAAAAAACAAAAGGGAGATAGAATTTAATGACTAATGATCTGGCCGCTTTTGCTGCGGAAAATGGTGTGAAATATTTCATGATCTCTTTTACTGACCTTTTTGGAGGGCAGAGGGCGAAACTTGTTCCTGCGCAAGCGATTGCAGATATGCAGAAAAATGGTGCAGGTTTTGCCGGTTTTGCAACTTGGCTGGATATGACGCCGGCGCATCCTGATATGCTGGCCCTTCCTGATCCATCATCTATTATTCAATTGCCCTGGAAACCCGAAGTTGCATGGGTGGCGGCGAACCCTGTCATGGAAGGACAAGACGTCGCGCAAGCCCCGCGCAATGTTCTGCGTCGTCTGATTTATGAGGCTACGAGCGAAGGTCTTTATGTCAAAACGGGGATTGAGGCGGAATATTTCCTTCTCACTGCGGATGGGTCTGCTTTGAGTGATGAATACGACACGGCTGAAAAGCCCTGTTACGATCAACAGGCTGTTATGCGCCGCTATGATGTCGTGCGTGAAATCTGTGACTATATGCTTGATCTGGGGTGGGGACCCTACCAAAACGATCACGAAGATGCCAATGGTCAGTTTGAAATGAACTGGGAATTTGACGATGCCTTAAAGACGGCAGATAAACATTCCTTCTTTAAGTTTATGACCAAATCAGTGGCTGAAAAGCACGGTTTTCGGGCAACATTTATGCCCAAACCCATCGCAGGGCTGACAGGAAACGGCTGTCACGCGCATATCTCAGTCTGGGACGCCCCCGGCGACCAAGCTAAAACGAATGTCTTTGCAACTGAAAAAGGTGAAGGTCAGACTGGAGAACTTGGATTGTCTGAACAGGGTCGTGCCTTTCTCGGTGGGATCATGAAACATGCCAATGCCCTTGCCGCAATCACTAACCCGACGGTGAACAGCTACAAACGTATTAATGCTCCACGAACAATGTCAGGGGCCACTTGGGCACCAAACACTGTGACTTGGACAGGTAATAACCGCACCCATATGGTCCGTGTACCTGGTCCAGGCCGCTTTGAACTGCGCTTGCCTGACGGGGCGGCAAACCCTTATCTGTTGCAGGCAGTCATCATTGCAGCAGGTCTTGATGGTATTCACACGGATGCCGATCCGGGCAAGCGTTATGACATCGACATGTATGCCGAGGGTCACAAAGTACGCGGTGCGCCAAAACTGCCTTTGAATATGTTGGACGCGCTGCGCATGTATGATCGTGACAAGGTTCTCAAGGCGGCGATGGGCGAAGAATTCTCAGCGGCCTTCTTAAAGCTTAAGCACAGCGAGTGGGATGCTTACATGTCCCATCTGAGTTCTTGGGAAAAAGAAAATACGCTCGATATTTAAGGGCCATATTAAAGTATTTTTATCAAAGGCTTAGAAGGATCAGAATTTATCCCTTTGCGCAACTTGGGATAGCCTGATTGCCGTAAGCTGGTCGGCTATGTAAGTCCAAACTTAATCAAGTTTCACCATTCTACTTGCTTGCCTGCCCAATCAAAGAATAGGCCAGATTGTTCAGGGGACAGGTTTCCTAAAACTGACAAAAGGTGGTTTGCAGCCTCGTTTGGTGTGACAGCATGGTGGCTTGCGACATATTTTTTGGTTAAAATTGTTCTCACAGTACCCGGATGCAGAGCCACGCAAATAGACTGTGGATGCGTTCGTTTCAACTCAATTGACGCAGAATGGATCAGCTGATTAAGCGCCGCTTTAGCAGCGCGGTAGGAATACCAGCCGCCTAGTCGATTATCCCCGATTGATCCAACGCGAGCGGAGAGTGCTGCGAATGTGCTGGGTGCATCTTTTCGTAAAAGTTTTTTACTGTGTTTTAAAACCATTGCTGGTCCTGCGGCATTGAGCAGAAATTGGTCACTCATCGCTGTAAGGGATAGCTGTGAGAGCGATTTTTCTGGGCGGCTGTCCGGTGTTGTCAAAGCACCTGTGGCGACAAACACAATATCAAAATTACCTTTTAGCCTCCGCAACCCTCGCTCAACGCTCGCCTCATCTGTTATATCAAAGCCGTTCTTGCTCCGTGATAGGCCTGTCACATGATTACCGCGACCCTTGAAAGCTGTTTCTAGCGCTTTGCCAATACCGCCGCTGTTTCCAATTAATAAAATTTGTTTCATGGGCGTTCACTTAGAAGGAGCCCGTCGATAATCAAGAACTGATTGAGATGCGTGTGCGATGCTTGCTCATTTTTTACGAGTGGGATAAACCCGCCCACAGTGTAGCGACAGGGGAAACTAATGGCCAAAGAGAAAAAGACACCTCGTCCAAAGGCGCAGACCCCGAAAGGCTTCCGTGACTATTTTGGGGTGGAAGTTGCAGAGCGCAACGCAATGCTTGAGACTATTGTGTCGGTCTACCATCAATATGGTTTTGATGCGCTTGAAAGCAGTGCTGTTGAAACAGTCGAGGCCTTGGGAAAGTTTCTTCCAGATGTTGACCGGCCCAATGAGGGTGTGTTTGCCTGGCAGGAAGAAGACAGCGACTGGCTTGCTTTGCGTTATGATTTAACCGCACCTTTGGCACGGGTTTATGCACAGTATCGCAATGACTTACCGATACCTTACAGGCGTTTTTCAATGGGACCGGTCTGGCGTAATGAAAAACCTGGGCCGGGTCGTTATCGTCAATTTTACCAATGTGATGCGGATACTGTTGGTGCAGCTAATATGGCGGCAGATGCAGAGATTTGCATGATGCTTGCTTACGTGCTGGAGCGGGTTGGCATTCCACGGGGTGATTATGTGGTGCGAGTTAATAACCGCAAAGTGCTTAATGGTATTCTTGAAACGATGGGGTTGGTGCACCAGCAAGAGCGTGATGCTGTTCTCAGAACAATCGATAAGTTCGATAAAGTTGGCGCGTCCGGTGTGAGAGAGCTTTTGGGGAAAGGTCTTCTGGATGCGTCGGGTGCTTATATTGATGGTGTTGGATTGACTGAGGATCAGGCAGAACCTGTTCTGGCTTTTTTAACATCCAAAGGCGAAGATACCTCTAAAACGATCTCTAATCTTAGAGAGGCTGTTGGCCATTCTGAAACAGGTGCAAAGGGTGTTGATGAGCTTGAGACCATCGCAGAATTATTGGTTGCGGGCGGGTATGGATCGGATCAGATTGATTTAGACCCTTCGGTTGTGCGAGGTTTGGGGTATTACACTGGCCCCGTCTTTGAAGCCAAACTAACCTTTGAAATCCTTGATGAAAGAGGTCGAAAACGCCAGTTTGGGTCAGTTGCTGGCGGTGGGCGCTATGATGATCTTGTCAAACGCTTTACCGGTCAGGAAGTACCAGCAACTGGCATTTCTATCGGTGTTGACCGGCTTTTGGCGGCTCTGCGCGAAAAGGGTCGGATCACTGCCAAAACAACGGGCCCTGTTGTAGTCACTGTGATGGACCGTAACCGTATGGCTGACTATCAGGCGATGGTAAGTGAATTGCGGCAAGCCGGTATTCGCGCAGAAGTCTATCTTGGAAATCCGAAGAATTTTGGCAATCAGCTCAAGTACGCCGATAAGCGCAATGCGCCCGTTGCTGTTATTGAAGGTGATACAGAAAAGCAAAATGGATTGGTGCAGATCAAAGATCTTATCTTGGGAAGTAAGATTGCTCTAAATGCAACGCTCGAAGAATGGAAGGAAAACCCTGCTCAGTCAGAATCGCTCCGTTCTGATTTGGTTAAAGCTGTAAGTGCGATTCTGAAGAGCCAGAACTAATGGCACAAACTGATCCGATACTTGCTGAAACTGAGCGGTTGCATGGATTTTTTCAATCTCTTGGGGCAGAAAGCGTCGAGCCGAGCCTATTGCAGCCGGCAGATCTTTTACTCGATCTTTATGGCGAGGATATCAGAGCCCGCGCTTATCTTACCCCCGATCCCCTTCGAGGTGACCTTATGCTGCGGCCTGACTACACGGTACCAGTTGTGCAAAATCATATGCAGGCAGGCGCGACAGCGGCAAGCTATACTTACGCGGGTAAGGTCTTTCGCAAACAAGAAACTGAGATTGATCGGGCTAATGAATATATCCAAGTCGGCTATGAGATTTTTGGCGCACAGGACTCAGCTCAGGCAGACGCAGATGTTTTTTCCGCCATGTGGCAAGCCTTGGATGGGTTGCCGTTAAGGGTCCAGACGGGTGATATGAGTGTCTTGATGGTGGCTGTTGGTGGGCTTAGAACTACTGACGAGCGAAAAGCGGCTTTGTTGCGCCATATCTGGAGGCCCCAGCGATTTCGCTTCTTGCTTGAGCGTTATGCTGGGATTTCGCCTCAGCCCGAAAGCCGGCGCCAGTTGTTGGCGATCAAAGACCCATTGGCGCATTCTGAACATAATATTGGGTTGCGCAGCGCCGTAGAGATTGGAGACCGTATTACGCGTCTTCACCGTGATTCTCAAGCTGCGCCTATTTCTAAAACAGAGCTTGATTTGCTGACGGGCATCACACAGCTGCGCGAAACATATCCCAACATTCTGGCACAATTACAGGATTTTGCGGTTGATCTTCCAGCTATTTCAGTCGCGATTGTAAGACTTGAAAAGCGCTTAGAAGAAATTGAGAAGCGTGGCATTGACACTGGTGAATTGATGTTTGAAGCAAGTTATGGCCGCACCTCTATGGAATATTATGATGGGTTTGTTTTTGGCTTTTATGACAACACAGGCAAAGATTTTTCATTGATTGCTACAGGGGGGCGTTATGATGCGTTGACCCGTTGTTTGGGAAATGGCAGTCATCTTCCTGCTGTCGGTGGCGTAGTTCGCCCAGATCTTTTGGTCAAGACACGAGGGCAGGTATGACTTTTAAATTGGGCATTCCCTCCAAAGGCCGTTTGATGGACAAGACGTTTGATTGGTTCCAAAGCCGAGGGGTGCTCATATCACACTCTGGATCTGAGCGCGAGTATTCGGCGGAGATCAAAGGCGGCAGTGGGATTCAATTGGTACTTTTATCAGCGGGTGAAATCCCGCGCGAACTGGCAGTTGGCCGCATACAGCTTGGTGTGACAGGCACCGATTTGATAAGAGAAAAGCTGGTAAATTGGCAAACGATTGTTGATCCTATCGCCGAATTGGGCTTTGGATATGCAAACCTGATTATTGCTGTGCCTTCATGCTGGGTTGATGTTGATAGGCTTGATGATTTCGACGCAGTTGCAGCTTCATTTCGAAAAACGCATGGGTTTCGGTTGCGCATTGCGACCAAGTATCACCGTTTGGTGCGTGAATTTCTCCAAAATGAAGGCATCGCAGATTATCAGATTGTCGATAGCCAGGGGGCGACAGAGGGTACTGTTAAGAACCAGACTGCCGAGGCAATTGCAGACATCACCTCAAGCGGTCAGACGTTGAAAGTAAATCATCTCAAGATTTTGCAGGATGGGCTGGTACTAGAGTCTCAGGCAACACTATTTTATGCGAAAAAGCACAATCTTGACCAAGAACATGCTAAAGTGCTAGCCCATTTTATAGACGGTCTTGGCCTCTAGATAACGCCAATATCGGCAAGCGCTCCGGCCAATTCTGCAGGCAGCGGATCTTCTTCTGAGGGTCGGCTGGATAAATCGCGTGGCGCCTGATCGGGTTCTAGATAGCGCCAACCTTGAAACGGTCGTTTCTTTGCTGTCGTCGTGCGAATGATCGTTGGGTTAAGAACAATGGCACAGCGGCGAATTCCATCTTTCCCGTTCACTTCGTCAAGCCTTAGTATTTCCTGCCTGCACTGTAAAAAGCCTTTTACTACCCAGTAAATTGAGCCGCCCTTTAGCAATGCCTCTTCGCGTTTTGGCCACATGCGGGTGACATGGCGCGGATATCCATCACGCCCTTGCGCGCGCGAACTTGATTGCCATGCGAGTAAGTCTTCGACCGTTTCGGTCCCAACGCATAATTTTACTAGATGTATGTGGTTTGACATGGATGTTCCTCTAGCTGTTGAACACATTAGCCTTAATTTTGCATATGACAAGTTGACCTGAAGCCTTCTTAGGATTAATACTGTATCCTCTGTTTAGTCAGAACTTTGGGTGGGATTATATGCCATGAATCATTTCGCAGCATCAATAGCAGAACAAATATGGGATATGAAATATCGTCTTAAAGAGGCGGATGGCACCGTGATTGATGAAACGGTGGAACACACATGGCGGCGAATTGCCAAAGACCTTGCTAGCGTTGAAAAAGCGCCCACCAAATGGGAACAGAAATTTTATAACGCGCTGGAGGGTTTTAAATTTCTTCCCGCGGGTCGGATCACAGCAGGCGCTGGTGCTAAGCGTAAAGTGACGCTCTTTAACTGTTTTGTCATGGGCACAATCCCGGATGATATGGGGGGCATTTTTGAAATGCTAAAAGAAGCTGCTTTGACGATGCAGCAAGGCGGTGGAATCGGTTATGATTTTAGCACAATTCGTCCCAAGGGTGCGCTTGTCCACGGCGTGGCCGCAGATGCTTCTGGCCCTTTGTCTTTTATGGATGTGTGGGATTCTATGTGCCGCACAATCATGAGTGCGGGTTCGCGCCGTGGTGCGATGATGGCTACTTTGCGGTGCGATCATCCCGATATTGAAGATTTTATCGAGGCAAAATCGGATGGTGCGCGTCTTAGAATGTTTAATGTGTCTGTTCTTATCACTGACGCTTTTATGGCAGCCGTCAAAGCCGACAGGGATTGGGATCTGAGGTTTAAGGGGAATGTCTACAAGACAGTATCGGCGCGTGAACTCTGGGATCGGATTATGAAGTCGACCTATGATTTTGCAGAACCGGGTGTGATTTTTATAGATCGCATCAATCAAGCTAACAATCTAAATTACTGTGAGACAATCGCCGCAACAAATCCGTGTGGTGAACAACCATTGCCACCTTATGGGGCCTGTTTGCTTGGCTCTATCAATCTTGCGCGGCTCGTGAAAAACCCTTTTGAAGACGATGCACAGTTGGATGAAGATTTGCTTAGAGACCTCGTTGGCATAGCTGTGCGGATGATGGACAATACAGTTGATGTTTCTAATTTCCCGTTAGAGGCGCAGGGAGAAGAAGCTCGCAACAAACGGCGCATTGGTCTTGGAGTTACAGGACTTGCCGATGCATTGCTTATGGTGGGGACGAAATATGGATCGCCAAGAGGTGTTGAGTTAATAGAAAAATGGTTGCGTGCACTTGCGCGTGTTGCCTATTTGGCCTCCGTAGACCTCGCAAAAGAAAAAGGGGCCTTCCCACTTTTTGATGTCGATCCGTTTCTTGCGTCTGGCGCAATGATGAAAATGGACACAGACGTGCGCGAGGCAATTGCTAACAACGGCATTCGAAACGCGCTTTTAACATCCATCGCACCAACAGGAACGATAAGCCTTTATGCTGGAAATGTCAGTTCTGGGATTGAGCCGGTTTTTGCTTATGCGTATACTCGTAAGGTTCTGCAAAAAGATGGCTCGCGCACTGAAGAAGAAGTAATAGATTACGCAGTTCAGATGTGGCGGGACAAGTTTGGCGATAAAGAATTGCCAGAGTATTTTGTGAATGCTCAAACGCTTGCCCCAACAGCGCATGTAAAAATGCAGGCTGCAGCGCAAAAATGGATCGATAGCTCAATCTCGAAAACAATCAATTGTCCTGAAGATATCGGTTTTGAAGAATTCAAAAATGTCTACCTTGAAGCCTTTGAAACAGGATGCAAAGGCTGCACGACGTATCGCCCTAATGCAGTTACAGGTTCGGTTTTAAGTGTCTCTGAAACAAGCGACGCCACCCCTGAAGTCGATAATGGGGCAGATGTCATATATATGTCCGAGCCGTTGGATCGTCCGCAATCGCTAGAAGGAAAAACTTATAAACTTAAATGGCCGGATAGTGAACACGCTATTTATCTTACAGTGAACGACGTCGTTTTGAACGGTCATCGCCGTCCATTTGAAGTTTTTGTGAATTCAAAAAACATGGAGCATTTTGCTTGGACAGTGGCTCTAACTCGCATGATCTCGGCTGTGTTTCGTCGTGGTGGTGATGTTTCATTTGTTGTGGAAGAGCTTAAGGCGGTCTTTGATCCGCGTGGTGGGGCTTGGGTTAATGGCAAATATATACCGTCGATCCTTGCGGCGATTGGTGGTGTCATTGAAAAGCACTTAATTACTACAGGATTCTTGGCAGGTGAAGGTCTTGGGTTAAAAGAAGATCCAAAAGCACAGGTTGTCAGTTTTGGAGATCTCAAGCCATGCCCAAGTTGTAACCAATATGAATTGCGTATGGTCGAAGGGTGCATGACGTGTGCGTCATGTGGTCATTCAAAGTGTGGCTAAGCTTATAGCTTTCTCCCAAGGGCTGTGCGGGCCACTGGTTTTGAAACTGATCTACAAATCGCGTGATGCTTTGCGAGAACACTAGTGTGGAGCTTAATCGTAGGGCAGTAAAAGTTGCTCAAGCCGTTTTCTAAATTGATCTGAAAGCCCTGTGGGTTTGCCAGATTTGGCGTCTACTTGAACTTGGGAAAAAAAACCTTCTGCAAAGGCCAACGGGTCCTCGTTGCGAAATAGCCCAACTTCGTATGACCAAGATGAATTTCCGATATGGCCAACCCGAAGTCCAGCATGGATAAGATCGGGGAATCCAGCTTCGGCATGGTATCGACAGCCGCTTTCGACCACGAGGAAACGAATGTCAGTCCCGCTTGCATCAAAGAGATTCTGATCAAGCTGCCAATTGGTCACGACTGTATCGATTAATGAATAGTGGATCACATTATTCATGTGGCCGTATTGGTCATTGTCCATCCAGCGTGTAGGCAATTGATAGAATGCGATATATTTATCTTTATCCGAAGGGGATGGTCTACTCATGAGCTTTCCGCCAATTACATTTAGCTGTCAAACTGTGCCCTAGAGTATGAGGGAAAATCAAGCTTATCTTTGCGACGTAGGGCTATCTGCGATCTTTCATTGACCTCGGTGTCCCGCTAGAGTTCAAAAGACGCAAATTGGAGACAAAGATGCAGATTACAGAAAAAACAGTTGCGATTGTAACTGGTGGGGCTTCTGGCCTAGGTGCTGCGACAGCGACGGCTTTAGCAGCGCATGGTGCAAAAGTTACCATTTTTGATATGAATCCAGATTTTGGTGAACAAAAGGCGGCCGAGATTGGCGCAGAGTTCAAAGCTGTTGACGTCTCTGACGCCAGCCAGGTTGCCGATGCGGTCAAGGCTGTCGATGCGGCACATTCAAGTCTGCATATTTTAATCAACTGTGCCGGAATTGGGTCAGCGTCAAAGACAATTTCGCGCGGTGAACCGCACGATCCGGATATGTTTTCTAAAGTGATCGGCGTGAACTTAGTTGGTTCTTTTTATTGCGCCTCTCAGTGTGCTGCAGCAATGCTTCGCGGGGCACCAATCACCAAAGACGGAGAGCGCGGGGTAATCATTAACACGGCCTCTGTAGCCGCTTATGAAGGTCAGATTGGCCAAGTTGCCTATGCAGCGTCAAAAGGCGGAATTGTTGGCATGACCCTACCTATGGCACGCGATTTATCCGATAGTGGTATAAGAGTTTGCACGATTGCTCCCGGATTATTCCTCACACCTTTGTTGGAAGGGTTGCCCCAAAATGTCCAGACGTCCCTCGGTCAGCAGGTACCTTTTCCGTCGCGGTTGGGAGCGCCGGGTGAATACGCTAAACTCGCCTGTCACATTGTCCAAAATGAGATGCTTAACGGGGAAACAATCCGTCTTGATGGTGCCATTCGCATGGCCCCCAGATAATCGGGTTATCTGCTTCTAATCACTTGGAAAAATGCTGAAGCCAGCCACCCGGCCAAAATTGCAATCGCGATAGACAGCAAGCCGTAAGTGAGCGGGTTTTCTCGTGATAATTTAAACAAAAAGCGTTCAAGCCCTACTTTGCGCACGTCGATGCTGGTCTCAAACTGGTTTAATACCTTACCCTCGCGCGTTAGAAAAATCCGTGTTCTATACTCACCTTCTGTCAGGTTGGCGGGCATTTTAATCGTAGTGAGAAACAGCGTTTGTTGGTCAAGGGCAACTGTACCCTCTAGTGATTGGTAAAGCCCTTGCTCGCGCCGAATGCGGATAAGTGCATCACTAAAACTCTGTGCATTAGACACATCCATCGGAGCGCCAACGGATCTAATAGCGCGATTTATCGACACTTTATGGCGTAAATCTTCCGTTTCGCTCAAGACCTTTTGAAACGGTCCAGTAGTTGCAATGGCATAAAAACTGGGGGCTGCATCGACTTCAACAGCATCTTTGTTCACCCAAATACCAAGCCGCTGTTCTTTACGACGGACAACCACAGGCTTGGATGGGCCAGCAATTGAAACTATCACATGCAGTGGAGTCTTAGGGATCGGACTGTCCCTTTTGATCGCGCCAAAGACAAGAATATTGGATCCGTCAAAGGTTGCTGTAATAGCCACCTTATTTTGGCTCATTCCCAATACGACTTCTTCTGCCTGAGCAAGCGTCACACTGGAAAATATAAATAGGGCGAACAGAAGCCGTGCCATCAATGCCCCTGCGCTGCGCCAAGCGAGTAAAGCTCAGCGGGTTGCAAGAGCAGGTCAAGGGCCAGTTTTCCGCATACGGCTAAAACCATAAAGGCCAATAAAATTCTGAGCTGCTCAGCTTTCAGGCGTGTTCCAAGCTGGGTTCCAACTTGCGCGCCAATAACACCACCTACCAAGAGCAAAACCGCGAGAACCATATCTACTGTATAGTTTGTCGTAGCATGTAGGAGTGTCGTAAAGGCAGTGACAAATATAATCTGGAACAATGAGGTTCCTACCACGACTTTGGTGGGCATGCCGAGGATGTAAATCATTGCTGGCACCATAATAAAGCCACCGCCAACCCCCATTATTGCAGAAAGAATACCCACAAAAATACCTACTACGAAGGGGGGAATAGCAGAGATATAAAGGCCAGATGTGCGAAACCGAACCTTAAGTGGAAGGCTGTGAACCAAGTTGCGTTCTCGCCTTTTTTTGACGCCGCCTGGTTGCCTTGATTTTAGCAGTGCATTCAAGCTCTCGATGAACATCAGCCCACCGATAATTCCAAGAAATATCACATAGCAAAGCCGGACTAAAAGATCGACTTGGCCAAGGCTTTTGAGGTAATTGAATAACAAAACACCAAGTGCTGCGCCTAGTAGTCCGCCCAACATGAGCACAAGACCCATTTTAAAGTCGACCGTTCGTCGTCTGAAATGGGCCAGTGCCCCAGAAAAAGAGGATGCCACAATCTGGTTGGCTTCTGTGGCAACGGCGACTACCGGTGGAATGCCGATGAAAAAAAGAAGCGGTGTCATCAAAAACCCTCCGCCAACTCCAAACATCCCGGATAAAACGCCCACAAGTCCGCCTAAGCCCAAAAGGAGAAAGGCATTGACCGATACTTCGGCAATTGGCAGATATATTTGCATGGTTTGTCCTAAACTAGCGAGTGCTATGAATGCAATATCACTCGCGCGCTTCTTGACCAAAACATGCAATAATTCGCATATCTATTACTGCTCTTTCACGTAGGGCTCACCACCGGCTCTTGGCGGTGTAGCTTTACCAACGAATCCTGCGAGGATGATCACTGTCAAAATATAGGGAAGTACATCCAAAAGCTGGACTTGTACTTTAAATGACAGATATGCCTCGATCAGGTCAGGTCGAAGTGCGATTGCCTGGAGAAATCCAAAAAGTATACAGGCCATCAATGCGTACCATGGACGCCATTTTGCAAAGATAAGCGCAGCAAGTGCTATATATCCACGTCCGGCTGTCATATCTTTTACAAAGCCAGCCTGTAAACCTGTTGCCAGATAAGCGCCTGCGATACCGCATAAGACACCGCAAATACCAACAGCCGCAAAACGCAGCTGCATCACTGATACACCCGCGGTATCCACCGCTTCGGGTGCCTCTCCAACAGCCCGTAGGCGCAGCCCAAAGCGCGTTCGATACAACATCCACCAAGTGAGTGGCACCATCAAGAGCGCAATGTACACAAGGATCGTATGCCCGGAGATAAGACCATGATAAATTGGTCCAAATACTGGAACGTCCTTTAGGCTTTCGGCAAAAGGTAACTCAACGGGGTTAAACCTGCCATTACCCTTGAGCGAAGGCGTGCGACCTCCTTGTTTGAACCAACTTTGGGCAATAAGAACGGTCATACCCGTGGCAAGAAAGTTAATTGCAACCCCAGATATCAACTGGTTTCCTCTGAATGTAATCGAGGCAATACCATGTAAAGCTGAAAGAGTAAGTGCTGCAAATATACCAGCCGCCATACCGACCCATACCGACCCTGTAGGAGCTATCCATGGGATATGTACGGTGGCAACTGCTGCGGAAAAGAAAGCTGCACAAAGCATTTTGCCTTCCAGTCCGATATCAAAAATACCAGCTCTTTCGGAAAAAAGACCAGCAAGGCAGGCCAACAGTAAGGGCGTTGAGAGACGAAGAGTGGAATTCAAAACGGTTATAAGATCATTCAGGACATCCATTATTTTGCATCTCCTGATTTACGTAGAGCAGAAAAGAACGCTTCGATTGGCATACGGACCATATTATCAAGAGCACCAGTGAAAAGGATTACTAAAGCCTGAATAACTACAATTAGCTCACGTGGTATTGCCATCCACATGGCGAGCTCTGCACCGCCCTGATAGAGAAATCCAAATAGCAAGGATGCTAAAACTACTCCTAGAGGATGGCTTCGTCCCATCAGGGCAACGGCTATACCAATAAACCCAGCACCCTCTGGCGCATTTAGGATCAATCGTTCGGCTTCACCCATCGTTGTATTGATGGACATCATACCAGCCAGGCCGCCAGAGATCAGCATCGTGATGACGGTGATTTTGACAGGATTTATGCCAGCATATTGTGCGGCCGATCCAGATTGCCCAAACGAGCGGATCGAATATCCAAGCCTTGTTCTCCAGATTAAGAGCCAAACAAACACAGCTGCTAGCAGAGCAATGAGCAAAGTGATATTGGCAGGCGCCGTGCGTGAGAAATTCATGCCAAGCGGCAATAGAATGTCATGCAAGGTAGGAAGATGCGTTGCAGGTGGAAAAGTAGCCGTTGCCGGGTCCATAGACTTTGGTGGCCGCAAAACATTTACAAGAATGTAATTTAACAATCCTGCCGCGATGAAATTGAGCATGATCGTGGTAATAACGATATGGCTTCCACGCTTGGCCTGCAAAATAGCGGGTAAATATCCCCAAAGTGCGCCAAAAACTGCAGCGGAACATGTGCATGCTAATAAGGCGATGCTCCAGTGTGGCCAAGGAATATAGAGTGCGGCAATCGCGACGCCAAGACCGCCAATCATGGCCTGACCTTCGCCACCAATATTGAACAGTTTGGCATGGAAAGCCACTGACACGGCAAGCCCAGTGAAGATAAAATTGGTCGCATAATAAAGCGTATATCCCCAGCCATATGTTGAGCCTAATGCACCTATAACCATTAATTTCACGGCTTCTACGGGATCCTGCCCGATCGCAAGGATCACCAAAGCAGAAATTATTGTGGCCAATAACAATGAAATAAGGGGAACCAGAACGACATCTGCCCATTGGGGGATTTTCTGCATCAGTTCGTTCCAGTCTTCACACCGGCCATTAAAAGACCAAGTTCTTTTTCATCGGTTTCGCTTACCAATCGCTCGCCCATAATACTGCCGTCAAACATAACTGCAATTCTATCGGATAAGGATAAAACTTCATCAAGTTCCACCGAAACTAAAAGGATGGCTTTGCCTTTATCCCTCAGCGTCATAATCTGTTGATGAATGAATTCAATAGCACCAATATCGACCCCGCGTGTCGGTTGCCCAACTAACAGAATTTCTGGATCGCGCTCAATCTCGCGGGCGAGAACAATTTTTTGTTGGTTGCCGCCGCTGAAATTCCGCGCCTTGAGACGGGGGTCTAACGGCCTTATGTCAAACCGTTCCATCTTTGCCTGCGCTTCATCGCGGATTGCCGCATTGTTCATAAAAATGCCGTTTTGAATATCTGCGTCATGATGATATCCAAAGATCGAGTTTTCCCATGCCGTAAACTCCATGATTAGTCCTTCTTTCTGACGATCCTCTGGCACATGGGATAACCCGTCGGCGCGTCGGTTCTGGCCGTGAGATGCACTTCCAACTTCAATGGGTTTTTCATTTATTTTGACTGTCCCAGTGGCCTTTTGATACCCGCCTAAAACTGCAAGAAGTTCGGATTGCCCATTGCCCGCAACACCAGCAATTCCCAGAACCTCTCCGGCGCATACGTGCAAGTTTACACCTTTAAGACGCTCGATTCCAACGTCATCTACAACCCTTAAGTTCTCTACATCAAGAATTTTAGCACCCGGTTTGGCAGGTTTCTTGTCAACACGAAGAAGGACTTTACGGCCGACCATTAGTTCGGCGAGTTTTTCAAGCCTGAATATTCTTGGTTTAGGGCTTCCCAATTGTTTTTTAGGT